>SICN01000020.1 GCA_009691405.1 Candidatus Peribacteria bacterium | reverse complement strand
CAAATGCTTCAGAAACATAGGAGACTGTTAGCTGCAGACAAACGACTCCAAAAATACTTCGAGAAGTTAGAGCGCAGGATTCCCATTCGCCCTCACCTCTTCCCACCTTGCTGCAACGATGTCTTTCACTGCTGCCGCTTTCGTCGCAGGTCCGAAGACACCGGCACCGCGCGAGGTGTTCGAGCTCACGATCTTGCTGTCGAACTGATACGTGAGGAGTGCCTGCCTCGTTCTCTCGCCGAATGTTCCCGTGATGTCCGAAGACGCGAGATACCCTGCATTCTTCAGAAACGACTGGAGAAGCTTCACATCTTTTCCACGGTCACCCATGGCAAGCACCTTTGCAGGCAGCCAGCCGCCTGATTGCACGCCGGAAGCAATACGCATTTTAAGAAGCAATGCCGGAGATTTCATACTGACGACCTTCATCTTCCATGCAGTAAGAATTTTCGTCTGCGTCACGGGTCCGATCCGTCCTGCAGCGGTATCTGAGCTACTAGCGATCAAGCCCTTTTGGATTTGGAATGCTGCCACGGCATCGCGAAAAGAGGACGAGAAGATGCCATCGGTTCGACCGCGGTAATACCCGAGGAACCGAAGCAATTTCTGCGCCTGACGAATGTCATTCCCTCTGTGACCGCGTCGAAGCCCTATTGCAAGATCAGGTAAATTTTCACTCTTGATGCCAAGAGCAACCGTAAGTGCCGCAGCAATCGCTTCATTCACAGCACTTCCGTCCTCTTCGATACCCGCATCGGACAAGAAATCCTTGAGTGCGTTTTGGGTTCTGGGACCAAATTCACCGGTCGGCTTTTCGTTGAAGTATCCGAGCTCTCTCAATGTGGACTGGAGAAGACGCGGCGCAGGACCGATATCCCCAAACGCAGCCTGCGTAAGAAGAATGAACGAGTCCATTTTCGGAAGCGTTGCAAGAATCGCCTTATCTGCCGGGAAAGAATCCAGAGAAAAATTCTCCTGCGGCATTTGCTCGATCGCAAGCGGATAGACGGTTCCTGCGACTCGCCTCGTTCCCCATGCCAGAGCGCGAGCCAATCCTTCTTCACCTTTTCCCATCCAAAGATCAATGCGATGGAGATCATCTCCCCACTCGACGATTCTTCCTCCGCGATCATGCACCGTGCCGACACCAAAGCCTTCCAGTTCGATTCTTGTACCAAAGGCATAGGAAGACGGAGCTGCGATCATGCCTGCATACACGCCGGTTCCGTCCGCTCCCCTGATGCCAAGACCATTGAACGTGATTTCGTCTTCATAATTTCCTCTGAAGTATGCAGACTGATTCGGCAGTGGAGAGTAGTACGCCGTCACGACGAAATCCTGCGTTCGTGGCGCATCCGAAGCATAGACAGGAGAGAAAAGCGATCCAATCATCGATGTGACGATGACTGCCGCAGGATAGATACGGAATTTTTCGTATTCGATGTACATGGATGTGTGTGTTGGTTTTTTGAAATAAATCTGAATAGTATACCACAGAAGAAGCCTCTTTTCACGCATACAGACAACAAAAAGTCTGGATGTCTTGTATGAGAAACTTTGCATACTCATTAATTGCTTTATTTTATTTTTATAGTATAATAAAAATATGAATGAAGGTGACAAGAATGAAGGCAAGAAACTAGACACTGGCAGCGGTGACAGCCCAGATGTACCAAGCAATGACGAAACCACGTTCGAAGGTGTGGATGTATCAGACAAGACAGAAGTACTGATTCCAACTCCCAGAAGCGAAAATGCAAGTCCGGGAACTGAATTTGAATTACCTGATTTCATGGCGGAGACTCCGACACTTGCGGTTTTAATGCTTCAAAGAAGTTTTGTTTATCATTCCATTCTGCGAATATTGAAAGACGCAAACTCCCCGATGAAAGGAGTGGAGATTCAGAAAAGAATCGGAGTTGAGACAGATGGAATAACAACGGGACTGCGAAAGCTGTTTTTTGCAGGATTCATCGAATTGAATCCTCACTCGCACGTACTTGGATACCTCATTACGGAGAGCGGAAGAGAATATTTTAAAACACTCGATCGAACTTTGGGATAAAGCGAAAGACAAAGAAGCATAACTCTATTTGTCTTCGCTGACCGTCTTCGCTACCATCGCGCAGACATGACAATCGAGAGAATCAGTGGCACTCCCGTGCCCCTTAGGGGCGGGGAGAGCAGTTTTATTGCGCAAAGCTCACACATCAAGACAATCCTCTTACTAGGTTCCGGTGCACTGAAGATCGGGGAAGCTGGAGAATTCGACTACTCGGGAAGCCAAGCAATCAAAGCATTTAAGGAAGAAGGAAAGCGCGTGGTGCTCATCAATCCGAACATTGCGACAAACCAAACAAGCTGGGGTCTTGCCGATCGTGTGTACTTCCTCCCGATTCTTCCGGAGTTTGTGGAGCAGGTGATCAAGGAAGAAAAACCCGAAGCGATCGCCCTCAGCTTCGGAGGACAGACGGCATTGAACTGCGGCGTGAAATTGGAGGAAATGGGAATTCTGAAGAAATACAACATCGAAGTACTCGGCACATCGGTCGATGCCATACGAAAGACCGAAGACAGAGCCCTCTTCAATCACGAGCTCCAAAGCATCGGCGTCTCCGTTCCGAGATCGATCGCCTGCGACAAGATCGAACAGGCACGCGAAGCCTTGGACAAGATCGGTCTTCCCGTCATGATCCGCGCTGCATTCGCACTCGGTGGCAAAGGAAGCGGGAGAGCAGGAACAAAAGAGAAAGCGGAAGAAATTCTCCGGATCGCATTCGTCGAATCTCCACAGGTCCTGGTCGAAGAAGACCTGACGGGCTGGAAAGAAATCGAGTACGAAGTGGTCAGGGACTGCGAGGACAACTGCATCACGGTCTGTAATATGGAGAACATCGATCCGCTTGGCATCCACACCGGCGAATCGATCGTCGTGGCACCAAGCCAAACGCTGGATAACGAGGATTACCAAATGCTTCGATCGATCGCGCTCAAGGTCATTCGACATCTTGGGATCATCGGAGAATGCAACATTCAGTACGCACTGCATCCGAAGAGCAGAACCTACCGCGTCATCGAAGTGAATGCCAGGCTCAGTCGCAGTTCGGCTCTCGCCTCCAAAGCGACCGGATATCCGCTTGCATGGGTCGCTGCGAAACTGGCGCTTGGGTACGCACTGCCTGACATTAGGAATTCCATCACAAAAGTGACGTGTGCCGACTTCGAACCTTCGCTCGATTACGTTGCCATCAAAATGCCACGCTGGGATCTGAAGAAATTCAGCTTCGTCACGGAAGAAATTTCGACTGAGATGAAATCGGTCGGCGAAGTGATGGCACTCGGACGATCCTTCGAGGAAGCGATGCAGAAAGCGATTCGCATGCTCAATACGGGAGCGGACGGTCTGTATCCGAGTCCGATGAAATTCGTGAAGAAGGAACTCAAGAACGAGATGAAAAACCCAAGCCCTCAGCGCATCTTCGCCGTAGCGGAAGCACTCGCCAGTGAGTGGTCGACGGAAGAGATCAACATTCTCACCGGCATCGACCGATGGTTTCTGGAACGCATCAAAGCATGTGCCGAGCTCCGACACGAACTCTTTAAGACAAAATCGCAAACACTGGGCACGGATCTTCTGATGCGATGCAAGCGCGCAGGATTCTCGGACAAATCGATCGCACTCATCAGAGACAACAAGACCGAAGAGATCACGGACACTCGCCTAGCCGCAGGCATCACGCCATTCATCAAGCAAATCGACACGCTGGCCGGCGAATTCCCGGCGCAAACCAACTACCTCTTCTGCACATACAACGCCGATGCATCCGATGTGAGCTTTGCTGTTCTTCCTGAACCGAAATCGATGACAGGAAGGCAGCCGAGCATTCTGCCGACGGAACGCGTGATCGTCCTCGGTGGCGGACCGTACTCCATCGGATCCTCCGTGGAATTCGACTGGTGCTGCGTGCAAGCAGTCCGCGAGCTGATGGCACAAGGATTCGAAGTCACAATGATCAACAGCAACCCCGAGACCGTCAGCACCGATTACGACGAATGCGATCAGCTCTTTTTCGATGAACTCAGTTTGGAGCGCGTGATGGACATCGTGCGGTTCCTCAAACCCGCCGGCGTCGTGGTGTCGATGGGCGGGCAGATCCCCAATTCGCTAGCGCTGAAACTTGCGAAAGAAGGCGTGCCGATTCTCGGAACGGATCCGAGCGACATCGACCGAGCCGAAGATCGCCACAAGTTCAGCGCACTCCTGGACACCATCGATGTCGACCAGCCCGAGTGGAAAGAATTTTCGGATCTCGCTTCCGCAAAGCAATTCTCGAAGAAAGCGGGATTCCCCGTGATCGTGAGGCCGAGTTACGTGCTGTCGGGTGCCGCCATGACCGTCGTCCATAACGAGGAAGACTTGAAGGAATATCTCGAAGCGGCAACCGACGTCTCGAAAGACGCGCCCGTGGTGATCTCGAAATTCGAAGTCGGCGCGAAGGAGATTGAATTCGATGGCGTCGCGCAGAACGGCAAACTGCTTTTGTATGCCATCGGCGAACACATCGAGAATGCGGGTGTACATTCGGGCGACGCTACGATTGTTCTTCCGCCGCAGCGCGTGAATATCGAAACATTCAGAAGAATTAAAACAATTGCCAAGAAAATCGCACTGGGACTCAAGATTTCCGGGCCGTTTAACATCCAGTTCCTCGCGAAGAATAATCGCCTCAAAGTCATCGAATGCAATCTTCGAGCGAGCCGAAGCTTTCCGTTTGCAAGCAAAGTGACAGGCGTGAACTTCGCGACCTTGGCGACACAGGCACTTCTCAAGCGCGCTCCCGAAAACATCCGGTATCAGACACTTGACCTGGATCACGTCGGAGTCAAAGCTGCACAATTCAGCTTCTCGAGACTGAAGGGAGCCGACCCGAGACTCGGTGTCGAGATGGCGAGCACGGGGGAAGTCGCTTGCTTCGGTCTGAATCTCGAACAGGCGTTGCTCCTCTCTCTGCGTGCGATCGGATTCCAGATTCCGAGGAAGAACATTCTGCTGACGATAGGAAAACTCGAGGACAAGATCGAACTGCTCCCGTCCATCGAAACGCTCGCACGACTCGGGTTCGCATTCTTCTGCACTCACCGAACGCACGAGTTTCTCACCTCTCGGAATATCCCGAGCGTACACCTGCATAAACTCTCGGAACCGAGGAGCCCGAACATCAAAGAATACTTGGAGAATCGAAGAATCGACTTCGTCATCAACATCCCGCAACACACGAGCTCAACGGAAAAAACAGACGGCTATTTTATCCGTCGCATCGCAACGGACAGAAGCATCCCCCTCATCACCAACGTGCAACTCGCCAAGCGCATCATCGAGGCGCTCGAAACCGAACGCGAATCCCCGGAAATCCCTTTGATGCCCTGGCCGGATATTCTGGAACACCGATCCTAGTGACTGAGGTTCTCCGCAATGCCCGCGCACGTATTGCCGTCTTCGAATGCACCGACAACCGTCATCTCCTCATCCTCGTCGGAGTAGCAACCATCGTTACTGCAAAAGTATCGCTCCCCTTCTCCGTTCTTCGACACGGCATGGCAGACGGTGAACGTCGGAGCTCCTCGATGGAAGGGAATGGAACGCTCGAGCGTAAACGAAAGCGTATCGATGAGCACGATCGAAAAAACCACAATCAGGCTACTACGGAGAAACCAATGATGTGCCTTTTTTGAATGCAGAAGCTTTTTCATGCAGCTGTACAGGGAATGTATTTATACTATTATACTATATTTGTAAATTATTGCAAGTTATGCTGGAAACAGCACATATTGCATCCTGAGGCTATATCCCAAGCCCTTTCTTCACCCTTTGTGCCATCTGCACAAACTTCTGCATCAAACGATGTCTAAGAGGCAATCTGCCGGTCCTCTGAAAGATTTGCACGGCCTTCGCAAAAGCGATTCCCTTCCGTTTCACAGCCTCGAGACTCTTTGGACGCTTATCGACCACGAGACCAAAAATGCCCTTTCCCAACGTGCACCGCAGCTCGAAGTGCGTACCGAGAATCGAAGCACCGAAATACTGCAGGCTGACGGGAATGTGACTGCTCGTCTGCTTCATCAACGCCCACGCTGCCAAGGGGGTTCCGCCTGTGAAGAGTAGAAAAAATGGTTTGCCGTGCAGCATACCCATGGAATGTGACTCGGAGTCCAAACCGAACGCCCCCATGCGATCGATGAGATTTTTAAGGTGCGCGGGCACGCTGAAGTTCCAGATCGGAGTGGCGATAATAACTCCATCGGCGGCAAGAATCTCTTTTTTTACTTTCTCAAAATCATCGATCGGGCAATTCGGTCCGTAACACTCGAGTCCAAAGTGCCGAATCTGTAGATCCTTCAGCCTGAACTTAACCACACTCACGTCAGAAACTGATCGCATTCCCTCCTCCATAGCATCGGCAAGAACATTGCTGTTACTCGGTTCGTTCGTGCCTGCGACGAGGATGAGAATATTGATCATCAGTATCGTATGAATTGTATCGGTTCCTCCGTCAACAGAGAAATGATAAAAGCTCTTGAGCGGTTGTTGCCAATGCGTAGAATGCGCAGATGTTGTGGCAGTGAGGTCATCTCACCCACTACATCTTGTGTTCCCCCTCCACATCATGAATCCGCATGCTCCCGTTTCTTCGACTGCGAAAGACATCCCGCTCGCTTCTGCTTCGGAGGCGTTGAAATACGCGAAGAAAAAATCATTGAAGCAGGTGCAGGACGGCAAATCCAGAAAAGGAATGGTGATCGAACGTCGCTTCACGACCCCGGGGTCGGATCCGCTCGATGCCGTAAAGTACGATCGCAGGACAAGCCGTATCAGCAACACGAACGGTTCCGTCGTTTTTGAAATGAAAGACGCGGAAGTCCCGGCCGATTGGAGCCAAGTGGCAACCGATATCGTCGTGAGCAAATACTTCCGCAAAGCAGGCGTTCCACAATTTGATGAGAAGGGTAACAGGATCAAGGACAAAGACGGAAACGTCATCACCGGACCCGAAAGATCGGTGAAACAAGTCGTCCGCCGTCTTGCGGGTTGTTGGAGATGGTGGGGAGAACAGCACGGATATTTCGCAACCACTCAGGACGCACAGACCTTCGAAGACGAACTGAAGTACATGCTCATTCACCAGATGGCCGCACCGAACAGTCCTCAGTGGTTCAACACGGGCATCCACTATGCCTACAACATCACAGGACCGGCGCAAGGCCACTACTACTGCGATCCGACGACAGGGGATATCCAGAAGAGCACGGATGCCTACACGCACCCGCAGCCTCATGCCTGCTTCATCCAGAGTGTCGCCGACGATATGGTCAACGAAGGAGGGATCATGGATCTGTGGGTCAGAGAAGCAAGACTCTTCAAGTATGGCTCCGGGACGGGAACGAACTTCAGTAATTTGCGCGGTGATGGCGAACCGCTGTCGCAGGGTGGCAAGAGCTCAGGGCTCATGAGCTTCCTCAAAATCGGAGACCGCGCAGCAGGTGCGATCAAATCCGGCGGCACAACCAGGAGGGCCGCAAAGATGGTGTGTCTCGATCTCGACCATCCGGATATCGAGGACTTCATCAACTGGAAAGTGAACGAAGAAAAGAAAGTCGCGGCACTCGCCAAGTCCGGTTACGACACGGACTTCAACGGCGAAGCCTACTCGACGGTTTCTGGACAGAACTCGAATAACTCTGTGCGAGTGGCTCACGAGTTCTTCAAGTCACTCGAAGACAACGGCGACTGGAATCTCTACTGGCGCACCGAGAGGAAGAAGGCAAAAGCCGAAGGAAGACAAGCAAAGCCGTGCAAAACGATGAAAGCCAGAGACCTCTGGGATCAGGTCAGTTACGCCGCCTGGGCATGCGCCGACCCGGGTGTGCAGTACGACACGACCATCAATGACTGGCACACGTGCCCCGAAGACGGTCGCATCAATGCGAGCAATCCCTGCAGCGAGTACATGTTCCTGGACAACACCGCGTGCAACCTTGCCTCCTGCAACTTGCTTCACTTCACCAAAGTTGGCAGCAATGGTAAACAGGAATTTGATACGGAATCTTTCCGTCACGCAGTCCGTCTCTGGACGATTGTTCTCGAAATCTCGGTGCTGATGGCACAGTTTCCAAGCAAAGAAATCGCAGAGCTCAGCTACAAATTCAGAACACTGGGCTTAGGGTATGCCAATATCGGCGCGATGCTGATGCAGATGGGAATCCCCTACGACAGTGAACTGGGTCGGGCGATGTGCGGCGGCATTACGGCAATCCTCACGGGCGAAAGCTACGCGACATCCGCCGAAATGGCGGAGTGCCTGGGCACATTCCCCGGCTACGAACCGAACGAACAGCACATGCTCAAAGTCATCAGAAATCATCGGAGAGCCGCCTACAATGCCCCGGACAGCGAGTACGAAGCGCTGGCAGTGAAACCGGTCGGCATTGATCAGAAACTGTGTCCTTCTGAAATCCTGAGAGCAGCAAAAGAATGCTGGGACCGCGCCCTCGCCCTGGGTGAGAAGCACGGTTACCGCAATGCTCAAACAACCGTCATCGCGCCCACTGGCACCATCGGTCTCCTCATGGACTGCGACACCACGGGTATCGAACCGGATTTTGCGATCGTGAAGTTCAAGAAGCTCGCGGGTGGCGGCTACATGAAAATCGCAAACCAATCGGTGAAGCCCGCACTCGATGCGCTCGGTTACACATCAGATCAAGTGAAAGACATCATGAATTACGTGATGGGAACACTGACTCTCGAAGGTGCTCCGCACATCAACCGCGCGAGCTTGAAAGCCAAAGGCTTCGACGATGCCGACATCGCGAACGTTGAGAAGAATCTTTCTTCGGTCTTCGAGATGAAATTCGCCTTCAACAAGTGGGTGCTCGGAGACGAGACGATGAAGCGACTCAAATTCACGGAAGAACAAATCAATGATTTCAATTTCGATGTCCTCAGAGGTCTCGGCTTCACGCAGCAGGAGATCGACGAAGCCAATATCCACGTCTGCGGCAACATGACTCCGGAAGGCGCTCCCGGGATGTTACCGGAGCATCTCGCTGTCTTCGACTGTGCCAGTAAGTGCGGCGTCCTCGGAAAGCGGTACATCAGCGCAGAAGGACACATCCGCATGATGGCGGCTGCACAGCCCTTCATCTCAGGTGCGATCAGCAAGACGATCAACCTCCCAAGCGAAGCCACCATCGAGGACTTCAAGAATGCCTACTTCCTCTCGTGGAAGCTCGGCGTGAAAGCAAACGCGCTCTACAGGGACGGCAGCAAGATGAGCCAAGCACTCAGCAATAAATCTGACGATAAAAAAGAAGAGGCGAAGACGGAAACGCAAATCATCGAAAAAATCGTCATCAAAGAAGTTCCCCGGAGAAGAAAACTTCCCGATGAACGCCTCAGCATAACCCATAAGTTCTCCGTTGCCGGTCATGAAGGCTACATCCATGCGGGCATGTACGAAGATGGAAAGCCGGGTGAGATCTTCATCAAGATGAGCAAAGAAGGTTCCACTCTCTCGGGTGTGATGGACACGCTGGCACTCTCGCTGTCGATGAACTTGCAGTACGGAGTCCCACTCGAAGTCCTCTGTGAGAAACTCGTCCATACTCGCTTCGAGCCCATGGGTATGACAACGAACCGCGAAATCCCGATGGTGAAAAGTCTCATGGACTACCTCGGTCGTTGGCTCGCCCTCAAGTTCCTCACCAAGCAGCAAGCGATGAAATTCCATAACAAAGACCTCGTCGAACGCGCCTATTCCGAAGGCACGAAGAGCAAAGACGCATTTGCGATGAGCTTGCCAGTTGTCGACGAAGGCATGACCCAAATCGCCCCTGAAATTGCGACCGCCTCTGACAATCTCCCGAGTCCTTCAGCCCTAGAACAAGCCAAATTGCAGGGATACACGGGTTCGATGTGCGGCGGCTGCGGATCAACCAAGATGAAGAGGAATGGCTCGTGTGAGCTCTGTATGGATTGCGGAGCAACCAGCGGGTGCGGGTAATCTTCATGAAAATTTTGATTGGAAAGAGGGCTCAGAGCCCTTTTTTCTTTGTACAGAAGATTCTTCCGTAATAACTGGCTTTGGGATACCATCTCCCCCTTTACCCTGATCGAGGACTTCCCATGGAATCACCATCATCCATCTTTGTCCCCGACCGCCCGAGACTGATTGTCAATAATGGAACAGTGCTTGCTGAGGAATTCGTAACATTGCTCAAGGACTGGAGACGGCAGCTCAATCAAATTTTCAGTAAGAAAAGCAATGAAGACAGCAGCTGGCCGCCTGAAGATCCTCTGAAATGCTTTCGCCAGTATTTCAATCGACCTGTTCTCGCTCGCGAACTTGCGCTCGAACTCGCATCGATCATCACCGAAATCGAAGGAAATAAGGGACGTTTCGGAGACAAAGTTCTCTATCCTCATCAATTGGGGCAACTCAAGTGGCTCGTGATGGCACTCATTGAAGATGGAAGTTCGTTCCTTATCGAGAATGCTCCTGGAACCGGAAAGACATTGGTTCTGGGTATCATCATGCATGCCGCGACTCGCCTTCAAATTCGAGGAATCATGCAAGAGAATGTAATATTTGCCACACATAAACCCTTCACGCTTGCACAACAAGCGTTCAGCCCCGCAGACCGACTCCGTCGTCTGGCATTGCCTCCGACCTACGCCGACATCAATGAGGAATGGCAATACTTCGAATCGGTCTTCAGCAAAGAAGTGAAATCGCAATGGAAAAAAGAAGACTGGAGGAAACTTCGTCTCGAACGCATTCGAACTCTTGAAGAAGCGAAAGAAAGAATACTCACAGTCATGTTTCGAGGAAGAGAGAAACACTCGGGTGACGACTCCGCATTTGAAGCCGGACTTGCGATGACCGCAAGACTTCTCTGCTCCCAAGGTGCGCTGATCGACGACATCGACGGCGGACAAATGGTTCTGCCGCTGTCGCAGCGCGACATAGCGTACGACGAAGGTACATTCGGATTTTCGGGAGACTTGGGCAAGGGAATACCGCCGGAATATATTCGCGACGGATTGGTACTCAGTCGAAAAGGCGGCGAAAGCAACGCCGATCAATTGATCGAGAAAACTGCCGGACAGAAGAAAATGCATCAGGTACGCGTTGCGATGGTGGTTGCGCGCTCGATCCTCTCCTGCCAGAAAAGCCTGCATCAAGTGCTCGAAAACACCGGTCTCATTCTGATAGACGAAGGTAGAAACGCAACGACTGCCTTCCAGGAAGCTATTGATAAAATCAGAAAAAAGAAGAGGGATGCAGCGATTGTGTGTATGGCAACAGCTCTCCGCGTGACGAACGGCATCGACAGCCGACCGTATGCCAATCGTTACTCCCTCCTACTCAGCACTGAAGAAGCCATCGAAGCCGGCGTCCTGCCCGATGTCGGTGTCGACGTCTTCCCGGGAGTCTCAGAACCTCTCTATCCCTCGGACAGCGTCCAAGGATTGGAACAGATGATCAAGCGCCACTTCACCGACATGGAAATGCCGAAAGCAATCAAGCGACCGCAACCGTACGAATGCAACAGCGTCGTGGTCGTGGCGCCGGACAGCATCGAAGCGACAGTCAGGAGACTTCGGGAGGAATATGCCAACCGCGGACTGCCTGCCATAGTCATCCCGTTCAATGACAGTCAAAAACACAGCGGAGGGAACATTCATCCTCCCAAGAGCGATCGCATTTTCGCCGGAATGCTCGACGAAATTCGCGACGAACACGGAAAACCGATACCAAAGATTCTCGTATCCGCACCGCTCAACATAGCCGATGGGTTGAGTCTTACGAATCTCGGAAACGTGACGATCGGAACGTCGAAGAACGTCGGCATCAAAACGATCAAGAGGATCTTCAACCGATTACAGCACTCGAGTCTCCACAAGACCTTCGGCTCCGACTATCGCGGATACTTCCGCCAGCAATTAACGCAAGAAACGCTGCCGAATGAAACGCTGTTTCATATTCTCGGCATGGATGCGGGGCTTGATAAAGACATGGAGAAACACGGCAACATTCGCTGGATTGCGCTGCAGGCACTGCTTGGCAAGAATGCGAGAACGAAAGACAGGAAACTGATCACGACGATGAAAGCGACACACATCCCGTTCACGAAAGAAGCCTTCAACCGGAGAAAAACCGAAGGAAGCAAATCGCTCCTGGAATCCGAACATGAACGAAGAATGGCGATGATCAGCCGCACGGAAAGAAAAGGCATGACGGAGACCAAAATACTCAAAGCTCCCGAGTGGCAAACGCTGCTCGCCTTGTGCCCGATGGCACGCAAGGATTGGAAGAACGAACAAACGAGAAACGAGTTCAAGAAGATGCTCCTGTCTGTTGCAAACCTGCTTGCAACGCCGTTCATGAAAAACAAGCACTGGGCGGCATGGGAAGGCAGATTGCTTCTGGCAATGGAAAAATCGACTGATGATCCCGAATGCTGGCTTGAAGCGGCGCAAGAAAAACTCGTAAGCGGCGTCAAACTTGGAAACTTTTGGGACAGAGCTCCGGTAATGGCCTTGCCTCCGATCAAAGTGTCTGAAGAAGAAGAAATAAATGTCGGAAGAAACGGAGAATACGAAAACGATGGAGACAACGATTATCTGGACCTTGATGAAGTTGCACCGATAAATCTCAAGAGCCGAGACGTTATACGAATTTTCGAAGACGATACTTTCTAAATTCCATGAATCACTACGTACCCAAACTAGGCGATATCCCGATCAGATTGCTCATCGATCAAACGGCGGGTCCCCTGGTTCTGAGGAACAAATTGACCGAAGAAGGCAAGAGGGTCAAAAATAACTGTAAACTGCTTGCGGAAGAATTTCGCCTGGGCCTGCTGCATCTTCTGATCGATGGAGAACAAAGCGTAACTGCTATGAGCAATCACTTTGGAATGAGTCAACCTTCCGTGTCTTATCACCTTGAGCTTCTCAAGAGCGCCGGACTCTTCTCTGATCGAAAAGACGGCAAATTCATCAATTATTCGATCTGTGAATCGGGAAGAAGGATTCTTGGAAACGCCGCGGATTTTTTTAGAACTTTCGATTGCAAGGTCAATACTCATGAAATTGGCACACCTCATCAAAGTAAAAAGAGAGAAAAAGCAGTCGATCTAGAGTCAATGCTGCTTGCGGTCGTCAAAGCATTCAAAGAAGAGATGCGATTCCTGATTTTCGATCTTCTGAAAGAGAAGGAAATGAATGTGGGTGAAATGAGTGATGCTCTAAGCAAAAGCCAACCAAGCATTTCGCATCACCTTGCACTGTTACGGGAAGCAAATCTGCTCGTTATGAGGAAAGATGGCAAACACAATTTCTATTCTATACCTGAGAAAGCAAGAAATACGCTTTCTCTTATTTCCGAATACCTTGATTCAATCGCAACAAAAGCGATCGGTGCTCCTGCACCCGAGTAGATAGATACGCACCTGAAAAAGAAGAAAAGTGTACGATAGCTCCATGTCCGACCCCTACCTCGATCATCTTCCAAGTCATGAACGCGAGAAGATTCGCAAACGTCTTCGGAGCCCAGAAGAATATGAACGACTGCGCGAAAAAGTAAAAGGACCCGAGGATCTTGAACGTGAAATGGAGAAGAACTCGGAATTTGCAGATGTGAAGTTGGCACTCGAGACCGAACCGAAATCTCAGGAAAAAGCTAAGGATCAGGTGCAAAGATTTGTCCGTGAGCATGGAATAGATTCTGCATTTGAGCACGCAGAGGATGCTTTGAAAGATGCTCTCTCCAAAGGAAATTTTGACGTCACTGTTGACAGCCAGTCTCATGAACCAAAAATTTCTGTAAAATTTCAAAGCCAGCCACAAGGATCATCAGAAGCTCCAAGTGGAAATGTATCCGAAGTGTTCACTCTAAAACCGGTGTTGCAGCAGCAAATACTTTCAATTTTTAAAATAATCAATAAGTGATCGAGCCCTAATTATAAGCATTTAGTGAAAACAATTTTTGTGTTTAACTTTTATGATCTTTGCTGATCTTTCTCCATAAAATCTAAAATATGATCATCCGGTGCAGCCTTATTTCGGTGGCTTTTCCCACACGCTTCGCATCGATATTCAATGACAAATCCCTTCTTGCCGTTTTGATCAATTGCAATAGGCTCAAGTAATCCAAGACACAAAGAAAGCCGATCTCCCGGGCCATCTCGATCAACATGCTTCGAATGAAGGCAGAATGGACAGTGATCTCGATAGGTTCCCCCGCCAAGAGGTGCCACTGTGATACCACAGTGTTGGCAGACGAATGCTTCTTCGCGTGCAATGAACATATTAAGAAACTCTGAGGAAGTTGGGGTTCACACTAAGATCTTCATCAAGATCCAATGCTGTCTCAAAATAAGTGTCTCTAGAATCAAGTGCAAGGTTCCTTGAGATATTTAAACGTTCCTGTGCAAAAAGCCTCCTGATTTCGTTTATTTCAGCTAAATCTGGCATTTCAGCACCTTCAAGTGGTTGAGTTTCAATCTGATCTGATGGCGTGAGATACCAAAGATCTTGATCATCAGAATCATACTTTTGCTCTGAGCCAGGATCAAAGATCAAAAAGCTGTTTGCAACTGGTACCTTCATTCGAACCAATCGATTCACACGTTTTTGTATCTGAGACGGATGTACTCCATTTCTAAAAAGAGTACGAAGACGACGCTTCTCTTTTACAGCTTTTCGAAAATTCACGCCTTGACGAAATTCCCAGTCTGGGAAAAGTTCTCCACCTATAATATTTGTAGTTCTTGTCATCTAGTAGATATTTACATTATTTCGGAAATTTGGCAAGAAATAATCTACACGTTGAAGCGAAAATGCATCACATCTCCATCCTTCACGATATATTCTTTGCCCTCCACTCTCAACTTCCCTGCTTCTTTGGCTTTTGCCTCTCCTCCGAGAGCAATGAAATCTGCGTAGGCAATTGTCTCGGCTCGGATGAAGCCTTTTTCAAAATCTGTATGAATCACTCCTGCTGCCTCTGGAGCGGTCGCGCCCTTCTTCACCGTCCATGCACGGACTTCCTTGACGCCTGCTGTGAAATAGGTCTGCAAGCCGAGAGCGTCATAGGCCGCATGGATGAGGCGATCGAGACCGGAAGTAGCAATACCAAGTTCCTTGAGCATTCCTAGTGCATCTTCGGGGCTCAGCTCGATCAATTCTTCCTCAAGCTTCGCAGAAACCAGAACTGCAGTATCGAGATCAGAAAGTCCTGCTTTCGCTTTCGCCTCTACAAGAGGAATCGTTGCAATCGACCTCTCATCCGTATTCAGTGCATAGATCATCTTCTTGGAAGTCAAAAGCTCCAAGCTCTTGAGAATCGGCTGAAGCTCCTTATCAATCATCACGGTCGAAGCAAGCTGTCCTGCATCGAGTGCCGACTTCACTTTCGTGAGTACATCCAATTCCTTCACAAGTTCCTTGTTCCCCGAACGAGCACCTCCATCGATTTTTGAAATCTTCTTCGATACTTTATCAAGATCAGCAATGATGAGCTCCGCTTCAATGATTTCCCTGTCCCGCTTCGGATCAATCGTACCCTCGACGTGAATCACCTCTCCCCCATCAAAGATTCTTACGACATGACAAATCGCATCGACTTCGCGAATATGCGAGAGGAAAGCATTACCAAGACCTTCACCTTTGCTTGCGCCTTTCACGAGACCTGCAATATCGACGAACTCGACGATTGCGGGAACAACCTTCTCCGGACTGACAATTGCCGAAAGCTTCTGCAATCTTTCATCGGGAACCTCAACGATGCCGATATTCGGTTCGATGGTGCAAAAGGGATAGTTTGCCGCTTGCGCTCCGTGGCTTCTGGTCAACGCATTGAAGAGCGTGGATTTCCCGACGTTTGGAAGGCCAACGATTCCAATTTTGAGAGACAAGCCGCGGTATCCTAGCAGACATACGTTTGACGCGCGAAGCGCCTCATCCCCTAACCCCTTCTCCCCAAGCGCATCAGCGCTGGGAGAGGGGTTGGGGGTGAGGCGCTCAAATAATCAACATCCCATCTCCAAACGAAAACAATCTCAACTTCTGATCAATCGCTGTCATATAAATTTCCAGTAACTTCTTTCTGCCCGTAAAAGCCGACACCAG
>SICN01000019.1 GCA_009691405.1 Candidatus Peribacteria bacterium | reverse complement strand
ACAGAGGTGAGATCGTCGGTTCCACGAGGAAAATGTTCCAACAGAAGGGGACGGGTAATGCACGCAGAGGTCCGATTCGAAGCCCGCTTCTTAAAGGAGGAGGAAAGGCATTCGGTCCGAGGAACGAAGCGAACTTCATCAAAAATATGCCGAAGAAAATGGGAAGAGCCGCTCTCTTCTCTTGCCTGTCGCTTCGAGCCAAGGAGGGCGTCATCATCGGACTTGAGGACTACGGTGACGACGTCAAGACCAAGACGTTTATGGCACTCCTCAAGAAATTGCCGGTCGAGTATGGTCGCAGAATTCTTTTCGTTCTTCCCGGTCGCCACCGAGGGCTTGAGCTTTCGGCACGCAATGTTCCGAGAGTGAAGACGATCTTTGCACCGTACTTGAACCCCGAAGACGTGCTCGGTTCCAAGCATATTGTTTTCCTCAAGGAGGCAGTGCAAGTTGCTGAAGACACGTTTGTGAAAGAGAAAGTTTCGAAGCCTTTAGAAGTGCCGGTGCCGAAGGAGAAGAAGATCAGGAAGCCAAAAACTGAGAAACCAACCAAGAAGCCATCCGCTCCCAAGAAAGCCAAGGCGAAAGCCTAACGTGTATGCATCTCTCTTCCGTTATCATCGGCCCCGTCGTCACCGAGAAAGCAGAGCGCTTGAAGCTCGAGGGGACGTACGTGCTCCGAGTCCAGCCTGCGGCGACGAAGATCGATGTGAAGAATGCACTCCGCAAATACTACGATGTTGAGGTTACCTCGGTTCGCGTCCTTCGCACCGTTCCGAAATCCAGACTCGTAGGACAGAATCAGGTCATGGAGAAGCGCCACCGTCAAAAGAGAATGATCGTTCATCTCGCCAAGAAGAGTAAGCCCCTCGATCTCTCTAATTTCCAACTCGCCTAAACCTCTCATGCCTGTTATCCAGCAGAAACCAACGAGCAACGCGAGAAGGCAGATGTCGATCGCCGACTTCTCCCTCCTCACGAAGAAGCGCCCCGAGCGTGCTCTCACCAAGGGCAAGCAGCGCATCTCCGGACGCAACAATATGGGTCGTGTGACCGTGCGTCACCGAGGCGGCGGGCATAAGCGTCTGTACCGTGAGATCGATTTCAAGCAGACGGATAAGCACGGCATCGTCGGTCGTATTGCAGCAATCGAGTACGATCCAAACCGTTCCGCCTACATTGCTCTCGTGCACTATATGGATGGCGAGAAGCGCTATATTCTTGCTCCGGAAGGCATGAAAGCCGGTGACGAGATTGTGTGTGGTGAGCGTACGAAAGTGAAGCCGGGCAATCGCATGAAGCTCGAGCACGTTCCGGTCGGCTATCGCATCTACAATATCGAGATTCAGATAGGACAGGGCGGCAAGATCGTTCGTTCCGCAGGGACAAGCGCCGTTCTCGTGGGCTTAGACGGACCGTTTGCCCTCATTGAACTTCCGAGCGGAGAGATGCGCAAAGTGCGGTCTGCCTGCTATGCAACAATCGGAACCGTCGGCAATGTCGACCATCATCTCATCACTATCGGAAAAGCCGGACGCAATCGTTGGCTCGGCAAGAAACCGGAGGTCTTAGGAAAGTCCATGAATGCCGTCGACCACCCGCACGGAGGAGGAGAAGGTCACTCGCCGATCGGTCTCAAGTATCCGAAGACGCCTTGGGGCAAGCATGCTCTCGGCGTCAAGACACGTCGTCCGCATCGAAAGAGCGATCGACTGATCATTAGGCGTCGCCTCAAGAAAAAGAAGAACAAGTAAGCTATGCTCAGACGCCTCGATAGTCTCTTACCCCCACTCTCCCATGGTCAACGTTATCCTCCCTCTCATCGCTATCGCCGTCATCCTTACTACCACTACCCTCTAATTTTTTCTTTCGCAGGTCAGTAGACCCGCCCTATCCATGACACGCTCACTCAAAAAAGGCCCCTACGTTGATCCGAAGCTCCTAAAAAAGGTTCTGGTGATGGTCCAGAAGCAGGAGAAGAAGATCATCAAGACGTGGGCACGGGATTGCGACATTCCGCCCGAATTCGTCGGATTCACCTTCGCGGTTCATAACGGTAAAGAGTTCCCTCCTGTCTACGTCACGGAACAGATGGTCGGACACAAGCTCGGAGAGTTCAGTTGGACAACGAAGTTCCGCATCCACGGCGGCAAGATGAGCAAAGCCGAAGCTGCTCCTGCACCAAAGCCCGGTGCCGCTCCCTCCTCCGCTCCCGCAAAATAATCTCTCATGCATTCAGAACTCCACTCCGCCAGGCTCGCTCCAAAGAAGGCCAATCTCATGGCTAAGATGGTTCGTGGTCTCTCCGTACCCGATGCCGTCGAGCTCCTGCGCTGCACGAGCAAGAAGAGCGCCAGACTCTTTGAAGGTGTGCTCCATTCCGCAATCGCGAATGCCGAACATAACTTCAAGCAGAATGCACAATCGATGATCCTCAAAACAGTCGTTGTGAACCAGGGAACATCCTACCGTCGTGGTATTCCGATGGCTCGCGGTCGCGTTCGTCCCATCCGAAAATTCATGTGTCACATTGCGATCACGCTCGGTTTTCCCGGAACGATGAAGGCGGAGAAACCGGAGCAGAACAAGAAAAAAGAGGTGAAGAATGCAACCAAGAGTCCTTCCAAGAAATCTTCCGCTTCCACCAAATAAGTATGGGACAGAAAGTGAACCCCAACGGCTTCCGTATCGGCATCACGCATTCGTGGCCGAGCACATGGTTTGCGACGAAGGATAAGTTCCGCACGATGTTTCTCGGAGACGTTCTCGTCCGCCGTTACCTCGACAAGAAATTCCAGGACGCGGGACTTAGTCTCATCGAGATCGAGCGAGGGAAGAAAATTTCCGTCACGCTCCATACGAGCAAGCCCGGTATCGTCATCGGCAAGCAGGGCGCCGCGGTTGAGGATCTCAGAAAAGAACTCGAGAAGAAATTCGGAGGATCGTTCGAGGTGAACGTGAAGGAGATCCGAACACCGGACGCCGATGCGGTCTGCATCGCCGAGAGCATCCAGAGCCAGATCCAGCGCCGCATGCCGTATCGCAGAGCCTGCAAAATGGCGATGGAACGCGCCATGCAGGCGGGGTTGATCGGAATCAAAATTGGAGTTTCCGGTCGCCTGAATGGCGCAGAGATCGCACGTGCTGATTCTTTCAAGGAAGGAAACGTTCCGCTCCAGACATTGCGTGCCAATATCCAGTTTGCCACTCGTCACGCCATCACGACGTACGGCACGATCGGTATCCAAGTCTGGGTCTACAAGGGAATGGTCTTCAAAAAAATCCAAGAGGCGAAATCCGCCGCGCTCGTTTCTCTCCCCGACGCTCACTAAATTTTTATGCTGCAACCCATTCGCACCAAATATCGTAAGCACCACCGCGGCCGCGGACAGTTCAAGGGCAAGGCCACGCGCGGAGCAACGCTTGCATTCGGCACGTACGGTCTCAAGTCTCAAGAGGCAGGCGAGATCACCTCTCGTCAGCTCGAAGCCGCGCGCAGAGCGCTCACGCACGAAGCAGCACGCGGCGGAAAGATTTGGTGTCGCATCTTCCCCCAGAAGCCGATCACGAGAAAATCTCCGGAGGTGCCGATGGGATCCGGAAAAGGTGCTGTGGAATTCTATGCAGCCGTCGTAAAGCCCGGAACCATGCTCTTCGAGATGGATGGTCTGCCCGAGGCAACGGCGAAGGAAGCTTTTAGGCTCGCTTCCCACAAACTTCCCGTGATGACGAAATTTGTCGTCAGCATTCACAAGCACGCCCTATGAGTACCGTTGCGTCCACCACCGAGCTCCAGCGCATGACACCTGTCGAACTTCGTCAGGAGATTGCCTTGCATCAATCCGAGTACGCCAAGATGCGTATGGGTGTCGAGATGCAGAAGGAGAAAAATCACGCACTCTACAAAGCGAAGCGCAGAGAGATCGCACGTATGAAGACGGTGGAGACGGGAATGAAGAAGAGCGCACCGAAGGTTTCTGCGAAAACTGCTTCCCAAATGAAGAAAAAGACTGTAAAAGTTCCCCGCTCAAAATAATATGCGCACGAAAATAGGTACAATCACATCGGCGAAAATGCAGAACACGGTCGCCGTGACCGTCCATCGGTATGTGATGCATCCAACCTACGCAAAGCGCTATCGCGTCAGCAAGAAGTTCCTTGCAGACACGAATGGCAATGATCTCTGGGTGGGGGATGAGGTGACGATCACCGAGTGCAGGCCCCTCAGCAAGCGCAAGTGTTTCAAGGTGACGGAGGTCATCAAGAAGGCTCCGAGAGTCTCTGAAATGAAGACCGAAGTGATCGAACAGAATACGAAGCGCGATCATCGCGATGCAACCTATGAAAAGAAGGCAAAAACTTCCGCCACCAAATCATGATCCAGCAGCAGACCGTCCTCAACGTTGCCGATAACACGGGTGCAAAAACCTGCATGTGCATCAAAGTGCTCGGCGGAAGCAAGAGAAGGTACGCCGGGATCGGTGACACGATTGTCGTTGCCATCAAGAGTGCAGCCCCGAGAGGCACCGTCCGTCAGCATGCTGTCGAGCGCGCCGTCATCGTCCGCACGCGTAATGTTCAGAGACGGAAGGATGGCAGCGGCATCCGCTTCGACGACAATGCCTGCGTGATCATCGACGCCAACAAGGAGCCCAAAGGCACCCGCATCTTCGGACCCGTTGCCAGGGAACTCCGTGCCGGCGGTTTCCAGAAAATCATCTCCCAAGCCCCAGACGTTCTCTAACTCTATGAAGCTCTCTCAAGGCGACTCCGTCGTCATTATCGCAGGCAAGGACAAGGGCAAGAAGGGCCGAATCATGCGTGTGCTCTCGGGTAGCAATCGAGTGATCGTGAGCGGCATCAACATGATGACCAAGCATGTGAAGAGGACGGCGCAGGCCGAAGGAAAGATCGTCAAACTTGAGACGTCGATCTCCGTGAGCAATGTGCAAATCGTCGACCCCAAGACCGGCAAGCCCAGTCGCATCGGTTACAAGATCGACCCCAAGAGCGGCAAGAAAGTCCGCATCGCCAAGAAGAGTGGAACAGTGCTTGGTCGCACGAAGATCGAAACCAAGTCCGCGGAGAAGTCTGCTGCACCCGCTGCCGACTTGAAGAAGCAGACCCAGAAGAAGGGTGGATTCTGGAAAAAAGTTGGCTTTGGCGCTGATGCTTCGAGCGAAGCAGGTAAAGGTGAAGCCGGACCTGCGACTGCCGCCGTTCATCGTTCTACTGGTCGCGGTTCCTAAATTCTCATGACATTCATTCCTCTCCAGAAACGGCTACAGACGACGATCGCAGATTCCCTCAAAAAGGAGCTGGACGTCTCAAATGTGCACGCGCTTCCACGCATCACTAAGGTGATTGTGAACACGGGATTAAGTCAGAAGAAGTACTCCGCCAAGGACATTCAACAGTTCATCCTCGAGTCTCTCGCGACGGTCACCGGTCAGCGTCCGGCGATCCGCAGAGCGAAGAAATCCATCAGCGATTTCAATATCAGAGAGAACATGATCGTTGCGATGATGGTCACGCTTCGCGGCAAGAAGATGTATCACTTCCTCGATCGCCTCATCAATTATGCTCTTCCACGTATCCGAGACTTCCGCGGCTATCCGATGAAATTGGACGGTCACGGTAATTTCTCTCTCGGCATCATCGATCAGTCGATCTTCCCTGAGCTCCCTCCGCCGGAGGCGAATAAAATCTTCGGCATGCAGATCCAGATCACGACCAATGCCGGCACCGACGAGCGCGGTTTGGCGCTCCTGAAGCACATCGGTATCCCGTTCCGCAAAGCCCCCGTCAAGAAGTCGGACGTTGCGGGAAAGGCTTAGTTCTGCAATACTTTCAGTCCTTTTTTACTTTCGCACTTCCACACTTTCCACTTTTTCACTTCTACCATGGCTCGAGAAGCACTCATCGTCAGCTGGAGGAATAAGCAAGAGGCTCACGCCAAGTCTCTGGCTGCAGGCAAGAAACCAAAGTACCCCACGCGTGTCTACAATCGTTGCAAACTCTGCTACGACAAAGGAGGCTACATGCGCTTCTTCGGTATCTGCCGTATCTGTTTTAGAGAACTCGCAACCAACGGTGATATTCCCGGTATTAAAAAGTCTTCCTGGTAACCCAATTTTATGCCTCTCACAGACCCTATCGGCGACCTTATCACTCGGATGCGCAATGCGCAGCACGGTGGCAGATCTGATTGCAGAGCTCAGTGGTCGAAGATCAAGCAGGCGATCTGCGATCTTATGAAGCAGCAGGGGTATCTGGAGACCGTGACGGTCGAGGGAGAGGAGGCGAAGAAAGAGTTGGTGGTAACGTTCCGCACTGATCGCCCTGCACTGCTCTTGAAGCGTATCTCCACTCCTGGTGGACGCAAGTATGTAGGTTCCGGGGATATCCGCTCTCACTTGCATGGCAGCAGCATGGCTATTCTCTCGACGAGCACCGGACTTGTGACTCATAAAGAAGCACGCTTAAAGAACATCGGTGGTGAAATTCTCTGCACTGTTTCCTAACCTATCTCGCGGGTCAGTAGACCCGCTCTCATTCCTTTTTCCCTTCCATGTCGCGAATCGGAGCCAAAAGCATCGCTATCCCGTCCGGAGTCACTGTTGAAGTGAAATCCGGCGTTGTGCATGTGAAGGGCTCGAAAGGTGAGCTTACGTACACGCTCCTCCCCGAGGTAGGCATCGACATCGACGGATCGGTGCTGAAGGTGAAGCGTATTCTCGAGAACGGTGAAGCGAAGGCGAGACACGGACTGACACGCGCACTGCTTGTGAACATGATCGCAGGTGTTGCGAATGGTCACGAGCGTAAGATCGAGATCGTCGGTGTCGGTTACAAAGCCGTAATCAAAGGAAAGATGTTGAACCTGAGTCTTGGGTACTCGCATCCGATCGATTTTACGCTTCCTGACGGTATCGAAGTGCAACAGGATGAGAAGAACAAGAACATCCTCACTTTCAAAGGCATCGACAAGCAGCTCGTCGGGCAGGTCGCCGCCGACATTCGTTCGCTTCGTCCGCCGGAGCCGTATAAAGGCAAAGGCATCCGTTACTCCGATGAAACTGTTCGCCGTAAGGCAGGCAAAGCCGCCGCCGCAAAAGGCGCCGCATAATCCTTAACCCTATCTCCAGACCCTATTCACATGAAGCCAACGAAGATCCAATTACGGGCAGCACGCAAAAGAAGAATCCGCGCCAAGGTGATCGGCACCGCCGTGCGCCCTCGTCTCACAGTCTTCTGCTCGCTCACACGCGTCTACGCGCAGCTGATTGATGACACGGCAGGCAAGACGATTGCCTCCGCACTCTCTACGAAAGGAAAGAACGTGAAAGAAGCGACCAAGGTCGGCGAGACGATTGCCGCGAAAGCAAAAGACCTGAAGATCACTGCTATCGTGTTCGATCGAAACGGTCGAAAGTTTCATGGACGCATCAAAGCGTTAGCCGAAGCGGCACGCGCTTCCGGTCTCCAGTTCTAGTTTTCTCTTCCAACTCTCAGCTCTCATGGCCAAATCCTCCCGTCCAGACCGCAAGAAGAACGATCGTCGCTCCGATAAGAGGCGAGAGCCCTCGGAGTACGAAGACGTCACGCTTGCGATTGACCGCGTGACGCGCGTGGTGAAAGGAGGTCGCCGTATGCGTTTTCGCGCTGTCGTTGTTCTTGGCAACAGAAAGGGAAAAGTCGGTCTCGGTACTGGCAAGGCAACGGAAGTACAGGCATCGATCCAGAAGGCGCAGCGCGATGCGAAGCGTCATATGATCATCGTGCCGATGAATGGCTCGACGATCCCGCACGAAGTGAATATCAAGCACAAGGCAGCGAAGCTCCGTCTGATGCCTGCGAGCAAAGGAACAGGAATCATCGCCGGTGGACCGCTCCGCGTCATTCTTGACCTTGCAGGAGTGAAAGACGCACTCGCGAAGCGCTTCGGTACAGGAAATAAGCTCGTCAACGCTCAAGCCGCCATGATCGCTCTCGGAATGCTTCGCGGAAGCCATGCAGTGATCGCTGCAAGCGCCGCACCGGCACTTGCGACAGGTGGTTCCGTTCCTGTTGCTCAAAAGTCCGCTGCCGATCTCGGTATTTTCATTCCTGAAGGACCGAATTTGCCCATCAGAGAGACGAAGATGAGTGACCAGGATAGGAAGCAGATGAACCAGGGACCGAGGGGATAATTTCACTCGCGTACGCGGCAAGCATGCCGCTCCCTTTGAGAAAGCTTAAATAATGGGAGCACGATGCCCTCCCTCCCGGCAGGCAGGTTCGCGCCTTATTTGAGAGCCTTCTTCGCCTTCTCCAGATCATCGACATCCACATAGCACATTGCTTCTTTGCCAAGTGACGTCGCGTAGATGTGCTTGATGTTGATGCCCGCTCCCGCGAATCTGCGTGCGAGATCGGCGATCGCACCGGGCTTATTATGGACTTGGTACGCAATAATTTCTTTTTCCTGAACATCGCTGATCGGCCGCAGCACAATTTTCGCTGTCTCAGCATCACTCACAACCAAGTGCACAAGCGTTTCCATCGCCCCTTCCGTGCAGGAGAGTGCTTCGATGTTCACATCCGCTGCCCGGAGCATATCCGAAGTCCTGGCAAGTGCTCCGGGATTATTCGGCAGGGTGATGGTGAGCTCGGTGACGGTAAGCACTATGGTGAGGGGAAAAGTTTGAGAAGCATGGTCGAGGAAGTGTGAGGGGAAGTCAATGCTTTAGAGGTTATATGAAATGCCTCTTCACAGGTCGATCCAAGCCATCGACAGCAGTTCCATCCGGACGCACCGATCGTACAAATGAAAGTTCCCATACGCGTTTAGCGCTCAGGACATTGCCTGCTTTATCACGAAAAACTTCAATTACATTCGACATTTTTTCTCCCCCATTTGTTGTTTCGGGAGCAAATAAATCAAAGTCAGGTGCACTGGATGGTTTTTGTACGTCTACAGTATTCATGGGGAGGATTTGGAAATAATAAATAAAAAACCAGCCTCGGTACGTCGTTCGCGAAAGACGTGCCTCTCGTGGGAAGGAGGCTCTGCTAGGGAATTCTCGATTCCTTTACGCAGCCAGCCGCCTTCCCGCAGTAAGCAGGAGGGAAAGACTGAGCGTAAGGGACAGGGACTTGATCACGAGCGAATATTACATCAATGATTAGACGTGTGACAAGAAATTTTTATGGGTGTTTTGAAATCCACAGCGCAAGCGATTTTGCGAATGCGCCGAGGTCCGAAAGATCCGATTGCAGATGAGCACAGAGCTGTACCAGATCCACTTCCGTATATTCATGGACGAGAATATTTCGTAGACCTTTTGCGCGTATCATCCGCAGCTGCAAGTCTTCATCGATGACCTTGCGTTCGGTGAGGATGACGAGCGCATCACGTTCATCCCGTAGACCTCGCCAATCTTCGATGGTCACAAGCAAGCGGGAGGAATCAAGAACAGACTGAATCGCCGTTTGCAGAAGACGTTCAATGGCGGATCGTTTCAGAGGATCTGTCGTAAGGTCAGATGGCGAAACAGAGGCATGCGCCAGCAGAAGATCGATATTTTTCTGGAGATACCCAAGTTTTCGCAGAATAGTTTGACGATCGGATGGACTCATCGTGATTTTGAGAGAATACGCTGCAAAATAATGTCAGATTCCTGATCCAGCATCGGGCACTCATCCTCATAGTCTCGTTCCACCGACAGCTCGTACTCGATGCGCTCTTGTCGATTCCTTTCATAGATGCACGTTCCTCTTCGGATGACGTTGTACTGCAGGAGGATGGGCGTGTCTTGCAGGATCGTAAGATCGAGCTCTGGAGCGTTGTTACCCAGTACTTGCAGGAACTGCGTCATGATGGAGAGGCGGAGCGAAGAACGCTCCACCGCAGAGAGACCGGAGACAGCGAGGATGGCGATATCGAGGTCACTTTCTCCGTCTGCTTTTCCAGTTGCATATGAGCCATGCAGGTACGCAAGTGATATGTTCTTATCTGTTTTGATCTTTGCAAGAATCTTTCCTGTGATTTCAATTATGGTGACCATGGTCGCAGTATACTCCTTTGTCACTTCTCTAGTCTCTTTCCCCTTTACCTCCTCACATTTTCTCTCTAACATTCCTGCCCGCAGAGGCACGAAAAGACTCCTCCTGCGTTTTGATCCCTCTGCACCGTTTTCTTATGTTCCATACGCTCAAGCCAAATAAGGGTTCCACTCACACGAGTCGTCGCTTTGCCCGCGGTAACGGTTCCGGTCGCGGAACGACCGCCGGTCGCGGTACCAAGGGTCAGCAGTCCAGAGTCGGCAAGGGTCGACGCCTTGGTTTCGAAGGTGGCCAAACTCCTCTCATCCGTCGTCAGCCGAAGCTCGGAGGATTCATCAGTCCGATGCGCGTCACGGTCGACGTACTCAATATCGATACGCTCGAGAAGAAAGCACCCGCAGGCAGCTACGACAAAGCGTCTCTCGCACTTCTTCGACTCGTGAACGGAAAAGATCCGGTGAAAATTCTCGGTCGCGGGAAGGTCACGAAGAAATTTGCCTTAAGCGTCTACGCTGTTTCCAAGAGCGCGAAAGAAGCCATCGAGAAAGCAGGCGGATCCGTCACGATCGTTCGAGCGTAACTCTATGTTCACGTACCTACGACAGCTCTGGCGCTCACACGATCTACGAAAGCGCATTCTGTTCACGATCGCGATCCTCATTCTGTTTCGGGTCATTTCGCACATCACGGTGCCCGGTGCGGACAAAGCACTCCTCAAAAATTTTCTGAGCAACAGCAACGCAGGCGGAACGCTCGGGATCTTTGCCACTCTCACCGGAGGGGCGCTCAAGAACTTCTCGATCGCGCTCCTCGGTCTCTCTCCGTACATCAATGCATCCATTATCCTCCAGCTTTGTACGGTGATCTTCCCCAAGCTCGAAGCACTCAGCAAAGAGGGCATTCAAGGTCAGCAGAAGATCAATACGTACACACGTTGGCTCAGTATCTTGCTTGCGTTCATGCAGAGTTACGGCTTCCTCTTCCTTCTCAATCAGGGTGGTAGCGGCAACATCGTTCCGATGACATTTCCGGCAGTCCTTGCTCCGATGCTCTTCGTCTCGGTCGGTTGCGTCTTTGTCATGTGGCTCGGCGAACTGATGACCGAGAAGGGGATCGGGAACGGGATCTCGCTCCTCATCTTCACGGGTATCGTCGCAGGCATGCCGACGACACTCGGCAACATGTTCCTTGCGGGTCAGGACAAGATGAGTGCGTTCTATCTCTTCCTGATCATTTCGCTTGCGATGCTTGTTGCTGTGATCTTATTTACCGATGCGCACCGTGCGATCCCGATCACGTATGCCAACCAGGGTGCGGGTCGCGGAGTGAAAGCCAATATTCCCATTCGCCTCAATCAGGCGGGTATGGTTCCGATCATCTTCGCGATCTCCCTCATCACATTTCCGGCGCTCATCGCACAGTTTTTGCAGACGGCTCCCCGCTTTGCAGGCGTTGTGAACTTCATCAAGTTGAATCTGGATTCACAGAATCCGTCGATTCTTTACATGGCGCTCTACTTTCTGCTCGTCATTGCCTTCACGTACTTCTACGTCTCCGTCACCTTCCGCCCCGATCAGCTCGCTGAGAACATCCAGAAGCGAGGAGGGTTTATCCCGGGCGTTCGACCAGGAATTGAGACTGCCAAGATGCTCGAGAAGACGAGTAATCGCTTAAACCTTTGGGGAGGCGTGTTCCTCGGCATCGTCGCAATCGTCCCGCTCATCTTCACGCGCTATTCGACCCTGAGTTCACAAGATCTTATCATCTCTGGTTCCGGTCTCATCATCATCGTTGGTGTCGTGATGGAGCTTGTGAGGCAGGTGAATGCGCAGCTGCTGGCTCACGATTACGAAAAGCTAGTCTAACCTCCCGCCCGGAGCTGAGGCGCCGCGCCTCAGCTGCGAGAGCAGACGGAATTTTTTTGCTATACTGCAATTATGGATTTAGTTTTTTTCGGTATCCAAGGCTCGGGCAAAGGCACGCAGGCCAAGAAGCTTGCGGCGGAGTTTGGCTACGATATTTTCGAAGCAGGAGGAGAGCTCAGAAAAATTGCCGCACTTGCCCACCGTAGCCCCGAGGGCGAAGGCGGGTCAGAATCGGATCTCGGGAAAACAGTGAAGAGTTATATCGATGACGGTCATCTCGTGCCGCATGAGATCATCATGCAGGTCGTGAAAGAGGCGATTGCGGCGAAGCCAAAAACCACGAAGATTCTGTTTGATGGTATTCCGAGAGACGAGTTACAGATGCGCGATTTCGATCTCGTTCTCAAAGCTGCCGGACGTGATGTTCTCGGCATACATTTCCTGCTGTCGATCGACGAAGCGAAGAATCGTATTCTCGGCAGAGCTAAGGCAGAAGGTCGAGCCGATGACGCCGATACGGAAATCATCGAGCGTCGCATGAAGACGTTCCAAGAGAAGACGATGCCGGTCATTGAGACATACAAGAAGGCAGGAAAGATCGCAGAGATATCGGCTGAAGGCAGTGTGGATCGTATTTATGAGAAGTTGAAAGCAATTGTCACTGCCTAGATCTGGGTGTACGATCGTACAGCCGAGTGTTTGGGCCGTGGCCAGGTTGGCACGTAAGAATCGACAATCTTGCGTTAGGGTTCGATTCCCTCACGGTCCACCACCTCGGCAAATATCTTTCCTATACGAAAACCACCCCAGAGGGGCGGCGTTCGTCTTGACCAGTAGCGCGTAAGAATCGACACCTAAACTTTACTCTTCAGCCTTCAATTTGTCAATAATTCTCGCTACTATCTCCGCATGGCTTTCGACAAACATTGCCAGATTTTCACGCAGGCGGAGATTGAGTCCCTTCGGAAGGGGGGAGCGATCCTCCGTGACTGTCTCAAGTTCGTCAGTGCCATGGTCTCCCCCGGGATTACCACGATGATGCTCGATCAGGCGGCGGAAGCTTTCATTCGTAGCAAAGGCGGTAAGCCCGCATTTCTTGGGTACTTCGGTTTTACAGGGACGCTCTGTACGTCCGTGAACGAGGAAGTCGTGCATGGCATCCCGAGAAAGGACAAAGTCCTGAAGGCGGGAGATATCATCTCTCTCGACGGCGGCGTGATCTACGATGATCTCTACACCGATGCGTGCGTCACGGTGGGGGTGGGGCAGATCGCTCCGGATGTCCGAGAATTTTTGACGTACACCTCAGACACCCTAGAGAATGTGATCCAAGAGATTGTGCGTGCGGGTGCGCAGGTCGGGGACATCAGTTCTTTCATCGAAAAAGCCTTGAAGAAGAATGGCTACTCTGCGGTACGCACGCTCACCGGACACGGTCTTGGAACAACACTCCACCAGTTTCCCGACGTGCCGAATGTCGGTAAAGCGGGTACGGGACCTCTCTTGCCGGTTGGCACGATGATCGCAATCGAGCCGATCGCCACGATGCGTTCGCCTGAGGTCTATACGGCAGACGATGGCTGGACGGTGATTACGAAGGACGGCTGCATGTCGTGCCATTTCGAACACTCGGTGCTCCTGACTGAGAGCGGACCAGAGATTATTGCGTAGTGTTTATCGTCCGGCTCTCTCGTTAGTTTTCGGTTGCGAGCGTTTCTCGTTTTCGACGATCCTGATCGCTTCTTCTCCAAGTTTTTGGAGGATGTATTTCACATTGAGATTGAAGGAAATGCTATCGCCATCCACTCTCACACCCTCGAGTTTTTCCGCTTGTTTTCTGAAGCTCGCGCGTGTGCCTGTCAGTGTGCAGATGAGGGTATTGTCGGCGTCGATCGTCACGATGCAGTCCACGAAGACTTTGTCGTTTTTGAGTATCTGCAGCCTCTTCTCAAATGCCTCCAATTCCCTTGGATCCTTCTGCGATTGTAATCGCAGCTCATTCAGCAGCGTCTGATCATTCCGCAGTTGTTTTTCTTTCACCAGAAGCCTCGCATTCTGATCTTCTTTCCTCTCGAGACTCCTCTTCACGGTTCCCAGGTCTTCCCGTACTTGTTTCATACGGATGGCCAGCGCTCTCCGCTCGTTCAATTCCGGATCGTTTTGCCTGTTCAGCGCGTTGGATTTCTCTTCCAACTCCCGAAGTTCTTCGGTCAGGCGAGTACTCCTCTCGCTCAGCTGCGGTATTTCCTTGTCATTGGAATTGCGAAACTCTTCTGATCGATCCGACTCCCAATCCTTCCGTTTCCAGAGAGCATCGATTTTGTCGCTGCGGAGCATGTCGAGTTTGATGAATCGTGAGTGATCGTGGTTGGCATCTTTCAGTTCTTCGATGATGTGGGTTCTCTGTTGTTCGGGGAATTCAGGATTTCTCTGCTCCTCGAACTTTTTCGGAGCCATGCGCGGTTGCAGAGGAGGGAGAGGCTTTTTATCTTTCTCATTTGGTTTCGGTACTTCTGCCTCTTTTCGCTCTACCTTCTTTTCCTCATCCGGTGCTTTCTCTCCTCGAGGTTGATCCTCACCTTTCACTTTCGGTTTCGGTGCAGCTGGCTTCTGATCTTCCTTTTTCGCCTCCTGTCCATCCAATCGCTCTTTCCCTCTGCCTGCAGCAAGGTCGGTAAGCATATCAGCGCCTGCAGCAACTATTTCAGCACCTGCATCGACTTTTTCCTCCACTGTTGCCTTCGGGTTTTTCAGTACTTTGCTTGCATTTCTCACTCGTTCTGCATTGAGCTCTTCCCTCGTCTCGGCAGGCGGTCTCGGTCCATCTTGTCCGCCCGGCAGCTCTCTTCCCGCTTCGACAACTTTGTCGATGAAGGCAAGCAACTCTTTTCGGTTCTTCGGAGCCAGTCTCTTGAAATCTGCATCCGTTGCATTCAATTTATCTTTCCCGATCTTTCGTGCGAGTGCGTCCATTTCCTCGAAGACCGTGTTCGGAATGGTCATCGTCGGGATGTTCATGAGTACTTGCAATTCTGCAAACCACTGGTTTGCCTGCGGATCTTTCGCGATTTCCTTCGCGAAGCTGTCGAGTGTGACTGCATTCTGTTCAGGTGCTTTCTCTCCTCGAGGTTGATCCTCACCTTTTTCTTTCGGTTTCGGTGCAGCTGGCTTCTGATCTTCCGCCTTCTTCTCCTTTCCATCCAATCGATCGTTGAGAGTTCCGCGTATTCCTTCCAGTGCCATGTCACTTACTGCGCCTGCCATGTCAAACCCGGCTGCTGCTTTTTCCTCAGGGCTTGCATTCTTATCTCTAGTGATCTTTCGAGCATTTCGAATACGTTCTTCATGCAGCTCCCCCCTCGTCTCCGCAGGCGGTCTCGGTGCATCTTCACCTCCTGGAAGGTCCCTTCCGGTATCTACGATTTTATTGATAAACGCAACCATTTCTGGAGGGTTTTTTGGCTGGATTCTTTTAAGTTCTTCATCCGATGCACCAAGACTTTTCCCCCCGATCTTGAGCGCGAGTTGATGCATCTGTTCCAATATTTCTCTCGATCTGGGATCAATTTTCCCCGTTCTAGGATCCTTAATGATACGTACTGTCCCGTTCTCAATCGTTATCTTCAACTGCCGGAACCACTCATTTGCCTGCGGGTCTTTTGCGATTGCATCCGCAAGACTGTCGAGCGTAATCGCATTGTTATTTTCTCGTACGTTTTTTGCCGCAGGCTTTCTCTCAGGATTTCGTTTCGGCTGAACTGCAGGGGCTTTTGCCGCAGCATCTTCTCGGACAGGTTTTACAGCGGGTTTTTCTTCATCCTTCATAGCGAACTTCGCTCTGCCTACGTCTTTCGGCACGTTGGGCACAGGCAGTACCTGTGCTGCTTTTGGTGCTGTGGCTGCTTGCTTCGGCGGCTGCTCCTTTACTTTCACATCGATCTTTTGCGGTTCTACTTTCCGCTCCGACGGTTGTTCATTGAGTGGCTTTGCTTTCACGTCCATAACTTTTGGTTCTGCTTTTCGCAGAGGTTTCATTATCGGTTTCACTTGAGACGGGGGCACAGATTTCTCTTGAGGAGCAGGTTCAACTTTTTTCGGAGTGATTTTCGCTTCTGCAGGCTGTCTTGATGCAGGCTCTTTCGGTCTTTCTCGCTCAGGAGTTGCCGCTTGTGACGGTGCAACAGTTTGCTTCATTCTGTCTTCCTGCGTGAAGGTTGCCGCACGAGGCTTCACCGAAGTCGCAGCAGGAGGTTTCGGTGCTGTTTCAACCGGAGCCACTTCGATCGGTTGCTGCATGGGTTCCAGCGTAGGTGCTTCTTTCGGAGACGAGAGAGGAGCGGTTTCTATAGCTTTCGGTATTGTTGCAGCTTGTCCTTCACTCTTTTGCTCTAGTGCGGACACAAACGAATTTTTCTCCATGGTGATTTTCACGTTTCCGGCTGCGTCGTTTCTTCGGACCACTGCAGGACAATCCTT
>SICN01000018.1 GCA_009691405.1 Candidatus Peribacteria bacterium | reverse complement strand
CATGAAGAATGTTTCCGGAAGCGGTATTGATAATCTTGAGTCCGAGATTTCCGGAAGTGAGATTGATCGTAAGGGATCCGGTCATCGTGTCACCTGAGGCATTCACGTACCGAGCATCACCGAGAGTAAGGACATTGCCTGTGCCGAAAGAACTGCTCAGATCGGTTCCGCAGGAAAATTGTCCGGTGGAATTGTTGAAGAGAAGTTTCTGCGTGGAACCGTTACAAGAGCCAAGTGCAAAGCCAGCAATCGTTGATCCGGAGAGATTGCCTCTTGTTGTGATGTTACCAACTGTAGTCAGTGCGCCGGAGAACGAACCGTTCTTGGAAATTGTCAGCGTATTGCCGGAAATAATTCCTGCGACATCGAGCTTTGCTTTCGGGGCAGTGGTGCCGATGCCGAGAGATCCCTGAATGTAATTCGTGCTGCCTGCCATAATCTGAAGGGCTGCTCCGGAAATGGTGCCAACGACATTGAGGTTCGATTTGAGTCTCGTGATGCCGGAGACGGTGAGAGTGCCTGAGCTCGTGAGATCTTTTTCTGCGTGAAGAATGTTTCCGGAAGCGGTGTTGATGATTTTGAGTCCGAGATTTCCCGAGGTGAGGTTGATGACGAGAGTCCCAGTCATCGTGTCGCCGGACTCATTCACAAAGCGTGAGTCACCCGAAATTTGCGAAAGTCCTGTACCAACCGAGAGGTCATCCGACCACGAGAGCTGTCCGTTTGCATCGGTTTTGAGGACTTTGCCCGAAGCACTGCCATCGACATTCGGCAATGTGTACGTCACGGAATTCAGTGTCACAGTGGAATTGAACCTCGCATTGCCATCGAAGACGCTGGAACCGGAGACCGAGAGCAAGCGCTCTGCATGAAGCGTATTGCCCGATGCAGTACCGATAATCCGGAGTCCTAGACCATTAGCGGTAATCACCAGCGCTCCTGCGATCGTGTCCCCTGCGACATTCACGTAGCGCGTATCGGCATCTGTCTGAGACATCCCACTCGTGCTCGTGCTGCTTACAGATGCCTGTGTTCCGCCATAGTGACGAACCGAAGCCTCGCCGCTATCCGCTGCAGGTTTTCTCGCTCTTCCCGGTTGATGTCGAACATCCCCCCTATCGCTCGCTGCAACGTCTCTCCAGACGATGCTGCCATCGACGAACGTCAGCACCTGATTATTTTTCGCTTTCCCGAACGCAAGAGCGATATCGGTTCTGGTGAGAGCGGGAATAGTCTCTCTGATGATTCTTGGTGCAGACGAACGCAAAATCGTAATACGCTGTATCGCACGTAGCGCGGATCTGTCGCGAAGCGCGATCTCTTGAGATTTTTTTGTGGGCGACTTGCCCACCGTAGCTCCCGCAGGAGCGAAGGTGGGTCCAAATGTAAAATTCCTCGCAGTAGGATGAAACACAAGTCGCTCTACGGAAACTTCCTCGCGAGCAAAACTTGGAATGTTTGCGAAACTGCTTCGACCATCGGACACGATCAGTGACAGGATGAGAACAGTCAGGAGGATCGAAGCCAGTGAGCGGCGGAATCGGTGCATGTTGTTTGTGTTTCAATTTCGCGCGTGCGCGTTCCTTTATGCGCAGAGGCAAAATCTGGTTATTTTAGCATATTTCTGCGGTTTTTGACAGACTCTGATGTACTACAAATCAGTATTATTCTCTGTCTGTCAACTGTACTGTGATCGTGTTCCTGAACGGGATAGAACACGTTTGATCCCCAGCCAAAGCCATTGGTTCGATTGATGGTCCTCGAGTGACCCGAAGAGACCTGCCGAACTGTAACCGCGAAGCGTGGAATGGGTGATGTCTCCTCCCCCACTCCCCCATGCAGAAAAACTCGCTCCTGGAATCGCAATCGATCGATACCGCTCTCACAGGATTTCTAAAAACCGGCATCGGAGAATCCTCTCTCAAAGCCGACACTCTGGGGCGCATCCGACGATCGCAGGAACGAAGAATCGTAAGCGACCGATTGGACTCGTTTGGATCGGCAATGATCGAAGTGCTCGAAGGTCGAAGCTTGCCCTCAGGAACAACGATCGATGATCTGAGTGGGCAAGCAGCGAATTTGAACGATCAAATTGCCGATACTGATACGCAAATTTCAGCAATTCAGGGAGGAATGCAACTCGACTGGAAATCGTCGACCGTTGCAGGATGGAGTGGAGAATTGCCGTCGACGAACGGAAAATATCTCTGCAATTCCGCTGTGACTGTATCAGGAAAATATTTGGTCGAAGGATATAACGACGGAACGATCGAAATCCGAAATGCGGAAAGTGGAATGATCGAAAAAACGATGAAAACCGGCATCGGTCGCGCCTACTTCGTGGTCGAAGATCCGACCAAAGATATTGTGTACGTGAGTGCAGGAGAAAGCAGCGGAGCAATCATCGCTATCGATACAGTGAGTGGTGCAGAGCTCTGGAGGAAGGCAACGGGGGGTTGGACAAATGCGGCTTCTGTAAGCCCTGATGGCGCCAAAGTCATGGTGGATGTCGACGGCAAGGGAGTGCAAATCTTCGATACAACATCCGGACAAATACTCGGATCCACGAACACAAACGACTATGCGGGAACAGCGCTTGCCGGGGGCAAGATCGCAACGATCAGAGATTGGGCAAGCCTCTGGATACGGGAAGCAAACGGAAGCGAAAAACAAGTCCTCTCGATGGGCGGACTTGCGTACAAAGTGGCAGTCACCCCGAGCGGCACTAGACTTGCAGTTGCAGGAGCAGGAGGTGCCATCGGTGTCTACGACACCGTCACCGGAAAAACGATGCAGTGGGCGGGTGAAGGAACAAAAATCTGGAGTCTCACATTCACGAATGACGGGACGCTCGTAACGGCACACAGAGGCGGAACCGTCGAATTTTGGGACATATCAGGGACGACTCCGGTCCTGAAGAAAAGCCTTTCTGCAGGCACCGATATCGTCGATGAAATGTACGTTCAAAAAGAAAATCTGATCATCCAAACAAGAGATGCTGCACCACTTCTTCGCTCGATGAAAGTGGAAAACCCGGAGCTTGCATCACAGAAAGCATCCCTTCTCACACAGAGATCCGAACTGCAGATACGGTTGCTTACAGTGCAAACGGATCTTGCGACAGCACAGGAAAAATCGCTTGCGGAAGCGAAAGAGGCAACAGAGGTCGAGGCTGCTTTAGCCCTTCCGGAAGCCGAAACGTCGACTTCGAGCACCACTCCTGACGAGTCGGTTTCGGTACTCAACGCCGAGACCGTGACTGTGATTACAGAAACACTTGTGGCGGAGAGTATCAAGCCTGCAACGCCAAAACTCGACTGGGGTTCCTCGACTGTCGACGGCTGGGACGGTGAACTGTCCTCGAGCAGAAGCAGTCGCCTCAACAATTCCGCGATCACGGCATCGGGTAGTTCTCTCGTCATGGTCTACAACGACGGAACGATCGAAATCCGCGATGCGGTGAACGGTGAAATCAGAAAATCGATGAACACGGGCATCGGACGGGGACAGTCTGTGACGGAAGACCCGACCCGCGAGGTCGTGTATGTCAGTGCCGGAGAAAGTAACGGAGCCTTGATCGCAATCAATACAGATACGGGAGCCGAACTCTGGAGGAACGAAACGATCGGTTGGACGAACCATGCGAGCGTGAGCCTGGACGGCGCGCGCATGATCGTCGATGTCGACGGGCAAGGCGAAGTGATCCTGGACGCAAAAACGGGGCAGAGACTCGGCTCGACCGGCGGCTATGATTACGGAGGAACTGTCCTGCCAAACGGTCGCATCACGCTCATTCGAAACAATAGTGAAGTTTGGCTACGGGAAGCCGATGGAACGGAGAGAAAATTGCTTTCACTTGCGGGCATCACCTCACGAATCGCACAGTCCCAAGATGGCACGAAAATCGCGGTCGCAAGTGCCGGAGGAAAAATCAGCCTCTACGATATCGCATCGGGACAGCAGACAAACATGGCCGGCGAAAACACGAATGTCACGGAGCTCACGTTCCTCGGTAGCGGCACCCTCGCCGTCGCTCATATCGGAGGCACCGTCGAGATCTGGAACGTTGCGACTGCAAAACCCTACATAGCAAACACTCTCGAAGCCGGAAGAAACGTCGTCGGAGAATTGTACGAAACAAACGGCAATCTCGTGATGCAAACAAGTGAAAACATTCCGGTAGTTCGAACGCTGAAGATGCCCGAAGTATTGCCCTCTGCTCCCCTTCTGGAAGCCGTAAACATCCAAGGTGTGAACATCACCATCGCCGCATCGTCGCCTCTGGAAGGAGAAAACACGGTGATGTTCGAGGGCGCACCGCAGGAAGGTTTCTTCACAAGGGCGACGATCGAAGGATCCTCAAACGGAAACCTCACTCCCGTGAGCATCACACTGAATCCGACAAACCCGACCGGGCAGTACCGCGTCGTACTCAAATCTCCGAAAGGCACAATCCTCAAAGAATTTCCCGTACGCTGGGATGCGGACCAAAAGAAGCTGACTCTCGGCAACGGCGCCGAACTCTGGACCTCAGCAGGAGCGCAGGGGAAAGCTATGGATCAGCAGGCGCAGGAACTCCTGGCGATGAGCCAAAACCCAACCGTGGTCACCGGCTCAGTCGGACAGATGCAACAATCAGTGCTCATCAGCACGCTGCCCACACTTGGCGCTCCGTACTGTAATTGGGTACCGACATTCCAGACGGCATTCTTCAAAGCGCATCCCGAGTGGAAAGATGATGTGATTCATGAAACCGCGAGAATTGCATGGGAGAATAGAACCGGCAACTACACGATTACACAGGTCTACGACCGGATGATGCGCGATAGAACGGATCTGATGTCCTCGCTTGGCGCAGCCTACAGCCAATATTACAGCATGCTCAGCGACCTCCTGCAGCGCGGTCTTTCGACTCTCTCCGATATCCGAAATGGCGGAAACGACGAAAGACTGCGGAGCGATTTCGGGGGCGTTGTCACGTCGTACGCAGGAACCATCCCCATGTCGCAACTCTCGAACATCGGCATCAGCATGCCGAATGCGGATGTAATCCTGCGCACGGTGAATAAGATCTGGAATAAGAATTGCGAGCAGATTATTGAGACGAAGGCGGCGGAGAATCGGCAGGAAGCAGCGGTGCTGTACCATGAGCAACTCGTTGCAAACGGCTTTGTAGAAGCCTCGGATGGCACTATGGTTGCGGCAACGGACTCGAGAGCGACGACGGGATTGGTATTCTTTGTGGATAGTTTTGGAAGGCAGACGTTGATCCCGCAGGAAGAGAGTGTGGCAAAGCAGCCTGGCACTACGTACGGGCTCGACACCACAAACGTAACATTGGTCGCCTCGAAGAATGAGATGATCTCATCGGTCTATGAAAGCATCGGACTGAAGCTGGATTCGAATGGAGAGTTCGAGGACTCTCAGAATCTAACAATCTACCCGACACATTTCGGTGAGATAACATTCACGATCACAAAAAGCTCGATGGTGAATATGTGGACGAACGGAATCGCGAATCAGGATCTTTCGCTCAATATCAAAGGTGGGTCTTCGCCGCTGAATGCGGGAAATGGCTATACATCAAGCAAAGCAGGAAGCACCGGTGAATCGGTAAGCCTCAGACTCAATCCCGGAAGCTATACGCTTCGGGTTCAAGATGAAACGAATAACGAGTACATGGGGTTAGCGACAAACCCCACATCGACCTTCCCTATATCGGTTGGAGTCGATATCAAGAACTATAACAGTGCGAGAATCGAAGGAATGATCAGCATCCCCGAAAGCCCCGAAGCAATGCCGGTAAGCATGAGTGTGGCAGAGTTTGATACATCTACGGGGCTAAGATTGCCTAATCCAAAGAATGGCTTAGATTCAAGTAAACCTGTTTGGGTTGTCGTCCCTGGAATGGATAGCCATGAAGACACTGGTAGCATCGAAAGTGTTGCACGTGAACTGAGTGCTTATGGTTCTCGATCCGGACAGGTAGTAACGATCAACTGGGATGAAGCTGCACAAGCACTGCTCAAATCAGGCAACGATGCTCCCTGGACAAAAGCAGTAGGTGAATGGACAGCATCACAGCTGATCGGACTTGGATTTGATGCAGGAAAAATCAATATTGCCGGGCATAGTCATGGAACATATGTAGCCTTTGCGGCTGCAAATAAAGTCATGGCGCTCACCAAAGGCTCTCAGATCAATGCGATTGTCGCACTCGACCCGGCCGGAAATGTGGAAGCACTCAGCGGCTTCAACGATGACATCATCAAGTTCAGCAAGGTCTCCAGAAATTCCGTTGCCATCGAAGGAAGCTGGATGACAGGTAGCAACCAACTCGCGAGTAGCGCGGATACTGCTTTTCAAATCGACTCTGCAAGTACGCAATACCCATGGCAAGAGCACGGACTGCCCGTTACAACATTCGCAAACATTCTCCATAGTGAGCTGTTGCATCCAGGCCAGTTCCCAAATGCCCTTTCTCTTGTTTCGATCATGACACCTGCAGAAGATCAGGTTATGCCATTGGAAACAAATGTCTTCAGAGAATTCTACGAAGGAGTAATCACCATCGATACGAAAACTTCGACCGATCTATACGGACAATATCTCATTGGCATTCCAACAAGTGTAGTATCACGAGAGAAAGGAAAAGTGACTGATGACGTTCAATTAATTATTAATCCAGATGCATCCATTGGACAGCCATGAGCATCCTCCAGCGCATCGTCGGCTCAATCTACTCATTCTTGCGTATCCTTCTTTTTGGCGCTGCATGCATTGTGGCAATCATCATTCTGATTCCTGCCGGCATGATGCTTATGGGCTACAAAGTCAATGTCGACTCAAAGGAATTAGCTGAGGAATCTGCAAAGAAAGGAGATCCAACACTATGTGCAAATATCATCAATTATGGCCTCCTTGGTCCTTCCACCGGAGAATCGAGGAGTCATTGTGTGTATACGTACGCCAAAATTGCAAAAGATCCAACTGCCTGTTCCCTTATTATGCCTAGCGATTACGGCTTAAGCTGCATCAACCAATCCATTGAAAGTCTTTTTGAAGATAATCAGGACGCTCAATATATCGATATTGATGTAAACTGTTCAACTTATTCTTCCAACCCCATCCGTAAAGACTACTGCTTCTTCTCCCAAGCACATCGCTCCAAAGATTTAAATACCTGCAAGCAAATCAAAAACCCAACGATTCAGTCTGCTTGCAATGAAAAAATAGGCGCTTGGTATAAATACCCCGAACTTCGAAGATCTTCCTACTTTGGGAAGTACCGAGAACCTTAAGCAGCCTTCGGCACCTCCTTCATCGGCAACTCAAAGCTAAACGTCGTCCCCTTCCCTACTTCACTCGTAAACCACATCTTGCTAGGCTTATAAATTGGCACTGGATCAAAGTAAATTATTTGATACAATCAGTTCTATTATGTGGATACCTATTATCGCAATGATGTTTTACGCGCTGGAAATTGCTATAACTGATATGAAACTTTCAGCGCTTCCACCCCGGTTAACCACGCTCTACTACTCTTCAGGAGTTGCCTTCTTTGCATTGATAAGCCTTCTTGTTTCTCGAGAAGAAATTACAGCTCCAAATTCAAGTGTTAGCGTTTTTGTTGGTCTCATGATTCTGTCGTCATTCATTGCTGCCAATGCTCATTTCGAATCAATCAGCCAGGGCATTGGAACGGCTAGACTAACTCTTGTCTACGCATTTCTTCCTGTTGCAGGCGCATTATATTCTGCAATGTTTAAAAGAGAACTCCCAAGCCTAAATTTAATCGCTGCTTGTGCGCTTGCAGGATTAGCGCTGTACTTAGTAAGCACTACTCAGAAACCGCTGCCTCTGAAGTAGGATTTTTATCCTCCTTCATCGGCAATTCAAAGCTGAACGTCGTCCCTTTGCCTACCTCACTCGTAAACCACATCTTGCCGCCTTGGCCTTCTATGGCACCCTTGGCGACATAGAGACCGAAGCCATTGCCCTCCACAGTGTTTCGCACGTTGCTCGCGCGGTACATCTTCCCGAAGATCTTGCCCTGCTCCTCCTTCGGGATACCGCAGCCCGTATCGGAGACTGAACAGCGCATGATGCCTTTCTCAATCTTTAGGTCAAACGTCACGTTACCGCCATCTGGTGTGTATTTTACGGCATTCGTGAGCATGTTCTCGACCGTCATGCGGGTGTACCGCTTGTCGAGCAGCACCGTCGGCAGCGTTTTCGGCATGTGTTTAACAAAATTGAGCTTCTTCTGGACAATCTGCGGCTGCACCACCTGCAAGATCTCAGTAAAGAACTCGTTTAGGTTAAGCGGCTGTGGTGCGAGCTGAATACGACCGAGCTGGATCCTGGATACGTCCAAGATCATGGAAACGAGATCCGCAAGGTTCACCGCCTGTCCTCTCATAATATTCGTCTCTGTCTTCTGCTTCTCATTCATTTGGCCAAGGTCACCATCGAGAAGGGACTCGAGATCCCACCGGATCGCAGTAATCGGTTTCGCGAGCTGGTGAGCAACGATCCCGAGAAGTTCGTCTTTCTGACGGTCAAGTTCTTTCATTATATCAACCCTGCTTTTCCAAATTCGGATAAGAAACACTGTCAGAAAAGTAATCAAAAGAATCAGCACTACTACAAAAAGCAAAAAGGGGACAAATGTCGTATCCACCAAGGCTTGAAAATCAGAAACCTCCACATCAATTGCTAAAGCAGCAACCGAATCTCCCTGAGAATTAAAAATTGGAGCGTATGCAGAAAGTAATATGCCCCAGTCATCTACTGAAAGTTCTTTTTCTACAGAAGGTCTGGTAAAAGCTTCCCCACGCATACCTGGGTAATCGGTAGCATCATAATCATCCCCGGGCTTGCTGACATCTTCTTCATCAATAACACCATCGTTATTATTATCACTAGTAGGATCGAGAGTTGCTGCATCGGCATCCACGATAAACTCAACAATGTTTGGATCATCTGTTTTCCCAATAATATACGCATATAGAATATTTTTATTTGCACTTCTGATGGCCTGAAGTAAAAAAACATTTTTTTTGTAAATGTCTGTTTTTGCTGCATCAATATCCATGGAATGTAATTTGTCGATTTCGTCGCCAGAAATTAGCAAAGAAGCAGTTGAAGCAATAGCAGTAAGCCTTTCATTCAACCGTTCTCTCAGAAGCCTATTTGTGTAACTCTGAAGAAAAAATGTAATTAAAACCGCTATTGCTGCGCAAAATAAAATTACTATCAAGTAACTATTGCTAGAGACCAGCATTCTAAATTTTCTTGAGCGAGTTTTTTTTATTTGATTTTCACTCATAGAATAGCATTATATCATATATAGATCACTTTTAAAATAGAAAAATATCAATTATAGTCCATAGAAAAATGCAAAATTACAATTTAAGGCTTCTAAAAAAAATGAGTGCGGGTAGCATAAAAATTATGTTGATAAAAATTTAATTTGTTTTGAGCATTTTTATGCATCTTTCTTGGCTAAACCCAAAGGTAAAAGTAGATAAATCAAATATTAATGGAGCTGGACTGTTTGCTTATAAGAAAATTAAAAGAAACGAAGTAATTTTAGTCCAAGCAGGTAAAGTTTGTTCTGTATCAGAAATATATCACAAAAATCCGCAAATAAGTGATATTTGCTTTCTTATCGATAAGAATTTTTTTATATGTCCTATAAAAGTTAAAGGAAAATTTTATAAAGATGGAGCCTTCCTAATGAATCACTCCTGTGATCCTAATTGTGGCTTAAGGGGTCAAATTATCTTTATAGCAATAAGAGACATCTGTGCAAATGAGGAACTAACATACGATTATGCAATGACAGATAGCTGTACAGATGACCGAGAGATTTTTACTAAGCCAATGCAATGTAGTTGTGGATCTAAAAAATGTAGAAAAGATATTAGTGACAACGATTGGAAAAACCCTGTACTGAAGAAAGGGTATCATGGCTATTTTTCAAGCTATATCAAAAGTATGATTTCAGAAAAATTTCGAGATAAATAATTGATTCATTAACGAATATCTCCCACATCAATATCCAGACCCAAAAGACCTACCAAATTTTTATTGAAATCAAGAATGGGCGCCAATGCGGTAAGAGTATAGCCCCACTGAGAATGATCGAAGCCATAAACTGGTCTAGTCCTTGCCTGACGATAAAGATCGTCGTCTGAGACATCAATATATTGAAATCCGGGCCAAGCATTTTCATCTGCAGGATCTCCTGAATCAAATAACAAATGATAATTCCCATTGACTATTTTATGTTTGGAAAACGATGGCAGATTATGATTCGCATCAGCATCTGCAACAAATTCATACATCCCATCTGTAACCGACGGTCTCTGAATATAGACATATTTCACATCTGGATTCCTGTCACTTATCTCATTCAGCTTCTGAAACACCCTCTGATACGCCTCGGTCTTCATATCACGAGCCCAATGCAGCTGCGCAAGATCTGCAGGATCAAACTGGCTTGCAGCCGTTACCGCAATTGCTTTTAAGCGCTCTCCTGTCTGCTTAATAAGCAAATTGTATTTGTACTGTTGAAATGCAAAAACAATCCCATAGACAAGTGTCATCAGGAAAACGATCCAAAGAATCGTACATCGAAGATTCTGCTTCATCACCTCAAAACATTCTTCCATCAGTGACCGGTTCCCCGCCCAGAAGCGGATAAGCATAAAGAGCAAGAATAAAGCGAAAAAGACGTAGACAGGAGCAAAAGAATTAAAGGTCACCTTGTCCAAATTGCTTGCAAACATGTCAATACCGAGAATGGCAACAGGTGTTCCGGTCTTGTCCCGAATCGGTGCGTAACCCGAAATAAATGTTCCCCACTGATCCGTGCCGATGGAAGCGATGGCATGAAAGAATGCATCCTCCATACTTTCGAACTGAGCAGGATCGTTGAGTTCTCCTGGAGTATTGAGAGCATCGGCAGTATCGATCAAACCATCTTCGTTAAGATCTTTCTTCTGCTCAGGATTCAACGAATCCGCATCCGCGACGAATGCCATCTTCTCCGGATCATCCGTTTTCCGCATAATGTACGCATACTGAATATCCGTATTGCTGCGACGAATGAGATTGAGTGTGAAAATCAATTTTGCATACTGCGGCTTCGTGATATCGCTTGGCTGCCAAATCGCATTCACGTCTTCGGCATCGAATTGATGTGCGCCCGTTGCCGCGATCGACAGAACCTTGTCCTTGATCCTCTCCATATTAAGCGAACGATTGTTGTAATAGAGCCCTACGGTGAATGCACCGCTCAGGAGTGCGAAAAAAAGTATTGCCCAGATGCTGCGTTTACTGAGGACGAACTCACGCAGGTGCGAGAAAATTCTGGTGCTGAGAGGAATAACGATCGGCGCGGCTCCCGCCAACCCCACCCCCGTCCCATCCTTTTCATGCTCGAGTGTCCTCGCCCACAGGCACTCAAACGTCGCACGCTCGGATTTCGCGAGCTCGGCATACTTGAGGAAGCAGGCATTTTGACCTTTGAGATCGATGTAAGCAACGGTGTCACCAACAATGGTTTTCTCGAAGGTGAGCGGGAGATCCGATTCCGGAACGAGGAGTGTACGACGATACTCGAAAGGGTCTCTGGATTGGAATCTGCGGGCTAGCGGAGAATCCACTGCAAGAACTCTTTGAAAAATCTTTCGAACCTGTCTTCGTCGAAAAAGATCGACGCGGTATGCACGCAGAGGATCGTCTTCCGTAAGATAGAGAACAGGCGTGAAGGTGAGGAGCTCACCGCCAGAGGCGATCAGCTTGTCATACGCCTGTTTGATACCCTCCAGCCCCGAGAAATGCTCCATGTCAGGTCGTTTCTGGTCGATCTTGAGTGTTGCGATGAATTGCGAAAAACTCTCATGACGACGCTCGAGCATGTGTTTTCTCTCCTCCATGTCCTTGTGCACCCACTTCACGATCGCATCCAGAGAGTCGATCAGATATTTCGGCTGATCGTTGATCAGCTCTTTGCGGACAATCCTCTTGCTCATCAGCTTCTTCACCGCCTGATCGAGAAGCCCGACAGATTTCCCCATCTTGTTCCCGAGTTCCCTGATCGTGAGAGAATTTTCTTCGAGCAGTTTCCGAAGCACCAACATTTCCGTCTGCGAAAATCCTGCTTCCTTCAGATAAGTTTCAACCGAAAGAGGGAGGGAGGTGTTCATCACGGAAAAAATGTCATAGAAACAAACTCGTACTCTACTACAAAAAATATAGGAGTCAATATCATTCCGATGGCTTATACAGGGGATTTAGGATGAGGCTCCTACCTATCCTTCGCCTTCCTCCCCATCTCCATCACCGCTTTGCACACTTTTTCAAGGGAAGCTTCGTCGAGGTCGTAATCGAAACCTTCTTCGAGCCAATTACTGAGAACCTGTGCTTCGCGCTCTTTATCCGGTGCATCGTCCTCCGACTGGTGCAAGACCTGACGCACGATCGTCATGCGGCGGGACAGTAATTCCACGACTTGTCGGTCGAGTGCGTCGACTTGCCTACGGAGATCGGACATAGACGGCATCTGAGCGCTGATTCTCTCCGTATACAGGGTTTTTGCAATTGACAACGAAGATAACTTTTGAGAATTGGTACATGTCCGCCTCTAGATAGCCTTCACCGCAGCCGTGGACCTGCCTGCCGCCAGGAAGGGGTCTAAGATTACTTTTCGTTTTTCTTCTACAATGAATACATGGATAAAAAATCAGCCGAGAAACGGATCGCGCAACTGAAAGAAGAAATTCTGCGCCTCAATCGCGCATACTTCACGGAGAACAAGACGCTTGTTCCAGAAGCCGTGCGCGATAGTTTAAAGGCTGAACTGATCGCACTCGAGAAAGAGTACCCCGAGTTCATCACGCCTGATTCTCCAACCCAACGCGTGGGAGCGGCACTCGACGGCAAGCTCCCGAAGCAGAAGCACCTGCATCGGAAAGAATCGCTCCAGGATGCATTCTCTCGAGCGGATCTCGATGAGTGGGTGGAGATCATGCAAAGAGCACTCGGATCGAAGCATGCGATATTCGAATTTGAGACGGAACTCAAGATCGACGGACTGAATATGTCGCTGGTGTACGAGCTGACCCCCACCCCAACCCCTCCCCCGCCCATTCGACGGGCTCAGGGCAAGCGGGGGGAGGGACAGTCGCTTCACAGTTACATATTCATTCGAGCAGTGACCCGCGGGAATGGAGTGGAAGGAGAAGATGTCACACACACGGTGAAGACCATTCATGCTGTTCCGCTGTCATTTGAAATACCTCGGAGATACGCGGGTAGGCAACCCGCTCCCATATTTCCTGAATTCCTCGAGATCGGCGGTGAGGTGTACATCGAAAAAGACACACTCCGGAAGATCAACGAGAATCTGAGCGACGAAGAAAAATTTGCGAATCCAAGAAATGCCGCAGCAGGTTCGGTGCGACAACTGGATCCTGCGATTGCGGCAACGCGCGATCTCCGCATGTTCTGCTACTCGCTCGACGGCAGCAGCATCGATGCACTCGGAATCGAAACGCAAAAAGAGCTGATGGAATTTCTGAGTGCCTGTGGACTGCCGGTCGAGCCTTCGCACGGAGTGCTGCACTCGATCGACGAGGTGGAAGCTCTGTACAAAAAAATCGGAGAAAGCAGAGACTCGCTTCCGTACGATATCGATGGAATCGTGATCAAAGTGAATGACAAGAGAATGCAGAAAGACCTGGGCTCGACCGCGAAGGCGCCGCGCTACGCGAGAGCGCTCAAGTTTGCGGCGCAGGAAGCATCGAGCAGAATTCTCGACATCGAGCTGCAGGTCGGTCGCACGGGTGCGATCACTCCGGTTGCGCACCTCACGCCCGTGCAACTCGCGGGCACGACGGTGACACGCGCAACGCTGCATAACGAAGACGAGATCAAGAGGCTCGACATCTGCATCGGCGATACGGTGATCGTGCGGAAAGCCGGCGACATTATTCCCGAAGTGATGGAAGTACTGGTGAATTTGAGACCCGAAGGCAGCAAGCCATTCCACTATCCCCTGCACTGCCCGAGCTGCTCTACGCTTCTCGTGCGTCCCGAAGGTGAAGTCGTGCATCGCTGCCCGAATGAGAACTGCAGTGCCATGCGCCTGCAGCGGACCGAGCATTTCGCTTCGCGGTATGCGATGAATATCGAAGGCTTAGGCGGCGAAACGGTGGAAGCACTCATCACCGCAAATTTGATCAGTGATACTGGTGATATTTTCTTCCTGCAGGAGAATGATCTGATGACGCTCCCGCTCTTTAAGGAAAAGAAGACCAGCAAGCTGCTGTCTGCCATCGATAAAGCGAGAAAGACTCCACTGGAGCGATTTCTGTTTGCTCTGGGCATACGCCACATCGGACGCGAGACGGCTGAGCTTTTAGCCAAGAGATTGGATTGGAAAAAAGCGGGAGAAGATCTGACACCGTCGGAAATCGCCCTGACACTGCAAGCGATCAGCGAAGAAGAACTTCTGTCGATCGACGGTGTGGGCGCCGTGCTCGCGCATGCGCTGAAAATCTGGATCAACGATGAAGACAACCGAGCGCTTTTGCATACGATGGAAAATGGCGGTCTGCGACTGACTCTCAGCACCCAAGGCACGATCGCACAGACGTTCACGGACAAGATTTTCGTGCTGACAGGAACACTGCCGACACTTGGACGTGAGGAAGCGAAGGCGATGATCAAAGACAGAGGAGGAAAAGTGAGTGGCAGTGTCAGCAAAAAAACAACCTACGTTCTTGCGGGAAGCGAAGCGGGAAGTAAGCTAGAAGATGCGAAGACGCTTGGGGTACAAGTGATTGAAGAAGGAGAGTTTTTGGGCATGATGTAGACCAAACCGCGGCTCGGTAGAGCCGCTCTACAATCTAAAAATATCAGAGCGGGTCTACTGACCCGCGGCTATCGTCCATTACCCGATCAGCCCCTTCTTCATATCCATCTCCTGCACGGAGAGTTCTTTGTTGTGTTGATCAAGCAAACGGACTGTCCACGTCAGATTTACTTTCACTTTCCAGCGCGTATCGGAGTTGAGCTGTAAGCGTACTGAGGATCCTTTCACACACTCAATAGGTTTCAGGAGTGGCAGATAGATTTGCTCCCAGTGCGTGATGGGCGCAAGAGGGCTTGTGGAGAGCTCAACACCTTTCGTGAGTTCTGCATTCCACCACAGCGCAAAGCCATAGACTGTCATCGGAGTCGCAGCTTTCCAGACAATATCAGCAGTCCGGATGCTCTTGTTCTTCTTCGAGAAATCGATGCTGTCCCATTCCCGTGCGGCACCCGAAAGCAGATCGCTTTTCTGCATGGTCTTCACATAGATGTTATTCATCGCGATCTGCCTCGCTTCCGTGAAATCGAGATCGAAGCCGACTCGGGGCCACACATCGATTTCTTTTTGCACACGATCCGTCACGACCGGACACACGAACTGGCTGATACCAGCCGGAATGACGATTCCTGTTTGATGCAGCAAACGCTTCCCGTCTTCGATCGCTTCGAGAATATTCTCTTCGAGTGCGTAGTTTCCAAGTGTTTCCGAAACCAATACATCTGCCTTCGGCAGCCCATGCACTTGTGTTGAATGTTTCCGGAGAAACGTACAGTTTTTGATGCCATTGCGCTTTGCGAGCGCTTTACTCGTCTCGAGAATCTCACCGATCTCGATGAGCGTGACGTGTTTTGCTCCGAGTCTGCTTGCAAGAAAACTCAAGAATCCCGTTCCCGAGCCGAGATCGATCATCGTCGTTTCCCCGGGCTTGATGACACGCCGAAGTGCCTCCGCAAAGGCATCGTTACGAACAGTATCGCCGAGGAGTTTGCGTTGGAGGTCGATCAAGAAAAGAAAAAAAATTATTCAACATAGAGCAGCATACTCTTCAAATAATCCGTTTCCGGATGATAAATATTCACAGGATGATCGTACGCATGATGATGCCTCTGCAAAATCCGAACGGAGCGCTTTGCCTGCCTCGCCGCATGAAAGATGATCGTCTGGAAAAGTCCGGTATCAATTTGGTACGAGCACGAGCACGTAAGCAGAAGCCCGCCTGGCGGCAGTATTTCCATCGCCATACGATTCATGTCCGTGTAAGCGTGCTTTGCCAGATCGAGCTCCGTATCGCGCTTGGCGAAGGCTGGAGGATCGAGAATGATGAAGTCGTAGTTTCTCGGTGAGGGTCTGCGGCGAAGAAAGTCGAATGCATCTTCGCAGTAGCATCCGAATTGATCTTCGGTGAAGCCGTTCAGCGTTGCATGCTTCCTCGCCGTTTCGATCGCTTCGGGATCGTAATCGACGCAGTCGGCAGCAAGCGCACCGCCACTCAGAGCTGCCAGAGAGAACCCTCCGACGTAGCTGCAGACATCGAGCACGGTCATGCCTGCTGCATTCTCGCGCACGACACTGCGCATTTCTCGCTGGTCGAGGAAGAGCCCCGTCTTCTGGCTACCGGAAGGAGAAATGAGAAACTTCGTCCCCCGTTCAGTGACGGTGATGACCTCGCTCCCCTTTCCTCGCACCCATCCCTCGCGATCACCCATCGCTTCTTTTTTTCGTGCCGATCCCGTGGATTTTTCGTAGATGCCTTTCGGCTTCCGAAGTTCCATCAGCAGATCGAAGCGAAAGACCCTGATCTTATCCATACCGACCGTAGTGAGCTGGACGATCAGCATGTCGCCATATTGATCGAC
>SICN01000017.1 GCA_009691405.1 Candidatus Peribacteria bacterium | reverse complement strand
ACGTTCTCGGGGGCGATGGCAGGCATGCCGATCGTGAACGTGTCTCCCGATACGCCGGTGCTCTATGCGGTTTCGAAAGTCTCCGCCACCGGTTTCACGATCAGAATTGGCGAAGCACTCACGAGCCCAGTGACATTCTCGTACGTTGCGATCGCTTCGGATCAGCCGGAAACGACAGTTGGTTCGTCGTCGACCGCAAGCAGCTCTCTCATTCCTTTCCCGGTGAACTCGCTCGGTCAGCCTGTGTCGTCGGATGCTGTCTGGAACGGTTGTATCCAGGGCCGACCGCTTATGAGCAGTGACGGCACTCCATACAGTTGCAGTCGTTACCATTCGGATCACACATGGGATCATCCAGATCTCCATATCAGTTTCGTCTATAACCCAAACCACGATCCGGCGATTCTCGTGATCCCGGAGGGATATCAAGTCGTTGTCGTTGGTGAGGAAGGCGAGATCACTCCTGTCGAACCGACACCGGAACCAGCACCGGAGCCGGAACAAACTTCAGATCTCGATGAAGAGGAAGTATCGGACCTGGAACCTTCTCCCGAAACAGGAACAGGATCAACCGAAATCCCGGAGATTGTTCCTTCATCCGAAACCGGAAGCGAGATTCCTGTCGAACCATCAGTCGAGGACCAGCCCGCGCCGGAATTTTTGACCGAACCGGTGGTTGAAGGAGGCACGGCAAGCATCTTGATTGAAGAATAAGCAAAACCAAAATTCTTATGCGCACCTTCACATTCATTCACTACAGGGTTCGGCGCTTGTTTTCGATTCTCTTATTCTTCGCCGTCTCTCTCATGATGGCGGCACTCCACTACGCACCGTATCTGACGGCAAGGCTAACAGCTGAATAGAATTCGATCAAAACGTCCGATTCGTCGGTCGTTCCTTCTGCGTAATCGTCAATTTGAGAAACAGACGTTGTGCTGCTTCGTAGCAGCCGTTTTGCATTCGATTGATTCTTCTTTGATACGCTTTATCTTTTGGGGAGCCGGGAGCGATGTGCGTAAGGTTACGAAGCAAGTCGAGAACTTGCTCGTCATCCACCTGCATCAAATCGGGTGCTTGCTCTTCTGAGTTTTCATTCGTTCGATAATCTTTCGTGCCGTTTTCTCGTATTTTCACCATATGTTCACATCGTATCGTTCCGTCGACACCCGACAATCATTTGCAAGCAGCACTTCAATATTTTCTTTTCGGAATGCGCAAAGATCACGCTTGCGTTTCTCGTTCATGCCTGAGCAGCCACCGCTTTTTCTCGACTCCTCCGCTGTATCCGCCAATACCGCCATTCGATGCAGTGATCCTGTGACAGGGGACGAGGATCACGATCGGGTTTTTGCCGCACGCACTCGCCGCAGCGCGGATTGCGTTCGGCTTTCCTGCACGCTTGCTGAGTTCTTTGTAACTGATCGTACTGCCGTACGGAATGCAGAGCATTTCTCTCCAGACTTTTTTCTGAAATGCTGTGTCTTCAGGCGAAACAGTGGCAGAGAATGATGATCGTTTTCCATCGAAATATTCCTGCAGTTCTTTTCTGCACTTCATAAGAACCTTGTCACTACTCGCCATCGTTTTTGCATGTTTCCCGAAATCAATGTTCGTGATCGAGGATCCGTCACTGGTCAGCGTGAGCGCACCGAGGGGGGAGGGGACGACGAGGGAGGGCATGGGGGGGGAGTGTAGCGCAAGACGGTCCTCACTCCGGCGCTGATGCGCCACATCTCTCCATCGGCTGGAGAGAGGACCGGAGAAGGGGCTAGGGGATGAGGACCGCAAGTGGTTTCACAGCGTGTATCTTGCAATACCCTCCACACGTTGGCTCGCATTCCTCGCAACACAGGAAGAGATCGTGACACGGTTGGTGCGCACAATCCAGATATCGATCACACGGGCTTTTGCAGAAGCCGCACTGCGAGATGAATCTCTGCGGCTTTTTCCCCGGAAAGCGAAGCGTCATGCGATCGTCAAAGACGAAGCACGAGCCCTCGAAGAAGCCGTCGGGGAATTTTTCGCAGTAGACGACGATACCGCCCTCAAGTTGCCGTACATTCGTGAAGCCGTGCTGCTGTAAGAGTGCGCTCGCGCGTTCGCAGCGAATGCCGCCCGTGCAGTACGTCACGACCGATTTGTGCTTGAAAGGCTCAAGCTCGGCAAGAAATTTTGGAAGGTCGCGGAAGTTCTTCATCGTGAGTGTTTTCGCATTTCGGAAACGACCAATTGCCGCTTCGTAGTCGTTACGCATATCGATGAGCACAAGATCTTCATCCCGTTCCAGTGCTGCGTGCAGGTCTTCGGGACTGATATACGGCGCAGCCTGCTTTGCACTGACTTCCTGCCTGAGCGTGACAACTTCCGGGCGAAGTCTGACGAAGAGTTTCTTGAAGGGATGCCCGTCAGCGAGAGATTCTTTGAACACGATGCCGCAGAAGAGGGGATGAGCATTGAGTGCCTGTTTGTACTTCTCGATATTCTCTTTCGTTCCCGAACATGTGCCATTCAAACCTTCCGTGCTGATGAAAATTCTTCCCCGGAGACCCAGAGACTGTGCAACGGCTCTATGCCTGATCGTTTCCTGCTCGGCATCTGGAACATCGATGTACTTGTAGTAGAGGAGGACGTGCATGGCATTATGGTAGCATAGGAGATCGTTTTTGTGTGTTCCAGCGCGCCTTTTCAGGGCGCGACGCGACCAAGATGGCTGCGCTGATATTATCGGGGTTACGGTTCTTACTTCTTCGGCATCAGCATCACAATCTCCCGTCCCACAAACTGATCATTTCGTCGATAAAGCAGGGAAAGACGATCAGGCAGCCAACCGTCGACATGTGGCGGCATGACCGTGCGGTAGCCGCATGCGTCGATTGCCGATGCGACTTTGGAAAGCGGCATCATTTTCTTCATGGCGTACCAAACGGGAAGTGTCATGACGATTGGAGTGTTCGGAAGGCACGTTTTGCAGTTCTTCAGGAAACTCTCGGTAAGTCCTTCTGCGTTACGCATCAGTTTTTCGATTTCTTTGATCGTCGGACGGTCGGAGAGTGCAGGTCCGAGTGTGCCTTCGGTGACGATCACATCAGGTAGGGTTTTCCCCAGATCAAAGGTCTTTGTCGCATCTTGTTTCCAGACGGTGCTTGCGATGTCTTTCTTCGCAATTTTGTACGTCTTCCTCGTCCATTCCAGATTCTTCTCGCAGCCGTTCACGGCTTTGAGCGATACATCCGACGCGAGAACAGCGTTCCTTCGAAGCAGACATTCAACTGGGATCACTCCTGTGCCGCAGAATGGATCAAATATTGTCAGCGTTGAACCAGAGCGGGGCCGTAGCCCTAGCGAAGGCTGCTGACCCGCGGTCGTAGAGGCGAGGTATTCACCGAAATTAAGCAATATCTGCGCAAGCTTCGGTGGCAGGAGCCCAACGGTCGTATCGCGTACCGGCTTGCCGATGTCACGAAGCGTGTACGCTTTCACGTTCTGCGCCGCAACCGTTCGACCGATCCACAACTGATTCTTTTCGTGCAAGATCGTGAGTTCGCATCCTTTCTTCGGATCAAGAAGGTTTTCATCGTGCAGCTGTATCGCCTTCGCTGGCTCGCGCTCGCTCCCTAGGTACCTGCTCGGCACTCCTTTCTGTTTCAGTCCTTTCTTGCAGTCACGGAACAGATCTTTGCCGATGTGCGGAGGGATTCCGACGAGTCGAAGAGAAAACACCGCTTTGCCTTTCACGGTCGCGAGTTCTGTTGCAAGCAATGTCGGAATGTCTTTGAGCGTCACAACTCCGTTTCCCGTGATGTTCTTGGCAATCAGAATTGTTCCGCCGAGCCGGTTCAAAAACTCCTGCGTCAATTCTTCTTTCGTCTCAAATGTCAGGTACTGATTGCCAAAGACTGTCTTCTTGATCATGTCCGGCAAGAGTGCACTGAGTTCTGCGGTCGAGATGGTGACGTTATTTCCGAGGAGTGCGGCGTAGTGGTGCATGGATGAGAGCATAGAGATAAGGGGTACTAAAAAAAAGACCATGAGTTTTTATGCAGCAGAGATGTGAAGATAAACATACGCATCGGAGCCTTGTCATTTTCCCTGAAATTCAGTATAAACGCGTCTCTTATGAATGCTCCTACTTCAACCGTCGTCGTTCCGGATACAACAGATGAATGCAGCGATCAATCTGCTACGATCCTGCCCGCTATGGCGCAAACCATTCATCGAAATCTCGCGGAACTCGTCGATCTCGGCAGTGGGCAAAATGGGAAGACGGAAGTCCTACGTCGCGTGCAGGTTTCCATCATCGATTACGTAAGACAGCTTCAATCCGGACGACCATTGCTGAGCCCCAAGGACGAGAAGTACTTGGCAATATTCTTTTCCTCCCTTGCAAGAGAGCGCGGAGCGAGAGCTGCAGATGTAGAATCTTTCGAGGTCTATGAGGCGGGCGAAATCGCAAATGCAATGTTTCAAAGCCCCGTGTTCAGCATGATGTGCGTCGACGGGCGCATCAATCCCACTCTTGTCTTCGGGATGATCGCCCGTATGAACGGAGGAGTGAAGGAGACTCCGGCAGGTGACACCAACGACTTCGCCAATGCGGTGAGCGGGGGTGTCATTCTTCTTCCGAAATCAAGCACCAGCGAGCTCATGAGCGCTGCTTTTGAAAAATATGACGGCATCAATCAGGTGCTCGACAGCCACCTCGCGTGTGCGGCACGAGAGAAGCACAGTGTCGCTCTGGGTGAGCCCATTGCAGATCACGGTTTGATGCGTGATGTTCTTCGCAAGCGCGATATGGCAAACGCGATGCGAAGGCGTGTGGAGCTGCATCATCCCGGCAAGAAGGTGACGCCGATGCAGATCAGTTACGATCCGCACGAAGGGCACCTCTTCATGGGTCTCGAAACCGAGCAGGCTTTGCAGGCGGCAAGAGAAGGGGGGAGTGGGTTCACGGAAGAGGTCTTGGCGGATCTCACACAGCGCGGAGCCATTCTTCATACGAAAGCATTGATCGAAAACACTCCGGAAATACGCGATGCTTTCCTTGCCGCGTTTCGGGGATTTCGCAGTACGCACGATTGGAAGGAACAGTATCGTTTCACCGCGCTCCAGTTCTGGAAGGCGATCCAAACGATGAGACCGATCTTGCTTCCAATCATCATCGAAAAATTGACAGCAGACACGGGTCCGTTTTCGGAGGGACTACCCGATGCGGAGCTCGAAGATCGTGCGACACTCCTGCTCTCCGCTGCATTCAACGGGTACTGCAACAACGGAGGACCGGAACCGAGACATTTTGAATTTGCAGATCATAAGGAAACGTTTGTGCAGGTCAGTAAGCGGGACTTCCGTCCCTGCAGGAACATGGGCTTTTCCGTGGACAGCACCGACCTTGCAAATCTTTCGGCGAATGTCGAATTTGCATCGACGATTGTGCGTGCAAATCGCTCCACGAAACGAGTGGAGGCACCTGCTGAATACTCTGCCGAGTCTTTTGCAGCGGCTCCTGTCGGCGTGACGATCAAGGAGATCGTCACCTCCGAAGTTTCCGAAGAACAGTGGGAGGTGCTGAATCGCATCGATTGGACGTTTTTGCAGAAGCTTCCCGCGACGCAGGATTGGACCATGCTGACGAAAGGCGGGTTCATCGAAGAGCTGGCAACTCAGAATGCGGGAATTTCCATCGATCTTGCGCTGGCACTCAATAATCTGCGCGAAATGATGGCTGCGCTGTACGACAACAGACAGGGCTGCAGGGAGCTTCTCACGTCAGGAAAACTCGTGGCTCTCCCTATGCTGACCGATAAGAACAGACGATTCCGTTTGATTGTTCCTTTCTTTTTGAAGGGTTTCCCCGATGCTGACGTCTGACAAGCTGATTGTTTTCAGGGGTTTTTCGTCAGCGATCCATGCAGCGTTCCGCGTTCGTCGATGGGTAGGATCTTGATGCGTCCGAAATGATGCTCCGCACATTCTTCCACGCCTCGTTGTGCGGTGTCCGAGAGCATGGATTCTCTCCTATTGCGGATGAGAACGATCGAGAGCGGTCTCTTTTCGGAGAATCGGTCTTTCGTACTCTCTCCACCGGAGAGAGCTTCGACCATGAATGTGACGTCGGACAGCAGGTGTGACTGCAGACCGTTCCCGAGGATGCTCTCGAGAAAGACCCTGGTTCGAAAGCCGATGCCTTTGGGATTTAGAAGGCTGACGGTCGGACCATGCGGCAGCGTATCGCTCCTGCGGAAGCGATCGGTGCAGTCGACATAGATGATATTCATGCCATCCTGCTCCGGTCGCATTTTGGATACATGCTCATGTCGGATGCCGTTTTGTCCGGTTTCTTGCTGGATGAATTGCACCAAACTTCTCCCCCACAATTGCGAGAATTCATCGGCATCTTTATGCCCAACTCCGTGATCGTCGAGTGCTCTCTGCGAGGCTTTGCATCCATCATGAGTCACGAGCGCGAATTCACATCCACGATAGACATTCTGCTGCAATGCTATGATTTTTTGTGCAGCTTTCTCAAGGTTTGCTTCGCGTATGCCAAGACCGGCAAATCGCAGATCGCAGAGACCATCCATACGCGGATCAGCGCATCCGATACGGAGCTCGTGTTGAGGTCGATCCTGGAAGCACGATTGCCATAGTTCTCGGTTCTCGCAGAGCCACTGTGTCGGATCTTCCAAAAACGCGTGTCTTGGTGTCGTATCGCATGCTGCGGTCTTTTGGATAATTCCGAGCCCTGCCTTTTGTCCGTCTGCGGCAAGAATTTCCGATGATAGTTGCTTTGACAGATTCATAGATTAAAGTCTATTTTATGTATTTTTACTAAAATGTCAATGCTCTAGAGGGTGCTTTCTGCGTAAAAAAAAGACTCCCGAGGGGAGCCTTTGTTTTTGTTTTCTGCGGGTGTCGACGATGCTGTGAGGCTTTGCCGATACGCAGGAACTGGTTTGTCCTTACGGACGCTGACTGCAGTGCTATGGTTTCTTGTTTCTCCTCGTAACCGGACGAGGTCCCCGGACCGGTTCACCGTGATCCGCCTGAGGCGGAAGAGGGAACACTGGGGAGTTGGTGTTGGGTTGCACCCCGAGAATCGGGGCGACATCGCAGAGCAGAGAGAAGGATGGCTACAAGTGAGAACAGACGTTGCTATACCCAGAAGTGTGCAATTGAATGCAAATGTGTGCCCGGGAGGAACGAGTGTAAGTTTCTGTAGACATCTTCCTCTCTACTTTTTGGCGGTGATGTGAGGGAGCGGAGTTATCTTTGTGTCCGAGCGTCCTCGGACGGGTCGATCTGTTTGTTTCTATTTTGCTCTTGGGCTCTTTGGTGTTTGTAGTGTTTGGAACCCTGTTCTTTTCCGTAGGGTTCATCGCATAATACTCACGGTAGATTTATCCGCAAGTATTAGGGCTCGCCACGTTTTCTATAATGTAATTTGAATACAATTTGTGTACAGAAATGGACATTTTCGATTACATGGAAAAAAGGCTGGATATTAGTCACTCAACGCGCTGACTAGTGCGCTGCCTTCTCTTGCTTTGGAGAAGCGGCTTCAATTTTCCCCGCCTGCTTCACTTCCACTAAGTGACCTTCGTTATCAAAAACAGCATCGAAAATTGGAGCACCGGGCGCAATTCTTTTCGCGGTTCGACCACCTCGATTATTATGATCTTTGACGGCATTGTTTATCAATGTGCCTCTGTCTTCTACGAACTTTTTGTCAGGGAACAATTTTGCCGCATATCTTGTAATTTGCTCAATGCGGTATTCGGGGACCTCTTTATGCAGAAAAAAAGTGTCATGCTTCTTTCCGTTTGTTGTATGTACTAATGTAGGGATAAAATCTCCGTCTTGCAGAGGTTTATTGCTATTCGTTGTAAGAACAGTCAATCCTCCTTCTTCGTGCTCACCCTGATAGACGGGATACTCGTGATGGGGCGAGCCATTGAGGTGTTCGATGAGATGCTGCTTCAAGATTTCATGTGCAAGAAGTATTTTTTCTTCTTCCGGTTTTCCTTCCGCATCAACCTCTTCTTCAGTCAAAATTGTTTTTTCCTGTGCACATCCTTGACATTTTGTTTCTGAACCGACATCCGCAAGAAATTTGATGATTGCTTCTCCATCAGGTCCTTTTAATAGCTTTTGTACATGCGGTGTTCTGAGGCCATTTTTTACCATTTCTTCCAAATTTGCTTCGGTGAAGTGTTGTTTCATTCCCTGCGAAGCGCGAATTTCTTTTGCAATTTCTCTCAGACCATCCCTGTCCGTATGCACGATGAGTTTATCCGGATAGTTTTTTACAAATTCTCTAATTTCCTCTCTTGTGAGAGGCACTCCTTCAATCTTTTCAATTTCTCTGGCGACGGAATATGCCATTGATCCTTCTGCACCAAAGGTGGTGAGCCCTGTTTCATTGCGACCGTCACCACATTGGACTCCTTCTTTCCTTATTACTTCTTCGATTTTTTGTGCAACAACACGTGTTTCTGCATCTACTCTAGCTTCTGCTTCTGTCAGCTTGAGCTTTTCATGCGGATTCGCGCAGCCAAGAAGCATCGTCAGCGCGAGAGTGCTCTGGAGCCCAAACTTCTTTATCTGTGAGAGCGCTCCGCTCAAGCGGTTTTGCGATGTTTCAGGTGCCTGTACTTTCGGAATCAGTTGTTCCATAGAGTAGTCGTGTGTTGAAAAATAAGGTAAAAATAACTTGATAGGCAGTATTCGAATCCGAGCCGAAATGTCAAGGGTCTAGGAGGGGGTATTTTCTTTTTATTCCTCTATTAATATTATAAACCATTATTTTCTCTTGTCAATGTATCAAAAATCAGTACCATAGGGACATCATGATGCAATTACCCGATCTCCGCGCAGTGATCCTCGAACGACCGAATGAGTCTATTCCTGAGACCCAAAGACGCGTCGATGATCTCATCAATGGTTTTTACGCTGACTATTACCATTCTGTTTGTCAGAACGTACCGTTTCGTATTGAAACGAGTAACGAAGGATTTTCGATTGATCTTGTGCAGGACGGTCGTCGGCAGTCACTTGGTGAATTCCTTGCACCAGGATTTTCTTTCAGCCACACGGGGCATCTTCCTGGCAGTGGTGAAGAAGCTTTTCAATTCGCGGTCATGGAAAGTGAGTGTGACTTCGATAAGCAGAAGGTGATTCTCACTAAAGGTGCGACGAGCGATCCAGCGCTTTTGCCGTCGATCCTTCATGAGATCGGGCATACGTCTGAGGCGGTCCATGAACTTCCTGTACCTGCGCGCCCGGAGCGAGGTGTGCGTTTCATCCATAGCCTCTATCGCCAACTCTTGAGTTTCCGTCGCCCCGAGATTCGCCGTTCTCCCCTCTACGTGTCCTCCAATTTTCTGCCACACGAGCATCGTGAAGAAGGGCATTCGATCATCGGTGAGATGGAGCGCCGTGCGTGGGCGGAGGCTTGTGACTCTATGAACGAGCTCGATGCACGCGGTTTCGATGTCTGGGAAGCATTCCCTGGCGATACGTTTGCAGATGGTGCTGACATTGCTTTGTATACCTACGAAGCACGACGCTTGTTCGAGATGTTTATTTCTGACGGAAGTTCGGCTGTCGAGAAGGCAAATCCAATGTACCTTCTTCGCCGAGGGCGAGAGGGACAAAGACCTCGCAAACAAAAAGTTCCCTCTTAGAGTCTTGTCATTCTTTCATTCCGTACCTACAATCCGGCGAAGAGTGATGTCATATTTTCTTTCCATTTCTCCTCCTTCGTATGACCTCTGCCGTCGCTGACACTACCGTTTCACACACGCACACGAAACATGCGCAGGGACATGTCGCTCAGGTCATTGGAGCCGTTGTCGACTGCAGATTTCCTGCAGACGCACTGCCTCCTATCTATCATGCGCTTCGCACGAAGATCGGTGACACGGAACTGATTTTGGAAGTGCAGCAGCACGTGGAGGGGGGTATCGTCCGTGCGGTTGCGATGGGTTCCACCGACGGTTTGCAGCGTGGAGTGGTTGTCGAGGATACGGGTAGTCCCATTTCGGTTCCCGTTGGCCCAGAGTCTCTTGGACGCATGTTCGATGTGCTTGGTAATCCCATCGACGGACTGCCTCCGGTGAAGACCAAAAAGCGTTATGCCATCCACCGCGATGCGCCGGCATTCTCGGAGCAGTCAACTGAAACAAAAGTCCTCGAGACCGGCATCAAAGTCATCGATCTCTTCTGTCCGATCCTCAAGGGAGGAAAAGTCGGACTGTTCGGAGGAGCGGGAGTCGGTAAGACCGTCGTCGTGAAAGAACTCATCCGTAACATTGCGGAGGAGCACGGAGGATTCTCCGTCTTTGCCGGAGTGGGGGAGAGAAGCAGAGAAGGCAATGACCTCTATTACGAAATGAAGGAATCCGGAGTGCTCGATAAAACCGCACTCGTGTTCGGACAAATGAACGAACCCCCCGGACCGCGCCTGAGAGTCGCGCTCTCTGGTCTTTCGATGGCTGAATACTTCCGTGATGAAGAAGGACGTGATGTTCTTCTTTTCATCGATAACATCTTCCGCTTCACACAGGCAGGATCCGAGCTTTCGGCTCTGCTCGGACGCATTCCGTCGGCGGTCGGTTACCAGCCGACCCTCGCGCAGGAAATGGGACAGCTCCAGGAACGCATCACCTCCACGAAGAAGGGATCGATCACGTCCGTGCAGGCCGTGTACGTTCCGGCAGACGACTTCACCGATCCGGCACCTGCAACAACCTTCGGACACCTCGACTCGACGATTGTGCTCACGCGCTCACTCGCCGAACTTGGGATCTATCCGGCAGTCGATCCGCTGGATTCCGCAAGTAACATTCTCGCACCCGATGTGGTGGGAAACGAACATTATGAAACTGCTCGAAATGTTCAGAAAGTATTGCAGCGATACAAAGAGTTGCAGGACATCATTGCGATTCTTGGCATGGAGGAACTCAGCGAAGAGGATAAGAGGTCTGTGCAACGTGCACGCAAGATCCAACGCTTCCTCTCGCAGCCCTTCTTCGTTGCAGAAGTCTTCACGGGTGTGCCCGGGAAATTCGTAACGATGCAGGATACGGTGAAGGGATTCAGGGCGATTCTTGAGGGTCAGATGGATGCAATTCCGGAACAGGCGTTCTATATGAAAGGAGGCATCGAAGAAGTAAAAGCGTAATTTTTTCCTAACCCTAACCCTCGTCCCTAACCCCCTTCATGCCTCTCCTCGTCGAACTCATCACCCCTGAAGGCTTGGCATTCTCCGAGCCGGCTGTGTCGGTGACGCTGCCGACCGGTGACGGCGAGATCACGGTTTACGCAGGTCATATTCCGCTCATCAGTACGATTGCACCCGGCATGATGACGGTGCGGCTTTCGGGAGGGGAACAGAGAGATTTTGCGGTTGCAAGGGGCGTGATCGAAGTGACGGGAACTTCTGTTCGAGTTCTCTCGGATATTGCTGACCGTGTGGAAGCGCTCGAGGAAGCGGCGATTGAAAAAGCAAAAGCCAAAGCCGAACAGGTGCTCTCGGAGCGTCGACACGACAGCGAAGAATTCGCGGAGGCGACGGCTGTTCTTGAGCGCGAACTCGCAAGGCTCCGGAGTGTCAGAAGGCGTCCCGGTCGTAGAACATCCGCACGACTCCCATGATGACAACCGTAACTCCGTCGGCTCAGCAATCGCCCTCCGTGTGGTCGCTTCTGCCGATTGTGTTCGAGATCGGCTACCTGATTGCACTACCTGCAGTCGTGTTCGGTTTCGCAGGAGCCTCTATCGACAAAAAATTGGGGTCATCACCGATCTTCGTGCTCGTGGGTCTCGCACTTGCGTTCGTTGTATCAGCTCTCGTTGTTTTCAGGAAAGTTCATTCCATCACAAAGAAGCTCTAAAGAGCATTGACTTTTTCATTCATTCCACAAGAATCCCCGCCGTCTATGTCCGCAACACTCCACACACCCACTTTGGCATCCGAAACGCTGGCGATTGTCGGCGGTCTCGAAGTGCGCAATACGCTCCTCATGGCGTGGATCACCATGGCACTCCTTATCATTCCCGTGCTCGTTATGAAAATGAGAGGCTACAAGAAGGTCCCCGGGAGGTTCCAGACATTTCTGGAGATGATCGTGGAAGGGGTCTTTGCGCTCATTGATTCCATCATGCAGGATAGGAAAGTGACGCGTCGGGTTTTCCCCATGATTGCGACGTTCTTCCTCTTTATCCTCGTTGCCAATTGGCTTGGGATCATCCCCGGAGTTGGAAGCATTACTCTTGAGACGATGCATGAAGGGCATTTGGCTCATGTGCCGCTTCTCCGTTCTATGAACGCCGATGCGAATGTGACTCTCGCATTCACACTGATTTCAGTCATCGCAACACAGGTCCTCGGCGTCGCATCGGTCGGGATGTTCGGATATCTCGGCAAATACTTCGTTGCTCCCTGGAAGAAGCCGTTTGTCATTGGTACGGTCGTCGGCATTCTTGAGTTTATCGGCGAGTTTGCACGTCTCATTTCTTTCGTCTTCCGTCTCTTCGGTAACATTTTTGCCGGAGAAGTGCTTCTGGTGGTCGTCTCCTTCCTCGTCCCGTACATTCTCCCTGTTCCGTTTCTCGGTCTCGAGATCTTCGTCGGTTTCATTCAGGCATTGGTATTCTCCCTCCTGACTGTTGCTTTCATCAAAATGGCGATCACCGTGCACGGTGAACATGTCGATGCCTCTGCTTCCGTACACGCTTGAACTTTTCCTTTTCTCATTTACCCCTTTTTCTATGAAGAAATTCCTCCTCACTCTCGGAAGCATCGCCGCTTTCCTTCCCGCGGTCGCTTTCGCACAGGAAGCGGGCATCCATGACGTTGGTCTCATAGAAGCGGCCAAAGCTCTCGATCTCAGGGACTTCGCTATGGCTTTCGCAATGGGTGTAGGCGCCATCGGCCCCGGTATCGGTATCGGCATCATTGGTGGCAAATCCGCGGAGGCTGTCGGCAGAAACCCCGAAGCTGCAGCGAAGATTCAAACCGTCATGATCCTCACTGTTGCCTTCGCCGAAGCGGTGGCTATCTACGCGCTCGTCGTCGCGCTCATCGTGAAATTCGTGTAATTCACTTTTCGCATTTCCCCCCCAGGTTTCTATGGAACTACTGTCCGCACTCGGCGTCGATCTCGGCGTCCTCCTCTCTCAGGTATTGAATTACGGCATCCTGCTCGCGGTACTCACATTCCTGCTCTACAGACCGGTTCTCAATCTTCTCGATGCCCGTCGTGAGAGTATCAGAAAGGCGATGGAAGACTCCGAGCGCATCGCAAAGCAGGCTGAGGAGATGGAGGCGATGCGAAAAAAGCAGATGGTGAAGATCGAAGCGGATGCAGCCGGTCTGCTCGAGCAAGCCAAGAAAGATGTCGCACTCGTGAAGGAGCAGATGCTCGCGGAGGCGAAGAAAGAAGCCGACACTCAGCTTGCTCGCGGCAAGGAAGAGCTTCTCGCCGAGAAGAGCCGGATCACCGGGGACTTAGAGAAGGTCGCCGCGTCCCTTGTTGTCAAACTGACATCGAAGCTTCTTGAGAAAGAATTTTCAGCCGCAGATCAGGATCGTCTGATGAGTGCTCTTGAATCATCCGTCACCCACTCTCCTCATGCCAAGAAGTGATAAAGCCATCGCAACGGCACTCGTGGCTCTCGCAGGTGTTGTCGATGAAAGCCAGCTCCCGGCTATCTGCGATAAGGCGCTTTCTTTGCTCGCAAAGTCGGGCTCCAGCAGCATGCACGGGTTTGTCGCCAGTGTCGTGAAGGTGCTCCAGAAGAGCGGTCAAATCGTCTCTGCGGAGCTTATCACGCCGACCGGTTCAGTCGGACCTGCTCGCAAAGCATCCATGATCGCCGCACTCGAGAAGAAGTTTTCGAATTCCGTTCTCCTCACCGAAAAGGCTGATGCAACTCTGCTGGGAGGAGCCAGGCTCAGGATCGGCGACGATCTGTACGATTGCAGCCTTCGTGGAGACCTCCAAAAACTTGCACTCCTTTAATTTTCTTTCGCCCCCTTTCTCATGTCCATGACCGGATCCAACCTCATCCAGACGCTCGAAGAGCGCATCAAAACCTTTAAGAAGGAGGTGCGGTCCGAACATGTCGGCACTGTTGTCGCTGTCGGTGACGGTGTTGCAAAAATCGAAGGACTCTCCACGATCGGTTCTTCTGAAATGATCGATTTCGGCAACGGTGTTCTCGGCAGTGCCCTCAACTTAGAAGAAGAGACAGTCGGTGCCGTGATCCTTGGCGATTTCACCAAGGTAAAGGAAGGTGACATCGTGAAGGCAACCGGAAAAATTCTCTCCGTTCCTGTCGGCAATGAACTGATCGGAAGAGTCGTCTCTCCGCTTGGGGAAGCGCGAGACGGAGGAGCACCCATAGTCACCAAAACATTCTATCCCGTTGAAAAAATTGCACCTCGCGTGATCGAGCGAAAGTCCGTCTCTATGCCTCTCCAGACCGGTATTTTGGCTGTCGATGCGATGATTCCGATCGGCAGAGGACAGCGCGAGCTCATCATCGGAGATAGGCAGACCGGCAAGACCGCGGTGGCGATCGATGCCATCCTCAACCAAAAATTGACCCAGAAAACAGACCGACCGGTGATCTGCATCTATGTTGCGATCGGTCAGAAAGAATCCAAGGTGGCAAAAATCGTGAGTGAACTCAAGAAGCGCGGCGCGATGGACTATACGATCGTCGTCACTGCGGGTGCTTCCGAATCGGCTGCACTCAGTTACATCGCACCGTCATCCGGTTGTGCTATGGGTGAGTATTTCTTGGATCAAGGCAAAGACGTGCTCATCATCTACGATGATTTGAGTAAGCATGCATGGGCGTACCGCCAAATGAGCTTGATCCTCAGGCGTCCTCCCGGACGCGAGGCGTATCCAGGAGACGTGTTTTATCTACACTCAAGACTTCTGGAGCGAGCCGTCTGTCTCGATGAGAAGAATGGTGGCGGAACACTCACAGCACTCCCCATCATCGAAACGCAGGCGGGTGACGTCTCGGCATACATCCCTACAAACGTCATCTCGATCACCGACGGACAGATCTTCCTCGAGTCCGATCTCTTCTACAAAGGCATCCGACCCGCGCTCAACGTTGGTATCTCCGTCTCTCGCGTGGGTTCTGCGGCACAGACGAAATCCATGAAGAAAGTTGCAGGGAAACTTCGTCTCGATCTTGCTCAGTACCGAGAGCTCGCGGTCTTCGCGCAGTTCGGTTCCGACCTCGACAGTGCAACGAAGAAGCAGCTCGATCGTGGCATGCGTCTCACGGAGATTCTCAAGCAGAAGCAGTACGAGCCTCTTCCTCTCCCGGAACAGGTGACGGTGCTCTATGCCGCAGTGAACGGATACTTCGACGATGTGTCTGCCGACACTACCAAAGAATTCCAGGACAAGTTCTTGCTTCACATGCGAACCAGGCATCAGGATGTGCTGACGCTTCTCGAAAAAGAGATCGGAAAAGACGCAGAAGAAAAATTGAAGAGCATCATCGTGTCATTCAAAGAAACCTGGACGGCGTCTCACGCGGCGTAACCACCCTCTATGGCTCGAAATCTCAGAGATATCCGGCGCAAGATGAAGGCGGTGAAATCCACGCGCCAGGTCACCAAAGCGATGGAGCTTGTTGCCGGCAGCAAGATGCGAAGAGCCGTGCAGAACGCGCAGACGCTCCGGCAGTATGCCGACACTGCGTGGAGGATTCTGGAGCGCATCGGGTCATCGAATGCGGGTATCCATGAGTTTTTCACCGAGAAGCCGATCGAGAACGTGTTGGTGCTCGTCATTTCATCCGATAGAGGGCTTTGCGGAAGTCTCAATAGTCACTTGTTCAGGACGGTTGCGCAGTACATCGAAGGAGTGAAGAACGTGCCGACATTCAAGAATATTGAGTTCGTTGCGGTCGGGCGCAAAGGACAGCAGTTCCTCGCGCGTACGGGACACAAGATCGTCGCGGCGTTCCCAGCATTCTCCAATCACCCGATGTTCAGGGACATTCTGCCCGTAAGCAAATTGGTCTTCGATGCATTCAAAAAAGGTCAGTACGATCACGTGGTCGTGCTCTACCCGTCGTTCGTCTCTGCACTCGTCCAAGAGCCTGCGGCGAAAGCGCTCCTGCCGTTTTCCGAGAATGAACTGAAGAATATGGCGTTGCAGTTGCACAGCAAGAAGCCGAAAAAAGTCGCTTCGAAAGAACATGCCACGACGGAGTTCCTCTTCGAGCCGTCATCCCGTGAGGTACTCAATGCCATTCTGCCGCAGCTCACGGAAATCCAGATCTTCCAGGCGATTCTCGAAGCGTGCGCCTCCGAGCACTCCGCTCGCATGGTCGCGATGCGCAATGCCAGTGATAGTGCATCAGACATCTTAGATGATCTCACGCTCACGTATAACCAGACGCGTCAGGCAGGGATTACAGCAGAGCTTGCCGAACTTTCTGCAGGTGCTGCTGCGCTTGGGTGAGTTTGCTCTTTGCCGTGTCTGCTCTAGGATAGTCCAACAATGTTTCAGACGGTGATTCTCTGGCTCAAAGAAATGGCGCAGACCGTGCCTCTTCCTGCATTCGTGCTTGTTGGAGGACTTGTTGAGGAAGCCATCGCGCCCATTCCCTCGCCACTTGTCACCACGCTGACCGGAAGCATCGTGAAGTCGCAGGATCTCGGAATCCTCTACCTTTTCTGGATCTGCGCTCTTGCGACACTCGCCAAGACCGCGGGTGCGTGGATTTTCTATTTCTTGGGAGACAAACTGGAGCACCTCGCCGTTCCTCGTTTCGGGAAATACATCGGCGTGTCGCATGCGGACATCGAGCATCTTCGAACGCGTTTCAGCGGCACATGGAAGGACGAAGCGACTCTCATCATTCTTCGCTCTATCCCCGTCATGCCTTCGACTCCGGTCTCTCTCGTCTGCGGTATTCTGAAGATCAGTTTTAAAACATTCTTCCTGACGACCTATGCCGGTTTCTACGTGCGTAATATGATCTTCATCGTTCTCGGGTACACCGGTCTTGCTGCCGCAGATTCGCTGATGACCGGCATCGATGTGGCGGAGACGGCTCTCAAGGTCGGTACGGTGCTTCTCGGAGTTGCTGTCCTCGCCTGGCTGTACTGGAAACGGCGCACGGGAACACCGGTGAACTGGTTTCGGTGAAGGAGAGATGTGCCCCGCTCGGCGGGGCGGAGTGAGGGCTGTGATCGATCATTCCTTCTTCATCATCCTCTCCCCAAGCAGTAGCGTTAACAGCATCGCAATCGGCAT
>SICN01000003.1 GCA_009691405.1 Candidatus Peribacteria bacterium | reverse complement strand
GCTGTTGACTCGACCTTTCCCCATTTTTTCGGTCGAGAGGAAGTAGAGATCTCGCGGGAGAGACAGTAGAACGGCACTCTTCGTGTCGCCCGGGTCCAGACTGACGACCATGATCGTATCCGTCAGATCCACTCCTTCATGATCGTTGTCTCCTTCACCGAGAAGAAGCACGTTGGTAAAGCCATGTTCATCCTGCATCGGAGCGGTGCTCACGATTCGCACCATGCTCGAGAGGGAAATAATTTTGATGCGTGCGAGAACTTTCAACGTTCCGATGAGCAGCAGAAGAATCAGGAGCCCCGCGAGGAGCACTGTGACGGTTCGTTTCAAAAAACGCGTGCGCTTCTGGCTCTCGACTGCTTCCTCTTCGCGGTGTCTCATCTGATGGTAGAGGTGCACCGCTGCTTCCAGAATGCCTGCGCCGATGACGGCGAATTTTCGGAATTGCCCGGGTTTCTTCTCTTCGCGAATTGGTCGAACGGTGAAAGACATCGCAAGGATTTTAGCTATGTTTGTCGTAGGTGACCATGGACTTAAGCGGCTTTCTCTGGTGTTCGAGTGAAGCGTCTTCATCACCTTTTTTCATGTGCCCAAGCATCAGTCCTCCGACGATGATCTGCTGATCTTTCAGCTTCAAGACATCGTGTGCCGGACCATGGTGCAGCGAGACCCAGCAACTGCCGATATTCAACGCCGTCGCTGCGAGCATCATGGCATGACAAGCCACTGAGCATGAGTATTCCATCTCACGAGGATTCCACAGCGTGTCAGGTGATACGACGGCTGCACTTTTATCGCATACGATGACAATGAAGGCACCGGCACCGGCGACAAAGTTTCCGTAGCACGACGTATCCATCAGCTTCGTTTTCAATGCGGAATCTCGTATGACATGGAAATGCCACGGTTGAGTGTTCTCGACACTGGGAGCGATCCTCCCTGTTTCCAGAATTTTCGTGAGTGTACTTTCGTCGAGCGGTTCATTTGAAAAATAGTGGATGCTCCGACGCTTGTTCATGAGCGCGATGAGTTGGTCGTAGGCGGACATAGGAGAGAAGGGGAACGGAGAACATCATACTCCAAATAAAAAACCCCGTGAAAACGGGGTTTTTCAGAATCAAACGGATGCTTACATGGCACCGCCGCTGTTCTTCTCTGCCTTGAAGCAGTTCAAACACAGCACAGGGCGTCCGCCCTCGGATTCCGGACGTGGTTTGAATGGAACCTCGCAAGCTGTGCCGCATTTGGCGCAGGTTGCAGGAAACATCTGCCTCGTCGCGTTTTTCTCCTGCTTGCGCTTGTCGCGGCAGTCCTTGCACCTCTGGGGTGCAGCGAGACCGCGCTCTGCGTAGAAGGCTTGTTCACCCTCGGTGAACGTAAAGGCTGCGCCGCAATCGCGGCAGGTGATCTGTTGATCAGCCATAAAAAAGAAAGAAAAAAAGGAAGTAAAATTGCATACGTTCCTTCATTTCTAGCTTTTTCGGGTTCTTCCGGATAGGACTATCATTCAGGACGCGTTTGCATAGGCATTGTATTTGTTTGATGCTCTTTCGTCAAGAGAATCTGGTGTTTGCTTTTTCCCCCGTTGTACAGCATTGCCGGCGTTGGCATAAGCTATCGGTGTTTTATCTTTCCCTTCCTTCCTTCCTTTATTTTTATGAGAAAACATTTTTCTCCCGCGCTTCTCTCGTTCGTGATGGCAGTTGCGCTCGTGATTCTTGGATACGTGTACGCAGCAGGCGGAATGTAAGATGGAGAGAGTTTTTCGGTGTTTCTATCGTCGAAAAAGAGGAACCAAGGAATTGGTCCCTCTTTCTGTTTTCTTCGGGATTATTTCAGCGTGACTTTTCCTCCGGCTGATTCAATCTTCTTCTTCATGTCGGCTGCGGCATCTTTTGCGACACCCTTCTTGAGCATGGACGGAGCCTTGTCGACTAAGTCTTTGGCTTCGCCGAGACCGAGCTGTGTGAGCTCGCGGACGACTTTGATGATGGCGATCTTCTGTGCACCGGCGTCGGTGAGCTCGACATCGTAACTGGACTTCTCTTCTGCTGCGGCTGCGGCAGGAGCGGCGGCTGCTGCTGCGACCGGAGCGGCTGCGGAGATGCCGTACTGCTTCTCCATGAATTTCACGACGTTATTGAGCTGGATGACGTTGAGTTTCTCCAGTGCGTCGATGACTGCCTGCTCCTCTTTTGTGAGGGTGGATGCGTCTGACATAGGAATAAGGGGAAAAAGAGGGGATAAAAATAGATTACACAGTGGGGGCAGCTGCGGGTGCTGCAGTTTCCGGAGTGGCGGCAACGACTGCTTCTGCCGAGGCAGGAGTTTCTGCTGCTTTGTTCTTTGCGATCTCGCTTAGGAGTCTTGCAAATCCTGTGAGCGGGCTGCTGCAGGCGGATGCAAAGGAGACGAGCGGGCTCATACACATCGAGGCGAACGTCGCGAGGAGGATCTGCTTGCTTGGGATCGTGGCGAGGTCATTGGCTTCGGTCTGCGAGAGGATTTTTCCGGAGAAAATTCCACCGATCAGCTTGATCGGGGGATGTGTTTTGCCAAATATATACGCCACATTGGCGCCTGCAGTCGGTTCTTTCATGCTGAAGATGCACGCGATGCCGCCGGGGAGCATCTCGTCTGTGATTTCCGGGGCTTTGGCTTCCTTTGCTGCGAGTTGGATCAGGGATTTCTTGGCAACCTGCATCTCGGCGTGCTCTTTCCTGAGTGCCGAACGAAGTTTGGTGATGTCGGCAACCGTTAACCCTAAGTATTGGGTGAAGATGACAGAGGACGCTTTGGACATTTTGTCCTTCAGTTCGGTGATCTGCAGAGCCTTCTGAGAGCGAGAGAGAGCCATAGTAGGGGGTTTGGGGTCAAAAAAAAGCTGATCTCCGTCCGGGAGACCAGCGAGGAACACGGCACGATCCACCAAGCCGGAGCCGGGTGAGCGCTGCTGTACTCCTCGGGAGGGTTTACGTTCAGCCTGGGGCCTAGTACCTCCGGTCTTCGGACTTGACCAAAGCATACGCAAGACGGGGAGAGATGTCAACTGCGGATTGTGTTATACTTCGTTCTCTTCCATGCATAGCGTTCTCGCCTCCACCGATTTGATGCTTGAAAGGCTCCAAAAAGCTTTCCTTACGCTTGACACCGAACGTTGCACGAATGCGCTTCACTTTGCTCAGGATCTCTACGGAGATCGTCCGTACATGCTGATGCGGGATAGAACGCTTCTTGAGCATGCTGTCGATGTTGCCGAAGAGCTCATCGAGTTTTGCCCCGACAACGATGCGGTCATCGCTTGCATCCTCCAGCACACGCTCAAATTCCCCGATCACGTGCTCGGTCATCTTGCCGAGGAGTTCGGTCGCAATGTGCGCGATATGGTGAGTCGTATCCACTTGCTTTCACACCTCAGTACCAGCGATTGGCGGAAGTCCGTCGATGACATGAAGATCATGCTGGTGTCGGTCTCGGACGATGTGCGCATTCTCCTCATCGCACTGACGATCGCGTGCGACAGCATTCGGCACATCAACGATGTGAAGCCCGAGTACAGAAACCGTCTCTGCAGACAGTCGCTGCAGCTTTTTGCACCGGTTGCGGCGCGCCTCGGTATCTATGCCATCAAATACCGACTCGAGCGCGATGCATTCCCCGAATGTTATCCGACAGATGCAACGCACATCGGAGAGCAGCTTTTGGATCTTCACAAGGAACACGGTGATTTTCTGCCGAAGACGATGGAAAGTCTCCGTCGTTTCCTGTCCGATGAAGGGATCGAGACTGAGATGATGGCGCGTGAGAAACAGCCCTACAGTATTTTTCAGAAGATGCACACGAAGAGCATCACGGGACTTACCAAAATCACCGATCTCTTCGCCATTCGCGTTCTTGTCCCTGAGGTTGGCGACTGTTATCAGGTGCTTGGACTTTTGCATCGTATCGGTACACCGATCTCACACCGGTTTAAAGATTACATCTCGTTTCCGAAGCCGAACGGGTACCAGAGTCTCCATACGAGTCTCATCGGGCTTCCCGATGCGCCGAAGAATGTGATCATCGAAGTGCAGATCCGCACACGCGAGATGCATCGCGAAGCCGAGTACGGTGTCGCATCGCACTGGCTCTACAAAGAAGACGGGAAGACAGGTGTGGTGATCCGTACCGCTGCAAGCCAGCTCCATATGAGCGATGTCATCCTGCGTCAGCAGAGTGTGTGGTCCGTCGTGCAGGCAGGAGAGAAGGCACAGAGTCGTCTCGTGAATGACATCTATGTTCTCACGCCACGCGGAGACATCATCGAACTCCCCGATTCGGCCACCCCGCTCGACTTCGCCTTCATGCTCCATACCGATTTGGGGCTCCGCTTCAAAGCGGCTCGAGTGAACGGACACATCGTGCCTCTGTCTCATAAGCTGGAGAACGGAGATGTCATCGAGATTCAAACCCATAAATATCCTCGACCGTCGCTTCAGTGGACGCAGGAATTGGTGACACCGTCGGCGCGTGCGAAGCTCAAGACCTACTTTTTCTCGCATAACCGTTCGCAGTTTCTGGAAAAAGGCAGAGAGAATGTGAATGTCGAGCTCTTGACCCGAGGACTCCCTGTGCTCGACAACGACTACACGGCAATCGGCACGTTTGATGGGAAAAGTTTGAGTGTTCGGCAGCGCGAAGATCTTCTTGTGAAAGTCGGGATGGGTTCGGTGAAGACATCGTCGATTCTTCGGCATCTTCCGATACGAGTTCCGAGGAAGCAGAATGCAGCGACGTCGAAATCAGCGAAAAGTCAGTCTGCTTCGAAAATAAAATTGCTAAAAGATCTTGTGCTGTTTGAAGACAAGAATCTCAAGATGCCGTACCGCTTTGCGAAATGTTGTGCAGCCGAGAGCGCAAGCCCGAAGCCGAAAGAAATTCTCGGGATCGTGACGCGAGCGGGGATTGTGAATATCCACAAAGAAGGATGTCGTATGACAAAAGCGGCGAACAGGGAGAGGAAGGTGAAAATGCGGTGGGCATAGCAGTGCCTACTTCTCCTCCCCGATCATCCCTTCTACGAGCTTCTGCATCGTCTTTTCCCACTTGATGCGCTCGTAGGCTGAGCCTCCTTCTTTCTGATCCGCTTCCGAGAGGGGATGACCGTGTTCTTTGGCGTGCGTGATTTCGGCTTTCATCGCGAGGTGGATCTCGGTCGGATCGACGACGATCTTCTTCGATTCCGCGAGTGCTTGCATCCCAAAGCGCAGGACGATCCGACTGTTTGCGATCTCTTTCATTTCATCGAATACGGTTTTCTGATCTTTGTTCGTTGCCTTCAGCCAGTCTTCGACGGTGGTGTTCTGCCTTTTCAGTCGTTCCTGCAGATCGATCACCATTTCTTGGACCTCAGCGTCGATCAGTTCTGGAGCGAGTTCGATCTTCGTTGCAGCTTTCACTTTTTCATACAGTTCTTCCTCACGTCTCTTCATTTCCTGACTCTTCTTCTGATTCGTGAGCATCTGTCCCACCTCCGTGCGAAAAGCGTCGGGCGTGCGGTCGGCACCAAGGCGTGACTTGATGTACTCCGATGTGAGTTCCGGGAGTTTCACCTCGGATACCTCGGTCGCTTCGAGATCGATCGTCAGTTTCTTTCCTTGGATCCCGGGAATGTCGTGGTCTTTCGGGAATTCGATGACTGCGGATTTTCTCTCTCCTTTCTTGATGCCGAGAAGATGCGGTTCGAGTTCCGACAGGAGGTCTTCACTTCCGAGGATTACGGCGTACCGACCGACCGTCAATTCGTCGACTTGTTTGCTGGCCTTATCTTTTGCTGCAAGCTTGAGTGTCACGCTGTCTCCCTTCTTTGCTTCACGGCTGACCGGTGTCTCGACTTTGTCTTGGATCAGGAGTTTCCCGATGAAAGCATCAATATCTTTTTGAGATGTCTCGGGAATCGTCTTCTTCTCGACTTTGATGCTCTCCGGCTTCTTCATTTCAGCTGTCGGACGTTCGACGAATACGATGCTGATCGTCAGTGGTTCAAGAGACACCACACTCGCGGCGGGACGGATGATCGGTTTGGCATTGCTGACCTTGAAGGCGTCTTTCATCACCTCCGGCAAGAGCTGCCGAACGGTCTCCTCCATGATTTGTTCCTGTGTCACATGTTCCCGAACGAGATTCGCTGGTGCCATACCTTCCCGGAATCCTTTGATCTTAATCCGATGCGCCAGCGCCTTCAGTGCCAGTTCTTCTGCCGCTTTCTTTGCCGTATCAGGAACAACGGTTGTCGTTTTGATGCGTGCCTGTTTCAGTTTCTCGATTTTTGTTTCCATAGAGAGAGTGAGATGCTTCTTATGAGTGATGCTCCTGTTTGTTCCAATACACGAGCAGCGGGGTTGCCACGAAGATCGACGAGTATGTTCCAAGTAGAATACCGACGATCAAAGTGAGGACGAACCACTGGATGCTTGCGCTGCCCAGGAAGAAGAGCGAGAACAGCATGATGAGCGTGGATCCGGAGGTGTAGCACGAACGCTTCCAAGTTTGGTTAACCGCTTTATTGGAGGTGATGGCGAAACTCTCTTTGCGCTCCTGCACGAAGAGATTGTCTCTGATGCGGTCGAAGATGATGATGGTGTCATTGACCGAATAGCCGAGGATCGTGAGGAGTGCCGTCACGAACAGCGTATCGACCTCGAAGTTCGTGTAGTGACTGAGGATGACGAAGACGCCGACGGTCACGAGCACGTCATGAAGGAGCGTGATCACTGCCACCACGCCGAATTTCCACGGACTGTAGCGACGAGGGATTTTACGGAATGCGAATGCGAGGTAGACGATGATGCCGAGCGAGGCGACAATCAGGGAGTACACTGCGCGAATTTTCAGTGTCTCGCCGACCGTGGGGCCGATCGTGGTGTATTGCACTTCTTGGAACGATCCGATTTTGTTTGTGAGGTGTGTGATGAGGGACCTGTGCTTTGCATCGTCGATGCCCTTGAGCCTCACGAGGAAGTCTCCACTCTGCATTTTGTTCACCGTCGGATTCAAGTCGCCTTCGCCGAAGGACTGCACTGCCGTGAGCACCGTCTCTGCGGTTGCAGTGTCGGATGCTACGTGCAGCTGTACACGTGTACCTCCCGTAAACTCGATCGACAGTTTCGGTCCCGGCACGAAAACGAGTATGGCCGAGATGACCATGAGAGTGGCTGAGAGAATGAAGAAGTACTTCGCTGGTTTGAGAAAATCTGTCATGCGCAAGCGAGGGTAGCGGGAACTGCGGAGGGTTTCCAGAGGATCTAGAGTGTTGTCTTGATCTCCAGGGTCACCGTCTCCCGACTGTCGTCCGCTTCCACCGTCATCTGTTTGCCTACTTTCCTCGCAATCGACCGGAGAAGCGCCACTTCTTCTGGAGACAGCAGGGTCGTCCCAGGGTGCCTGAGTAGCCATCCGGTATCCAGTATCGCTTGCAGGATGCCTCGCTTCGGTGGCATCGGACTGCCAGTTCGTACCATCGCGTCCCTCAGAAGCTCGGCGTCGTTTCCAAACAACACGGTTCTTCCTTTGGTCGCAATGGAGAATGGCAGCGCTGCTCCGGATCCGATCGTCGATTGCCAACCGTTCTCCGTTTGCGTCATGGTTTCCATCGATGCGGTGATGTCGGTTCGTGCATTCCCATGGAGCAGCGTTCGCGCTCGGATCACAGCCGGCGTCTCCGATGAGAGGACACGCTGAATCCACTTTTTTACCTCTTCCGTGCTCGTTCCATTTCCTTGCACCACGAAGCGCGTGTCGTTTCCTTCTTCGATCATGGCGATCTGTGCTCCGTGTCGAAACAGTTCGCGGTTCGAGATGTGTTCCAGCTTCTGTCTGATGACTCCGTTGACGCCTTCCCAGAGGGACGGATTCCTTTCTGTCATGATGCGGTCAAGATTCTCGAAGAGGAGTTGCGGATTTCCAATCGAGACTGCGAGGAGGGGAGAGGAATCTTTCGAAGGCAGAGCGATGAGTGGCGTATTGCTCGTGAAGAGAGATCCTTCCTTCTTCTCCAGAATCCACCGATGACTGTCTGCTTTCTTGAGGATAAGCAGGGAGGAGAAAGGTTTCAGGATGCCACCGAGAAGACCGCTCTCCGAAGAGACAAGAGCCGGCACGGTCTCGAGTCGAACGTAGAAAACGCCTAACACGCTCTCTTTCTCGTGCGTCCGAAAAAATGACGATGCTCCGAGAGACATCTTAATTTGCCGAATAGGGAGAAACAGAGATGCTCCGCTCGTTGATGTCACCATCGTCTCCTCCTGATTTCTTTGGTGTACCGAGAGCGCCCATTCTCGTTGTTCCTCGGCGGCACGTTGCATCAGTGCGTATTCGTAGGACGTGCCTTCCGGAAGTTTCAGAAAGTCTATTGCTCCATTCTTCTCATTGAAAACTACATTCATTGTTTCGATCGACGCTTTCAAACTTGCACTGTCGTTTGTTCGCACGAATGCAAGCGTTTGCTTTGGATCGATACGATACGCAAGACTGAGGGTCTCAGGTCCGACCGCTCGAATAGTGAGCCCTACCCAAATAATGGAGACGGTTGCAATGATCAGACCGATGCCTGCAATCATCGCGGAGCGGAGCCAGTGGGGGTGGGAGTCGGTCACTGCAGAGATGATAGCATGGGCTTTTTCTTCGACGAGCGTAGAAAATGTTTGAATAACTAATGTATTCAAATAGAACATTTCTAGATTTTTTCCAGTACATCTTCTTGTGCAAATTCTTAGGGTGAGTACAATGACATGATTTCTTCAAACGAGAAATCTTCATACCAAGACAAACACACAACCCTCCTTCGCTCCGCTGCAGCGGAGCTACGGAAGGGCAGGAAAGTTCCTTCACATCAAAGCCCGTAAACGTAGAGAGGACCGTGGTCACAGAACACGGATTCCGCGGTCACTGTCCTCTCTGCTCTGCAATGTCGCCCCTTCTTTAGAGAGAGTTTGATGGGGTGCGCCCCCTTTCTCCCCAGTGTTCTCCCGGAGCTTTTAGCACCGCGTGATGAACCGGTACGGGGACTTCGTCTAGTCACGAGGAGAAACAAGAGACTATAGCAAGGCAGAGTTTCGGGCTCCTCCCCATGTAGACCCTCCGCACGAAGGCTCAGTGAAAGTTTCTACCCATTCATTCATTGATAGCCGAGGAGGCGAATACAAACACAAAAAGGCCAGCAATGGTCTTTTTGTTTATGTATCTGAAAATAGCTCTTACCTCTCGACCTCTTTAATGCAGCCCTCACCTCCCGACCTCCTCTCCAGCGGTCTGGAGAGGAGGGGACGCAAGTTTTGAAGAGTCAACGTTTGTGATCTGTGAAGCAGAGCTTCCTTCTCCAGAGCGCTGGAGAAGGATTGAGGATGAGGGCTGTTGATCGAAGAGAGATGTCGCTGCAGCGACAGAGTGAGGGCTGTCTTGGAAGACGACGGCTACTTCTTCCCCATCATCCCTTCCATCTCCAGTGCCTTCGCATTCTTCGGATCGATCCTTAGAGCGCTGTCTACGTATCTCTGTGCATCATCCATGTTACCTGTTGCAAACGATGTTCTCGCGGCGAGAGCCAGTGCCGAAGCATCGTTTGGCCAACGCACAAGCGCTTTCTTGGCAAGTGCCAGAGCCTCGGTCGTGTGATCGGGGAGGGTGATCGCAAGAGTGACATAGTGTTCGAATGCCTGAAGATCGCTGTCTTTGAGACTAGCCAGAATCTTCAGTTGTTCGAGAGCCAGCTCGGTGTTGCCGAGTTCCTGCGCGTATCGGATTAACAGCTCCCTCGCATCGTGCTGTGGGGTGAAGCCGTTTAAGAGTGCGTACTGCAGAAACGTCACGGCGTTCTGCGGATCGCCAAGGGCGGCGTGCGTGCGAGCGAGGAAGTACTGCGTTTCGGCTTTCTCGGGATCGAGGGAGTACGCTTCTTCGAGTGACGTGAGCGCGTCTTGCAGACGCTCCGAGATGAATTCGCAGTATCCTTTCACGATCCAGGCGTCGCGGTAGCGTTCCTGTTTCAGGATCACGTTTTGGAGCAGCGGGAGCGCGGTCTCACACTCGTTCACCTGTGCGAGTGACCGAGAGAGGAGGGTAAGGAGGTGGATGTCCTGACCGTTTGGGAACAGGGCGAATTCGTCGTATGCCGTGAGGATCATCTTGGCGTACGTGCGCACGGTTGCGTCGTTTCCCGCCACCGCGAGTGTCAGTTGTTTTCTTGCCGTCTCATGATCTCCCTGCGTGATCGCCACCAGTGCGGAACCGTACTGCGACTCCGGTGAATTTGGTGTGCGGCTGAAGACGGACGTCGCACCGCGAATGTCTCCGCTCCGAAGAGCGAGAAGACCGAGAAGGAGCACGGTGTCAGTGCTCTTCGGATTGATATCGCTGAGTGCACGGATCGTCTTCTTCGCACTCTGGTACTCGCGACGTTGGAGTTCGATGCTCGCAAGCTTCTTGAGCGCCGGAGCGCCGCCGCCGTGTTGCACGCTCCTCTCGTAGTGCTCCTGCGCTTGCTTCCACTCTCCTCGGAGTTCGAAGATCTCACCTTGTCTCAGTTCCATGAGCGCTTCGGATACGGTGACGCTGTCAATCGGAGTTCGGGAGCGAGAGGGCAGAATGTTCCGGAGCAGGTTTTTCGTGCCGCCCTGCGACTGAAATGACGATTCGATGATGCTGATTGATGAGCGGATCTGCCACAAAAAAAGAGCTGCTGCAGCACTGCTCATGGTGAGTGCGATTGCGACAGGAACGACGATGCGGAGAGGAATCTTCATTGCTGATACAGAGTAGCATTGAGGTTGCTCAAAGAGGAGTGGAGAGAAGAGGGAAAGGAAGAAGATGCAGGACAATTTGACCGTAGCGGAAGATCCACATCTTCCGCGGGTACGAGAAAGAATTCTTCACAGACGCGGAAGTTACGAACTTCCGCTGCGTTATCGTTTTTTACTCCTCCATCTTCGGGCTCAGTTCCCCATCTTCGTTCTTCTTCGATTTGCGCGACGCTTTCGGTTTCTTCTCAAGCTCCACAGCATTCTCACTGTCTGCTGCAACCGTCGCGCGTGCAGCGGCTTCGACGATGTGTTTCGGGATGATCGCTTCGACTGCTCCCCAGTTGGCATTTCCGGATTTCGGCACGAGGATCGTGACCTGGTCGCCGACTTCCGCGCGGTAGAACGTGACGGAGGCGAGGAGCAGACGATACGTCTTTCCCTCCGCAAGCACTTTGTACTGTCCGTCTTCCTGGATGAGGACACCGACCATGGTTCTGCGTTCGATCGGTGCGATCTGCTTGTAGATGAATTTTCCGTCATCGGTGATCGAAAGCTTCATGCCGTCGCTTTCCACGAGTTTGCTCTTCGAAGCGTAGTTTGCGGGAATCGGATAGGTCTGACCGAGAGAATCCACCATGTTCTGTCCGTCGAAGACGCCTTCGACCACTTTGGACGAAGCGCTGGCGGCGTAGCCTCCGCTCATCGATCCTGCTTTCGAACTGAAACGCTCCCGTGAAGAGTCCGTGACACCCGTGAGTTCGCGGAGAAGATTGTTCGCGGTCTTCAGTGAGCTCATCGCAGAGTCGATGAGTTCTTGAATCGAGAGGAGGTTATCATCAGACATAGAAGAGAGGGGATGGAAATCTCTGAAAAATGCATGCTACTTCGTCAGCTGCGCCAAATTTTTGCTCAACGTATGCGAATACGCCTCGCAAAATTTTGTCTTGCTTCCTCGTATCATGCGATTTTTGAGAGATTTCATAGATGTTGAGAAGATATTGTTTCAACGCTGATCAGATTCCGGCTCAGTTGTTCTCTGATGTTGGTTTCTGTGAGCAGTCCTGCCTGTGCTCCGATCGATGCAACCACACTTGCAGCATTCAGTGTACCCGAAATGAGCGCAGTTTGCAACGTTTCGCCTGTCAGCAGCGCCCAGAGTGCGGCCGTTCCGAATGCGTCTCCCGCACCGGTCGTGTCGACCACGCGAATATTCTTGAGAATCGGACAGCGATACGTTTTCTTGCTGTCTGAGGCAATGGTTCCATTCTTGCCGTCGGTGATGCACACGTTCTTTGCACCTGCAGAGGTGAGTTTTTTCAGAGCTTCTTCGATCGTCTTCGATTGCGAGAAGAGAAGGGCTTCCTCCTTATTAAGGAGAAGCAGCGTTGTTGATTTCAGCAATGCGGCCGCATCTTCGGCATGCATGCCCGCTGCGATCTCGCTGCCGCCCGGGTTCCATGCGAGAACCGTCGATGATTCTTTCGTCAGTGCTTCGATGATGTCATCCTGGATCATGCACGAGGTTTCGCAGAGGTGATTCAAGTACACGGCATCGATTCCTTTCATCGCGCCGAGATCAAACGTCGTATCATGGAGATGTTCATTCACGCCCGGTGCGTACAGAATCGTCCGTTCGCCGTTTGGAAGCGAGAGCACGATCGAAAAACTGCTTGTCTCGTGTTCGACGATCGTTGCGGATGAAACGTTTACGTTTTCTTTCTTCAGATTTTCGAGAAGTTTTTCTCCCCACTGGTCCGAGCCGACGATGCCGCAGAACGAAGCCGAGAGCCCGAGACGAGAGAGACCGACCGATGTATTAGAGGCTCCTCCTCCACACGTTTCGATCACACGTTTCACTTGGACTTTCTCCCCGATGCCAAGCTGAATGTTGTTTTCATGTGTTCTCAGTTCGCCCATCGTCAAAAACACGTCGTACGTAGCTCCTCCGATCGAGAGTGTCCGTTGTCGGTGGGTGGATGTTTTTGCAGTCGCCATGGTTTTCAAGAAAGATACCTCTGTTGCATGGCTTGCAGAAATTCATCCACCTTTTTTTTCTCACGCTGTGCTTTGAACCAGTGGAGTCCGATGCCGAGTGCTGCAATCGTGAGAAGTCCGAGGGTGAATGACGGGATACCGCTCTCGGTGGTGGATGGCATCTCATCGAGAGAGGGGAGGCGGTCGAGCGGTGCGCCGGGATGGAGCGGGATACCGACGATGTCATCCGGTACCGACTCGGAATTTCCGGCGACGAATCCGTCACTCGTCGGCGTGCCGTGAGCGATCACCGCGGATTCCGTCATTGTTTTTCCGGTGACGGTGACCGGCGTCAACTTCACTTCGTACGTGACACCGCCAAGGAGGTCACGGAGGACCGTCGATCTCGCGGTACCGTTGATTTTCTGACGTCCCGGATATTCGCCCGGTGACGTACCGTACTCGAGGACGTAGTGATCGAGCGGCAAGGACGGAATCGGTGTCCACTCGAGGAGGAGACTGTCCTTTCCGGGGGTCACCTTCAATGAGAATCCGTAGGGAGTCGCACTCGCCGGTGCACTTTTCTCGGGGCTCTCCGTCCCGTCGTCGGCGACGACCGTCAGAGAGAAGAGGTAGGGGATGCCGAGCGGCAAGTCTTTGATGATCGCCGAAGTCACCGGCTTATTCGTCCCGATGCTGTAGAGAATATTCTGCGGATCATTCTGGGCGGCAATGTAGATTTTGTACTGACGGATGTTGTCGAAACCTTCCACTGCCTGCCACTGAACGGACACGGCATTCTGTCGACCTTCCGCTGTCACGTTCCGGACGATTGGCAGCGTCGTTGCAGTGACTTTCCATTTCGTGAGCATCGCTGAAGAATTCCCAGCGAGGTCTTTCGCAGTCGTCGTGATGTCATAGATTCCCGGGAGTGTCGGAGCGGAAAGGATGCCGCTGTAGAGCCCGCCCGATCCCTCTGATAGGGTGATCGTCTCCGTGCCGTACGCGACGGTCGCGGCACTCAACCCCACTTCCGATTTGAGCGTGATCGTCGTTCTCTCGCCTGCCTTGGCTTCCGCAGGAACAAGAGTGATGGTCTCGATGGTTGGAGCGACATTGTCGACGAGGATGTGCACGGGGTTACTTTCATACGCTCCGTTCTCGCTGACGACGAAGAGCGTCACTTCTTTGTCCGCGGGATTGATCGGCACGCTGATTCGAAATACTCCTTCCTCGTCGCTTTCGCCGTTCACGATGTCGCTGCCTCCCTTCACGCGGAGATTGATGAGACTCGGTGCTCGACCTTGGAGGAGAATCGGTCCGCCTTTCACGCTCGTGCGATCCTGAGGATCGACGATGATGATCTTGTCGCTGCCGGTTCCGCCGGAACGCAGGACATTCAGCGTGAGCTTTCCGTTGAACGTCGGGTCGAGATCGTCGCTGATTTCAATGGTTTGCATGCCGCTGCTTCGAAGCATGAATGCGAGAGGTACTTTGCGTTCTCCCTGATCCACTCCGCGCATTTCAATGTGCCCCGCACTTGGATCTTTCGGGTCTTCTCCCTGTCTTGGGAGGAGTGCATCCGAGTCGGAACTCTTCACGGTGAGTGCACCGATGTACCCTCTCGACACTTGGTCGCCCTTCATCGCGCGGATGGTGATGCCGAAGAGTTCATTCGCTTTCACATCGGTTGCTCCCTGCGGGAGCGAGAGTTCGAATCGGTCGATGGTTTCGCTCGCGAGGTCGGCGGTGATGCTGTCTCCACCCCGTCCGAAATCGGTGAGAGATGCTCCGAGTGTCGATTTGCTGACATTGCCGATCGTAATACTTGCTCTCAATTTCATCTGACGTCCGGCGATGATGTCGAAGATCGTCAACGTTGCGATGCCGCGCTCCGTTCCGCGCACGGTCCAGAGGAAGCGTCCGCTCGTGTCGGTCTGCTTGGACTGCGGTGAGATTTCATCGGTGAGGCGACTGGTGATCAGTGCCAGCGGGCGACCGGTGACCGGGTTATCGCTACTGTCACGGAGAATTGCCGTCACCGTTGCCGTATCTCGTCCGTCAGCATCGATCGATTGCGGGCTGACGATCAATGTCGACCGAGTTTCATCGGCATAGTCTGCAGCGACGTTGAACGTCCCTGTTGCACCCGCTGCACTGACGGAATACGTGCCCGCCGTAAGCGTGTATTGCGATGGCACCAGCGTCACTGCACTCCCCGTATTGTCGAGCGTGATCGTCTGCGTGTAGTTCTGGTTGTCCGGACTCTGGACGATGAGGAGCGTTTGTGTTCCGTTGCCACAGGAAGAGACCGTGACCTGTGTTCCAAGCCCCGACACCGTGTCGAGTGCTGCAACGGAACACACCCCTGCGGCGAGTGCTGCAGGAGACAAAAGTTGCAGCATGAGTGCAACGAGTGTCAGCATTGATGTCATCGGTTTCTGCATATTCTCTTTAGTATAGCAAAAATACCACTTTTTGCCTATGGACCTATAGAGTGATTTCTGGCAATTGCCTTTTCTTGTCAACAGGAAGGAAGACCCTCGGTTTTTATCGCCGTGTTACAATGAAATCCATGATACGCACTCGATTTGCAGCTCTCAGCTTGTGTGTTCTTGTTTTTGCAGGCTGCAGCTCCGAATCATCCATGGCAACGGTGACGTGCGATCAACAATTCTGGAACGGTTCGGTGAGCGTTTGTCTACCGAAGGGCTGGAAGGTTTTGAGCAGAGAGCAGCTCACGGTGCTCGGGGTCCCCGAGGAAACCGTTGCAGCCTTTCAGTTCGAGACGCCGCAAGCAGGACAACTCGATACGGTGACAGTGACCAAGGAACCCCTCAGTCAAGAGATGTCGACAGCCGATTACAGTTCGTCGAATATTCTCGCGGTCTCCGCACTTCCCGATTACAAGCTTCTCGACAAGATCGTCGTCACGATTGACGGTCAGGAATCCGCTGTTCATGTCTTCAGTGCACGTCCTTCATCGGAGCAGCCGATCCGTCGGTACTACCAGCTTTCGGCGACCGTCGCTCGGACGGGATACACGTTCACGGGTTCGTTCCCGCTCAGCATTCAAGACAGCGAAGCGGATCAAGTTCTCTTTATTCTGAAGAACGCGTCGTTTGCGGATCCGGCGACGAAGGAGGTGAAGTAAAAAAATGGAGGTGCCGGCGAGGATCGCACTCGCGCATGGGGGATTTGCAGTCCCCTGCCTTACTGCTTGGCTACGGCACCGAAGCCGTGGCATTGTACTGCGAATCGCAGTTGATCTCCAGTTACGTGAAAAAACTGTTGCCCATATTCCCTGAATTGGTGTACATTTACCGAAATACCATGACTCCTGCCAAGAAAGCAGCGGCCGTTTCAAATAATCCGAAGGATTATTGCATCGCCACGATCGGCAGTCACTCGGCGCTTCAGATTCTGAAAGGTGCACGCGATGAAGGTGTTCCGAATCTCGCCATTTGCAAGAGGGGAACGGAAGGTGTCTACAAAAGTTTTGGTGTCGCGGACGATATTTTGATCATCGATGACTGGAGCGAGTGGGATACGAAAGTCGAGCCGGAACTTCTCAAGCGAAATGCGATCATCATTCCGCACGGATCGTTCATCAGTTACATGGGTCCCGAGAAAGTGCAGACGATGAAGAGCATGTACTACGGAACGAAAGAAATTTTGGAGTGGGAGAGCAACAGGACGATGGAACGAAAATGGCTTCTTGATGCCAATATTCTGATGCCTCGCGTGTTTGAAAAGCCCGAAGATATCGACTGTCCCGTGATCGTGAAATTCCACGGAGCGGGAGGAGGGTTCGGATACTTCGTCGTCCGCACCGCAGCACAATTCTACGAAGTGAAGAATCGCAAGTACCCCGATGAAACGGATTTCAACATCCAAGAGTACATCATCGGCGTGCCGCTCTACATTCATTACTTTCAGTCGGCGCTTACGGGCGAGCTCGAGATTATGAGTTTTGACAAGCGGTACGAGTCGAATGCCGACTCTATCGGGCGGATCAAGGCCGAAGACCAGCTCGCGGCGAAAATCCACACGAGCTATACGATCGTCGGCAACATTCCGATTGTCGTTCGGGAGTCGATGCTCCCCGAGTTCTTCGGGATGGGAGAGCGAGTCGTTGCTGCGAGCAAGAAGCTCTGCGGAAAGGGGTTGTTTGGTCCGTTCTGCCTCGAGACGATCGTCACGAGAAAACTGCAGACATTTGTATTCGAGATTAGCGCGAGGATCGTCGCCGGCACGAATCCGTTCATCGACGGTTCTCCCTACACGGCACTCAAGTACGACGTGCCGATGAGCACAGGGCGGCGTATAGCAAGGGAGATCAAGACGGCGATTTCGGACGGAAGGCTTGCGGAGATATTGGGATAGACAACCGGAACGGTTGCATTTTGTTGTTGCAGACATACAATTTGTTCCTTTTATGAAGGAACAGCTGCCTCTATCGGCGTTGGATAGATTGCAGGACGATGTCAAAAATGCTCCTGCTTCCCCCGTTTTTGGTTCTGCCCAGCAGTTACACTCTGTCCATGCGCTTGTGAATGAAGCAACAAAACAAGAAATGGATTGGGTGTTTGGATTATCTCATGTTCCCTTAAAACATGTTCTCAATGGAGGAAAGTCTGCTGATCAAAAACTTTCGATTGATTCTTTTGTTCCGCTGTCGTACGTGCCAAGGCAGTGGGGAATCCAGGAGTTTGGTAAAGTACATCCTTTTTGGAAAAGGATGAGCGGGAATGAGGAATTTTCTCCTGAAGAATAATCTTTTTGAAATACAGTGGATCACTGTACTAAAAATAGTCTTTTAGGCTAATGTATGTACATGAATATTGAGTCTTTACTCAAAAGCTATGACATCAAAAAACTAACCATCGGCGTGCTCGGCGGACACAGTGCATTAGACGTCTGTCATGGAGCAAAAAAGCACGGGTTTAAGACGGTCTGCGTTGCGCGGAAAGGGAGGGAGCAGACGTACGCAAAGCATTACAAAGTTCGCGGGAAAGGTGAAGATATTCGCGGGTGCATCGACGAAACAATCGTCGTGAATTCTTTCCAGGATATTCTCGATCCGAAGATCCAGAAGAAGCTGCAAAGTATGAACACAATATTTGTTCATAATCGGTACTTCTGGGTGTATTTCGATGATTTCTCCAAAGTCGAAAACGATTTCGCTGTACCTATCTTCGGCTCACGCACACTGCTCAAGCTCGAAGAGCGTGATCAGCCATTCAATCAGTACGATCTTCTGAAAAAAGCAGGCATTCGCATTCCGAAAATTTTCAAATCCGCGAAAGACATCGATCGTCCGGTGCTCGTGAAAGCGGCGGAAGCGAAGAGGGGATACGAACGTGCGTTTTTTATTGCAACGTCTTCGAAGAGTTACGAATCAATCGGATCAGCTCTCGAAAAAGAAGGCAAAGTTTCGGCTCATTGGCGTGAGGCAACGATCGAAGAGTTCGTTGTTGGCGCTCCCGTGAACTTCAACTTCTTCTTCTCACCACTGAGTGGTGAGCTTGAACTGCTCGGTACGGACACGCGTAGGCAAACAAACCTTGATGGCTTTCTTCGGATGACTGCAGAACAGCAAATAGCTGCGGGGAAAGCTGTGCCTCTCAAGATGATCGAAACCGGACACATCGCGTGCACGGTGAAAGAATCGATCCTCGAGAAGGCATTTGATCTCGGAGAGAAATTTGTGAAAGCGACGCAGTCACTTCCTGCGAGTCTCGATCCTAGCAAGAAGGGCATTGTCGGACCGTTTGCATTGCAAGGAGCAGTTGTCGCCGAAGATGGCAAAGAAGACATCGTCATCTTCGACGTCTCACTCCGTATTCCCGGTTCTCCGGGAACGGCTGCGACACCGTACTCCGGCTATCTTTACGGCAAGAGCATGAGTGTCGGGGAAAGAGTTGGGATGGAGCTCCAAAGCGCTGTGAAGCAGAAACGTCTTGATGAGATTGTGACGTAAGGCATCCTCAGGTACATTGACCCGCGGTTCGGGGCTGTAGCTCAGTTGGTAGAGCATCTGGTTTGCAACCAGAGGGTCAGGGGTTCGAATCCCCTCAGCTCCACCATTCGTGACCTGTAAAACTGAAAGTGGCATTTTAATTGATAATTATGGCCTTAATGTCTGTTTTGGGAGAGTTTGAAAATGGATTTTCATATTTTTGCAAAAATCGACGTCGCTTAGGGCAATGTGGCTGACAGTTGCGGTTTTTGTGGAGTTTGAAAATATTCGAATGCTTCTACAATCTATAAAATTATGCTATAATAGGAATATGAGCTTAGATCAAAATAACAGGGATCATTTCGATGCTCACCCTGAAGAAGTTACTTTCAAAGACCTCAATAATTTTCCACAAAAATTCGAAGGAGGCCTATTTAGAGAAATCTCGAGAAAACAAGCAAATAAAGTTGAGCCATCGATAACTGTTCGAGATTGGTATCGAAAGCTCGATTTGGATTCGCAAAGAGATGTCACAGAAACAGAAAAAGATTTAGCTTCATATTCTGGAAGATTTTTGGATGGCTCGAAGGAAAGTTTTTATCGTGATTATGATCAAGTCCTCACTGATTTAGGAATCAAGGAACAGGTAGAAAGTTTAGGAATAAAATTGCGACAAATGAGTGCACAAGGAAAACTTGGAACAAAAGAGTTTGAACAAGCACGAGATGAAATGCGACGGTTACTTCTCCCCGCATATTTAGAAATGCGAAAAATGGGATATCGTCATAGAGAATTGTGGGAATAGTCTCATTTCAGCAAGTTCATTTTTTGAAAACTAACCAAAGCCCACACAGCCCTTGTTACAGTTTGAGAAGTCACCAATGCTCTATTGACACGATCTTGATTACAGAATCAATTCGCTCCTCTTTTCAGGTGGCCTATTCAGAATCTCAATTACCGGTTTTAGAGAATATCCTAGCTCCTGTAGCGTATCTATGAGGTCTAGCACATCCCCGCCGCACAGCTCAGGAAGTTTGAAGTTCGTCACTAATGCTCCACCATTCGATTCGCTCTCACTTCGCTTGGGCTCACTCATGGTAAACAATCCACCCTCGCTTCGAGGTGTTTTTTGTGGCGGAACATTCCGCAGATCTTTGAAACGATGTTTGCCTTCTTTCCAACGTGCTCCGTTCCGCAGAAATATCGCCCACTGATCGTGCATCGCATTCGTCATGCCCCTGCGCCCCTCCGATGATTGACGCATCCTCGAGGCAGCGTCACTCAGTGCGGCAGGAACATCACGATCGGATAGAAGAGAACATCGGTTGTGCCGGTGATGCTTGCGATGCTCCAGAAGAACATCAGGATGCCGAGGAGAATCATCACATTGTAGATGCCGCCGATCTTGATCGCCCAGTCCGGTTCGCCGATCATGTTGCCGATCGCTTCACGATAACGGATGAAAAGGAAGGCGAGTGACATGCCGATGAGGGAATTGACGATACTGACGAACATGGTTTACGCAAGGAGCGCATCCAGACGACTCGAAAAGTCTTCTTTGGATTTGACGCCGATAAACGTGTCTTTTGCTTCACCGTTTTTAAACAGAATGAAGGTGGGGATGCTCATGACACTGAACTTCTGAGCAACCTCGTTATTTTCGTCCACATTGATCTTGTAGAACGCGATTTTCCCCTCGTACTTGGTCGCAAGTGCATCGACGATCGGGAGCATCGCCTTACACGGACCGCACCATGGAGCCCAGAAGTCGACGAATACGGGAAGAGGGGACTTGAGGACTTTGGTGTCGAATTCGGCGTCGGAGAGGGGGAGAGCCATGTGGACTGGGGATAGGGTTAGGGTTAGGACAAAGTAGCGACTGTTGAAAGTATATCATTGAACGAACTCCTTCCTTTACTCTTGTCCTTTCGACAGTATTCCCTTCGTGATCTGTTTGCCGATCTCCACTGCCGGTTGACCGTAGATGTCGATGCGGTAGAGCTTGCCGAGGTAGACGACCTCGGTCATCAGGAGGAAGAAGAGCTGCCCGATGTGGTACTCGTCGAGCCGCTGGAGAGAGATGGTTGCGTGCGGACGCTTCGCCGAGGTGAGAGCTTGGCTCGTGCCTTCGTAGCAGGCATCGAGGAGTTGTCCGAACGTCTTGTTGCCGATGTAAGCGAACGTATCCGGGACCGAGCGTGGCACTTCGAGACGCGGTTTGTCGATCTCGCGGAGGAAGAGATGCCAGGATTTTCGAGGACCCGCCATCCACTGTTGCAAAAGTGAGTGCTGATCCTGCGTGCCGATTGCCGCGACCGGAATCGGGTTGAATCCGTCGGATTTTCCAAGGCTCTCCGCGAGGAGTTGTTGCTCCCACCGAGCCATTGACGTGAGGCGGTCTCCGTAAGGCATGATCACGCGGATCGGGTAACCGCGACGCGTATCGAGGAGGTACTGCACTGCGGCGAGCGAAGCGGCGGGGTTTCTCGAGAGCGTCGTTTCCTGGCAGTGCGTGTCCATCTCTTTGGCACCGCGGAGGAATTGTCCGATGTCGCCGTGGAGCAAGCCGAGAGCCAGAAGGCCGACCGGAGTGAAGATACTGAAGCGTCCGCCGACATTCGGAGGAATGGCGAGTGTTTGCATGCGTTCCGCTTTCGCAAGTGCCAGCAGCGGTCCTCCTTCCGGATCGGTGATGGCGATCACGCGGGATCCGGACTTCGCTTTCACCGCGTCCTTCAATTTTTCGTAGCAAGCGAAGAATGCCGACATCGTCTCGAGCGTGCTTCCGGATTTGCTGACGACGACGATGAGCGCATTCTTCCAATCGATGAGGTCGAGATGCGTCTGGAGTGTCGCCGGATCGATGGTATCGATCACGAGAAACGCCGGCGTCGTCGGAGATTCGAAAATTTCTTGGAGTACCTTGGGGCCCAAGCCCGATCCTCCGATGCCGATCCAGACGATGGTCTGGATGTTCTCGCTTTTCACCATGTCCGACACTCTCTTCACGTCGGCGATCGTCTCTTTGTCGTAGGGATTCATCGACCATGCATGCTTGCCTTTCTCGCGTTCGGAAAGCCATTCTTCGGTGTATCGTCGCATGGATGTCCGTACAGCCGAAAATTCCTGATCGGGAATGCCGTGGCTCGGGGTGATGACTTTCGCGAGCGTGCCTTTGATGTCGAGAGTCAACATGAGGACGAAATGGAAGGCAGAAAAGGCAGGAAAGTTACAGCGAGCGCAGAGCAGCAGCCACGCGTTCTTCTGTTTTCTTGAGTGTCGTCGGCAATCTCTTGAGAGCACCGAGAATCGTATGCTGATCGTACCCCAGAGACGACAGTGCCGCGATGGCATCGACATCGAACGATGCAGAGCGCTCCTGCGTGTTATCTGCGCTCTTCGAAGTCCACTCCGGGTGTTTCTCGAAGAGTGATTTGAGATCGACCAAAAGTTTCTCGGCTGTTTTTCTGCCGATGCCTTTGATTGCCGTGAGTGATGCGCTGTCATCGGTCTCGGCGGCGCGCCTGAGCATCGTCATCGGGATCGAACAGAGTTCGAGAGCGATTTTCGGCCCAATGCCGGAAATGTTCAGAAGTTCGGTGAAGAGCGATCGCTCATCCGGTGTGCGGAATCCGAACAGCTCGAGTCGGTCTTCCCTTACGAACGTGAAGACCACCAGTGTCGATTGTTCTCCGTCCGTCATTGCATCCCACACAGGGTGGGGGACGGAGGTCAAATACGTAACGCCTGCGATATCCACGCCGATGTTCGGCAACGGCAACTTTCGAATGGTACCGGTCAGGGCGTAGATCATGGCGGGAGTATAGCAAAGGAGGCACTTTCTATGCTATAATAGTGAGATGCTTTTCTCTGCAAACACAACCAAAAAAATCTTCGGGTTGATTCTTCTCTCTTCTTTGTCTTTGCCGCTTGCGGCATCGGGTGCGTCGAGTACGCAGGATCTGACAGATACCAAGGATCAGATCGAGAGGCTCTGGAATACGGCGAGCGAAACGGGGAGGCGCAAGGCGGATCTCGAACATGCGCTGAAGGCATTCGACAGCAAGGTTGCTGATGCCAAACGCGATCTCTTGCAGGCTGCAGTCGATCGTCGTGACAACAAAGTGCAGATCGAAGAGAGACAGCAACTGATCGACGCGCTCCGCGGACAACTTCATGCCGCGGCGGAAGCGCGTGGATACTACGAATCGATCGCCGGAAGCCAGAAGGACGACGTCGTTGCGTTCATCCGGTACCTTTCGGGAAAGCAGATTGCTGAGCGCGAGAGCGGACCGGCTGTGGGCGGAACGATTCTTAAGACTGTGCTTCGCGGATCTTTGGGTGAGAGTATCGACACGGCACTTGCCGATCAGGCACTTCTTCTCTCGCGTGAGCGTTTCGCTTTGCAGATTAGCGTCCTTGTCGTCGAGGCGGACAGAGCGCAGGAACGCATTCTCAGTGCTCTCGATGACTTGACGAGCGAGGTCGATGGGCTCACGGAACGCGATAAACATCTTACTGCCACAGTGGACGCGAGGATGGCATTCATCGATGACAGTTGGCGCCGGAAGCAGCTCAATGAGACCGAGCTTCGACACGTGCTCGAGGAAGCAAGCGAGGCGAATGCAAAGATCAGCGAGATGCAGACGAGTCTTCTTCGCATCAATGCCGAGCTTCGAGAATCGTCGCTGGTGGAACTGAAAGCCGAGATCGAGAAGCTCACTGCTGATCGAAGCACTCTTCTGGAGCAAGTGACGACTTTCGAGCGCAAGGATCAAACGATGAGCGTCCTGGAGCAGAGAGTGAAGGAAGCCGAGGAAGCTGCGGCGCTTCTTCGCAACTCCGATCCCAAAATTTTCAAGCGCATCGAAGAGACGGAACTTCGCGTCAAGCAGCTTTTGATCGATGAAGCAGAGCAATCCGAGATCGACCGTCTTTTGGAGCAAATCGCTCTCATGAAAACAGGGGTTCCCGCCGACGCGGCAGCGACGATGATCAGAGTTCGGCATCAGGTACTCGAAGCGACCGAGGAGCGAACGGTGATTGCGAAAGAGTTGGTTGGTATCGCAGAGAAAATTTCAGCGATTGATCATTCTCTTCCGGAAAAACAGAAAGAACTGGAAGCAGGCGAGAAGGCTCTGGATCTTTCGGATGTCCCCCCGATCTTCTCATGGCCGGTGCGAGGGTCGATCACCGCTGGATACTTCGATAGTGATTACCAGAAAGTGTTCGGGGTCGCACATCGGGCGATCGACATTTCCGTTCCGCAGGCAACGCCTATTCATACGGTCTCGCAGGGAATCGTCTTCGCGGTGAAGGATGGCGGAGCATATGGCTACAGCTATATTCTCGTGGGTCATCGAGGTGGCTATGCTTCGCTGTATGGACATGTTTCGGCTGCGTTCGTGAAAGCCGGAGACAAGGTGTCTTTGGGACAGATCATCGGACTATCCGGCGGCAAGCCGGGAAGTCACGGAGCGGGATATATGACGACGGGTGCACATTTGCATTTGGAAATGATGAAGAATGGCGTGCACATCAGTCCGATGAGCGTGCTTCCGTAACTTCTCGATACGTGCGCTCGAAGCGCACTACTCGAAGTGACACAAATCAGAGTTTTGAATATGTGTCAGTTCGAGTAGTGCGAGCGGAGCGAGGGCGTATCGAGAACTTGTATGGGATTATCTTGTCCCCTCAATCACCACCACAAACTCTCCTTTCACCGTCATCGTCTTGATCACTTCATGCAATGTGGCAATTTTTGCATGAATGATTTGCTCATGCATCTTGGTGAGCTCCCGTGCAATCACCAATGTACGTTCGGGTTGATCTTCAAGAACGGTTGCAAGTTCGGAGAGAGTTTTTTGGATTCTGTGTGGTGATTCATAGAACACAATCGTTCTCTCTTCCGTCTTGAATGTCTGCAGCAACGTCTGTCTTCCTTTCTTGAGTGGAAGAAATCCGAGGTAGAGAAACTGATTGATCGCAAGTCCGCTTGCGGAAAGTGCAACAAGGAAAGCCGATGGCCCCGGCAACGCTTCGATCTGCAGCCCCGCGGCGCGCACGCGTGAAACGACAACGTATCCGGGATCGGAGATCCCCGGTGTTCCCGCATCGGACACGAGACACAGGTGTTCGCCTTTCTGAAGGCGCTCGACGATGTAGTCCGCTTTGCCGTCGTCCGTGTAGCCGTGGAACGAAATGAATTCTTTTTTTGGCAGTTCCAAAAGTTTGAGAAGTTGCCCCGTCACGCGTGTGTCTTCGCAGATGATCGCATCGCAGGAAGTGAGCGTTTCTTTCGCACGGATCGTGATATCACGAAGATTTCCAATAGGGGTGGGGACGATCGAGAGCATGCCTCTATCGTAGCACAGAGAATGAAGGTATTGATTTGTCAAAATATGGCTTTTGGCTGTGAATAAACGACTTATTCGAATGTCTTTCATTTTCATCCGTTTCTGATACTCTGCATAGGCTTCTTTTTCTATCTCGTATTGTATGGCGAAAGCCCCCAAACCGAACGATGACCAAATGGAGGTTCCTCTTGAAACGAGCCCCATTGGACAGGTGAACCCTCGGCAGATCGTGACGGAGATGGAAGAGAGTTATCTCTCCTATGCGATGAGCGTGATCGTCTCGCGTGCACTTCCTGATGCGCGTGATGGCCTCAAGCCTGTGCATCGCCGCATTCTTTACGCTATGCACGAAATGGGTCTCCGGTCCGGATCGAAATTCAGAAAATGTGCAGCGGTTGTTGGAGACGTGCTCGGAAAATATCACCCGCACGGCGACAGCCCGGTGTATGAGGCGCTCGTCAGAATGGCGCAAGACTTCGCGATGCGGTACCCGCTCATTTTCGGGCAGGGAAACTTCGGATCGATCGATGGAGACAACGCGGCTGCGATGCGTTACACCGAGGCGAAGATGCACTCGGTTGCCGATGAGCTCCTCCAGGACATCGAGAAGAACACCGTCGAGTTCCGTCCGAACTACGATGGCACGAGGAAAGAGCCGGCAGTGCTCCCAAGTAAGATCCCAAACCTCCTCTTAAACGGTACGGTCGGTATCGCGGTCGGTATGGCGACGAACATTCCGCCGCATAACCTCCGGGAGCTCGTTGCCGCAATTCTCCACCTCACCGATCATCCCGATGCTACGGTAGAAGATCTCTTGGAATTCGTGCAGGGTCCCGACTTCCCGACCGCGGGAGCTGTCTATGACAAAGAAGCGCTGAAGCAGGCGTATCTCACCGGTAGAGGTTCCGTTGTCTGTCGCGGAAAAGCCGATATCGAGGAGGCAGGAAATCGGTACATCATTCGAATCAGCGAGCTTCCGTATCAGGTGAATAAGTCGGTGCTTATCACGCGTGTTGCAGAACTCGTGACGGACAAGGTCATCGTCGGCATTTCGGATATCAGGGACGAGTCCGACAGGGACGGCATTCGTATCATCATCGAACTCAAGAAGGACAGTTATCCTCAAAAGATTTTGAACCAGCTCTACAAGCATACGGATTTGCAGACCAGCTTTGGCTATAACTGTATCGCACTTGCCGATGGTCTCCAGCCGAGACTTCTCAACTTGCACGACTTCCTCCAGATTTTCATCGATCACAGGCGAACGATCATCACGAGGCGCGTGACCTTCGATCGAGATCGCGCCAAAGAGAGAGCGCATATTCTTGAAGGACTCACGATTGCGCTCGATAACATCGATGCGGTGATCAAGACCATCAAGCAGAGCCAGACGCAGGAGGATGCGAAGCAGGGACTCATGAAGAAGTTCAAGTTGAGCGAGATCCAGGCGAGTGCGATCCTCGAGATGCAACTTCGTCGTCTTGCGGGACTCGAAAGAAAGAAGATCGAAGACGAATTGAAGGCGACACTCGCGTTCATCAAGGAGTGCGAGGCGATTCTCAAGGATAAGAAGCGCGTCGATGCGATCATGAAGCAGGAACTGGCGGATATCCTCAAGAAGTTCGGTGACGAACGTCGTACGACCATTGTCTCTCATGCGGTCGGCGAATTCTCGGCGAAAGACACGATTCCGAATGCTCCGATGATCGTCGCGCTCACCGCGCAGGGCTACATCAAGCGTTTGAGCCCCGCACAGTTCAGGGCGCAGAATAGAGGTGGCAAGGGCATCAAAGGAATGACTACGAAAGACGAGGACGAAATTCTGTGTCTCGTGAATGTGAGCAACCACGATGATCTCCTGTTCTTCACGAACACGGGACGCGTGTTCAAATTGCCGGTGTACGAATTGCCGCAGGCAAGTCGTGTTGCCAAAGGACAGGCGATCGTGAATCTCTTGCAGCTCCAGCCAAACGAGAAAGTGGCTTCTTTGATGAAGGCAAAATTGGAAGGCAAGACGCACCTCTTCATGACGACCGTCAAAGGAACTGTGAAGCGAACGGAGCTCAGTGAATTCGATAACATTCGTCGTTCGGGTCTGATCGCGCAGAAAGTTCCGGATGGAGACGAACTTCGTTGGGTGGTGGCAACAAGTGGCAAGGACGAGATCTTCATCCTCGCGAAGAAGGGCAAGTCCATCCGCTTCCCCGAGGTCGATGTGCGTGCCATGGGCAGAGCTGCCGCAGGTGTTCGCGGCATTCGTTTGGGTGCCGGAGACAGAGTTGTGGAAGCGGCGGCATTTGCGAAAGCCGATAAGACGGAACTCTTAGTCGTCATGGAGAACGGGCTCGGAAAGTCCACGCCTGTTACGCTCTATCGCTTGCAGGGTCGCGGCGGCAGCGGTGTGAAGGCTGCGCAGCTTACGGCGAAGACTGGCGATATCGTGGGAGGTGCCATCCTTCAGGAAGGGGATGACGGAGATCTTATTTGTATCAGCAAGCAGGGTCAGACTATCCGTATGAAGCTTTCTGATATTCCTTCAAGGAGTCGTGCCACACAGGGAGTGATCGTCATGCGCCTCGATGGCGGGGACAAAGTCGCTTCGGTGAGCGTGATCATGCATGATCCGAATGAGGTTGCAGGCGGAGAAGGAGAGGAGGGAGAGGTGATTGAAGAGGAAACAAAATGAATCCGCAGCGGAGGTTCGTAACCTCCGCGGAAGATGTGGATCTTCCGCTGCGATTCCATATATTATTGCCTTCCTTTACCCTTGCAGGAGCGATTCCAATCTCCTACACTCTCCCAGCTATGAAAAAAGGCATCCATCCACAGGTATATCCGGACGCAAAGACCACGTGCACTTCGTGCAGTGCGGTGTATGCGGTTCCGTCGACGGTGAAGGTTCAGCAGGTCGAAATCTGCTCCGCTTGCCACCCGGTCTACACGGGCAAGTACATGGGTCTCATGGCTTCCGGTCGTGTGGATCGCTTCCGAAAAATGGCTGAATCGAGCAAGAAGAAGCAGGAAGAGGTGAAAGTGATCGAAGAGAAGCGTGCAGCAAAGCCGCTCATCAAGAAGAAGGCGAAGAAAGGGGAGAAGTAGGCGAAGTCTGATCGGCTATTCCTGGCACTCTGAAGCCAAGAGTGCTATAATCTATCGTATGAACATCCGTCAGGCGAAGCTTCTCACGGCGATCATCGATCAGTTCATCGAGACGGCCATCCCTGTCGGATCTCATCATATCATTGAGCGTGGGCTCTTTCCGGTTTCCGGAGCCACGATCAGGAATGAGATGCGAGTGCTCGGGGAGGAAGGATTCATCGAGCAGCCGCACACGTCTGCCGGGCGCATCCCGACCGTGCAGGGGTATCGCATGTATGTGCAGCAGTTCATGAAACCCACAAGCCACGAGCGTGCGGTCAGGGCCCGGTTTACGGAGCTGAAGGAGCAATACTTCCAGCACAAAGACCGTGAGCGCGCATACGAAGCCGTCGCGATGCTCTCGAACATGATTCCGAACGTGAGTTTCGCCACCGTTCCGCATCGCGACGAAGTGTCGTACTTGGGGCTCTCGAATGCGATGCAGCAGCCGGAGTTCATGGCGGACAGTCGTTTTGTGAGCGGCGTTATCGAAGTGCTTGAGAAGCGGCTCGCGAGCCTTATCGATCACATCGATCTCGACGAGAGCGTGCAGTATTTTGTCGGCGAGAAAGATCTCTGCACTCAATTTGCAAGTTGCAGCATGCTTGTCACGAAGTATCGTATTCGAGGCGAGACCGGTGCCATCGGCATCCTCGGTCCCGTTCGCATGGATTATGCCTACAATGCCGCAGCATTGCAGATGGTTGCAGATCTCATTCGCGACTAATTTCTCACTCTCACCAATAACAACGTCTCCATCAGATCTGGCTCTCCTCCGCATCCGTCCTGCTTTACCCGATCCGGAGGACAAGAATGCGTCTCGAGGACCTCTGCACATCGAGCCTGCGATCTCGGCGTTGCATTCTCTCAAGGGTATAGACGGTCTCATCAGCTTCGAGATCGGTTCATATCAGGGAAAAATTTGTTTTTTTGTGCGTGGCACGAGGAAGTCGCTTCCGCTTCTCGAAAGCCAACTCTATGCGCAGTATCCGGATATCGACATCGAGGAAATGGATCCGAAAGAATTGGAACCGAAGCAAGGTGAAACCGTCCTCACCACGGATCTGTACCTGAGTAAGCATGAGATTTTTCCGATCAAACGTCACCCGCAGTTCGATGACATGCTTGCGCGTCAGACGATCGATTCGATCGCCGGCATCACCTCGACGCTTGTTCGCTATCCGGATCCACGGATGCGCGGACACGTGCAGATTGTCTTTCGACCGCTCAAATCCAAGTTCAGGAAACGAGTGCTCAAATTTCTGCCGCTGATGGAGAAGGGCCTTGCAAAGAAATTTTCATGGTATGCGAAGTTTCTTGCCATCATCCATCTCGCTCGCGGCTGGCGGCGAGTCGCGTACTTTCCGCTCAAGATCCTTTTCGGTGGTGTCCGCCTATGGTTCTCACTTGCACTCCCTTCCGAGGAAGGTGGTGGGAAGGCGGAGCATGACATGGACACGCACGAAGACATCTTGAAAGCGGCTCGCAGAAGCCATGAATCCGAGGATCCGGTTGCGGCGATCATCGACAAAGTGAACCGATTGATGTTTGTGAGCAACGTGCATCTTTCTGTGATTGTCCCCGACGATCAGACGGCGAGTGCCGAGCACAAAGTGCAAGAAATACTGAGCAGTTTCCGGCAGTTTTCTTTGCCGAACTGCAATGGTTTTCGCGCAACGGCGATTCGCAGGAGCCTCTCATTGAAGCCAGTGTTCACGATTCTTCCGTATGCCTTATCCGTTGAGGAAATCGCTACTCTGTGGCATTTCCCGAACGTGCTCGTCAAGACCCCGAATATCGATTGGGTGATGAGTAAAAAACTGGAGCCGCCGGTGGACTTGCCCACCGCCCCCACCCCTGGCCCCTCCCCCGAGGGGGGAGGGGAAGCCAACCTCACGCTCCTCGGTGAAGCTGTTTTCAGGGGTCGGAGAATAAAGTTCGGCATACGTCCTGATGACCGACGGCGTCACATGTACATCATCGGAAAGACCGGTATGGGAAAATCGACACTGCTTGAGAATATGATCTTCTCCGATGTGCACGGCGGAAAAGGCGTTGCGGTCATCGATCCTCATGGCGATCTGATCGAAGCGGTGCTCCGGTTCATTCCTCCGGAGCGGACGAATGACGTGATTCTCTTCGATCCCGCCGACAAAGAATTCCCTCTGAGCTTCAACATGCTCAGTTGTTCGGGCCCCGATCAGTATCCGCTTGTGGTGTCGGGTCTCATGAGCGTGTTCACCAAGCTTTGGCCCGATGTGTGGAGCGGGCGCATGGAACACATCCTTCGGAATACGCTCTTGGCACTCATCGAATCGCCCGGCAACTCGATGATGGGCATTCTCCGGATATTCTCCGATGATGCGTTCCGTGCCAAAATCGTGTCGCACCTCGAGGATCGTCTTGTGAAGAGTTTCTGGGAGGATGAGTACGCACATTGGTCCGAGAAGTACAGAACCGAAGCGATTGCTGCGATTCAGAACAAGATCGGTCAGCTTTTGTCCGTGCCGATGATCAGGAATATCGTGGGACAGACGATCAGCAAATTCTCCGTTCGTGAAGCGATGGACAGCGGGAAGATCATTCTCGTGAACTTGAGCAAGGGAAATCTCGGTGAGGACAATTCCGCGTTCCTCGGATCCATGCTCGTGACGAAATTTCAGCTCGATGCCATGAGTAGGACCGATATTCCGGAGAAACAGCGAAGAGATTTCTATCTCTACGTCGACGAGTTCCAGAATTTCGCAACCGAATCGTTCGCGACGATTTTGAGTGAAGCGAGGAAGTATCGTCTTAATCTGACGCTGGCAAACCAGTACATCGGCCAGCTGATGATCGGTGATAGCGGCAACAACTCCGCTCTCAAAGACGCGGTGTTCGGCAACGTCGGTTCGATGGTGTGTTTCCAGGTCGGTGCCGAAGACAGTGAAGAGCTGAGTCTGCAGTTTGAAGAGATGGTTGCGCCGAAAGACATCCTCAGTCTTCCGAAGTTTCACGCATACCTGCGTCTGATGGTGAACGGAATGGCGAGCAAACCTTTCTCGGTCTCAACGCTTCCGCCTCCCGATTTCAAACAAGACGAGAGCCGCGTGACGGTGATTCGGCGAGCATCCAGGGAGCGGTACTGCGAGAAGCGTTCGGTGGTCGAAGATAAGATCGGCCGTTGGCTCGAGAGTGCCAAGGAAGGTCGTATGGTTGCGGTGAAAGCAGGGAAGAGTAAAGAAAAAGAAACGGAAGAGCGCGAGAAAGCGAAGAAGAAAGGCATGAAGCTCGATGAGTACCGTGCATGGCGGGATCGAGAGATGTGGACGAACGATTTTAATGCCCTTCGAAAGAAAGCAATTACCGAGAAGTTATCAGGTGAAGAAGAGGGGAAAATAAAAGATCTTGAGAAGAAGCTCGAGAAATCAGGCGGCGTCCCACCGCCAAGCAAGGCGATGATCGAGGCAGAGGCAAAGAAGAATATTGCCTAATTTTGCTTCATACGCGCCCCGAACGGGCGCTCCGTTTATGGAATATTTTCATGAACAGGAGCGGGTATTCTACCCGCGTGTTTTGAGAATCTTTCAGTATACCTCCTTCAAATAGCATTCCTCACCCATCCTTCGCTCCGCTGAGGCGGAGCTACGGAGGGCTTCGCTTCCGCTTGTGCGAGTAATGGATTTTTCAGATTAGTACACTGTTTCAAGATAGCAACGCTCGCAGTACACAATCTCCGGTCTGTCTGGGCTGTAGCTTGTTTCAATCGGTTTTCTGCACTTCATACATTCGCGCTTCCACAGCTTGCAGGGATTTCTGAGTGCCATGCGTCTCTTATGCCTCTCATCTGGGTGGAGACGAGGGACCGGAAGATGCCTTGCTCGATAGAAATCTAATTCTTGTTTAGTGAGCTTGAATGGTTTCGCAGTGTTCTCACAGACAATCGCCCACTCTAGGACATCATCGGGAATTTCTTCGATCGTATCAGGAAGACTGGATCCGCGGATTGTTTTGTTAGCAACTGGTGGCGGTAGCGCAGTTTCATTCCATCGAAATCCCATGACCGTCGCTTCCTGTTTCTTGAGCGGAAGAAATTCCTGAGCCACCGTTTCATTGTAGGCAAAAGGACTCATATGCCACGGAAGCCACTCACCCCATTCACCTGCTGCACTCATAGCCGTAATGATTTTCCCTACAAGCGCTTCATACTCTTCCTTCGTGTATTGTTTATTCAGAATGCAATACTGTTTGAGCCGTACGCTGATGCATCCGAAGCAGTTGTGGATGTTGTCGCAGTGCAGGGAGTAATACAGATTCGACGTGGACGTGCAAATCCATGTGAACGCGACTGAGGTGCTGAGTCCCGTGCCAACGCAGTCGTACAGTAGCTGCGAATCGTACCCAAATCCGAAGAGGTCATGAGAATCCTTGACAAGCTTGGAGCATAGAATGCGCTTGCAGTCCTCGGAACCCTTCGATTCGTAGCAATCGATGCAGTTTTTGGAATTGATAAGATAATCGCCCGTACAGTGTTCTATGTTTACATTGTTGTTCTCGCGATGGATGCAGCGCAATCGGAGATCTGAAAGTTTTGTTCGCATGTCGGCTACGAACGATGCCGATGACAATTGCGACATTTCGGACTCGAATTCTGCGGGCGTACACGGCTTGTTGAAAAGGTAATATTCCTTTTGTACTAAATTCGTACAGCCGAAGCAGTGTGTGCAATGACGGCAATTGAAGAGAAATGCACTCTCCACGCATTGCGCAACGTTTTGAGAAAACGAAGTGTGATAGCAATCACTTGCATTCACGCACTCATAACAAAATTGATTTCCATTTCCAATGAGCATGTCGATGCATGATTTGGACTCAATGAGTCCGCGGGAATAACAGCAATCTTCATCGCGTCCACTGTTGTACATGAGATAGCAATTGCGCGATTCGGGACCAAAGTAGTTCGTGAAATCACAATTTTCATTTACTCCCGCTTGATACAGCATCATGAGCGGCACATCAGACAGAAGTCCTTCAATGTTCGTATGAAAACTTTTTGAAAAATCGTAATCGCGCCCGTAGGAGAGAGGATCCCACCGATCACCGTAGAAACAATCCGAGCAATAGGCATGGTACGGAGCATCCGGAGCAAACATTGATACTTTCGTTTTATGACAAAGCCCGCAGGGTCGCAGAGAGAGGAATCGTTCATTGCGCCATGCCATGCGTCGCCGACTGCGACAATCCGGGCAGAGCGTTGGTGGGGGAATTGTATATTTCTTGCCACTGAATTCTGGCGAGACTTTCTCGTAGAACGCCAAATCATCATCGGTGACCTCGAATTGCTGCTTGCACCATTGGTTTTGGCAAACAGTCTGCATACTCACTCAGTGTACACGTGTAGACGTATATCTTTTTCTGGAATGTACCGCAGAATCTGATGATAGATTGCACGCAGAGTACCTTTATCCAATTCTGTATGAAGAGGAATGGTCAAAGTTTGTCTTGCTCCGTTCTGCAGTCTTCGCAGTTTCACATGACTTCCGCGCTGACGTTCGACGGCGAAGCCGAATGTTTCCAGGATTGCCACAACATCTTTCCCGGAAAGGACGCGCAGCTTAGGCATGCGCGTGCACAGGGAGTTCGAAGCTCACAAGGACGGACGGCGAGGAAGTGAATTCATTTGAAAAATCCTCATCTTCCATGTGTAACGTCAGTGCTTCTTGGATTTTCTGCGAGAGCTGGTCAAGCGTATCAGCTTCGGTCACGATCGGAAGATCCATGCACTCAGCGATGTACTTCTTTTCGCCTTTTGAGACCCGAAATTGAATGATGCTTTTCATTAGGGCTATATTTTATGCCAATGAAGGCTTATTGTCGAACAATTCCGACACTTTCACAATTGCTTTGACATTGGACTGAACACACAATGTGAGCTATGAAGAAACTGTTTCTCCGCTCCATTCCTGCAGTCTTCCTCGCAGGTACCGTGTTCGGTGTCGGCATCAGCCAGCTTGGGGCCGCATTCAAAGGGTCAACGGTGTTTCGTGATGTGCCTGTTGGACATTTTGCAGACGATGCGATCGGGGAGATGCATCAGCTTGGTATCATCAAGGGGTTAAGCAGCGAGAAATTCGGTCCGAATGAGCCCGTGACGCGCGCGCAGATCGCCGTGCTCTTCAAACGTCTCAGAGACGAGATGAAAGGAACAACGCCGGCGGTTTCGAGTTCGGTGTCTTCGAGCGTCCAGAGCTCTTCATCGTCTTCCAGTTCCAGTGTCGCCAGTTCGAGCAGTTCATCATCGAATGCAACCAGTTCCAGTCTGCCGTACAGTGCCGGAGGATACGTGCACTTCGATGCGAACGGTTACAACGTCTACAAGAACGTCGCGACAGGACAGATCACGATCATTGTTGCGAGAACCGGCGGAAACCAAGGAGCGGGTTCCGTTGATTATTCATTCAGCGGCGGGACTGCGGTCGCCGGAAAGAACTACCAACCGCTTTCGGGGACTCTTTCTTTTGGCACAAAGGAAACCAGTAAGAAAATCACGATGGTGATCATGAACGATTCGTCGACGACCGGAACCAAGACGGTCAATCTTGTGTTGAAAAACGCCAAGGGCGCCGTCGGCATTTCGAACCCAGCGAATGTCATTCTCAATATCAACGATCCGAATGCACCGCTTCCGACTGCTTCTTCGTCTTCCTCGAGCGCCGGGGCAGCGACGACGATCTCCCTGAGCTCGAATGCGTACGGGGTCGCCGAAAACGGAGGCAGCATGACGGTGACGGTCGTCAGATCCGGCATCACGACAACGGCGGTTGGGGTGAATTATACGACGACGAATGCGTCGGCGACTCCCGGTGCCGATTATACGACCACAAGCGGCACTTTTGCATTCGCTGCCGGTGAAACAACCAAGACATTCACCGTTTCCATCACGAATAATAGCAGCATCGAAGGCAATCGGTCGTTTAGCGTGAATTTGTCGAGTCCGACCGGAGGATCGGCGCTTGGCATCGGTGCTGCGAATGTCACCATCAACGATGACGAAGGTGTGCCGATCGGTTCCGGATCCCTCAAGTTCAGCACCAATGCGTATGCCGTCACCATGAGTCAGGGGGTTGCGACGATCACGGTCAACCATGTTCTTGGCGTCAGAGCGGTTACCGTGAACTATGCAACGAACGGCGGTTCGGGTGCGTCCGGCGTCGATTATACGCCAGTGAGCGGCACCCTCACGTTCGCTGCCAACGAAATCAGCAAGACGTTCACCGTCTCTATTTTGACCAATGGCAATTCGACGGGCGGGAAGACCGTGAACTTGATTCTTACGAGTCCGTCGGGAGGAACGACACTTGCGGATCCGAGTAGTGCGACGATTACGATCAACTTATAGCCCTCATCCCCTTGCCCCTTCTCCAGCAATCTGGAGAAGGGGGAGCACGCGCTTTCTTTGATTACAGATATTCCTCTCTCCGGAACGTTGGAGAGAGGTGTCCCGCAGGACGGAGTGAGGGCTTTTATGCAACCTACACCCAAAACACGATCGCGACGATGATCCGTTCGTATCCGAACACCGTGAACGTGTGCGTCTGCACGAATTTCAGAAGCCAGCGGATGACGATGTACGCCGTCACGAATGACACAAGGAAGCCGATACCGAGCATTTCCGCGTCATGCGTGCTGAAGAGGTGTGCCGATTTCAGAAGATCCAGACCCGTTGCGGCTGCCATCGTGGGGATCGCGAGGAGGAAGCTGAAGTCGACGATCGTTCTTCTCTCGATTCCGAGGAGCATGCCCCCGAAGATCGTGGCAGCGGAACGGGAGACACCGGGTACGAGTGCGAGCGACTGGCAAAGACCGATGGCGAAGGCGGTTTTCAGTGGGATTGCTTCGAGTGACCGTATCGCTCCTGTCTCTTTTTTGTACAACAGTTCAAAGAGAACGATGAAGAGACCTCCAATGAAGAGTGCCCACACGACGACAGAGCTGTTTCCGAGAAGATACGTTTTGACGATCGTGTGCAGAAGAAAGCCGATGACCGCCGTTGGGAGAAAGGCGACAAAGATCGGCAGCCACGCTTTCGGAGTTCGCTTGATCGATCGTCCGTAGATCAGGACAACTGCAAGGATTGCTCCCAACTGAATTGCGATATCGAAACTCTTGAGTATCTCGGTCTGTTGCATGCCAAGAAGACGCTGCGCCAAGATCAGGTGACCGGTCGAACTGATCGGCAGAAATTCGGAAATTCCCTCGACAATGCCGAGTACGGCAGCGAGAGAAAATGTCACGCCTGACCCGAGAGGAAGTAGAGGGTGTAGGGGACTGCGATCAGCGCGATGCAGCAGACATAGAGTATCAGCATGATAAGAGAAGCGGCCGATCCCACGTCTTTTGTCAGCTTGATGCCGTGATGGTAATGACCTGCATTCCTCTTCTTCTCGCAGTCATCCACTGTGTCGGCAAGGCGCTCAATGGCGGTATTGAGGAGCTCGACGGTGACGAAGAGTCCTGCAGCGAATGTTGAGGCAAGCATCGAGAAAAGATCTACCTTGAGGGCGAGCGCAAGGAGTAGGAGCACAAGATGACCGATGACGAAGAATCGAAGATTTCTCTCGGTCTTGATGGCATGCGTCAGTCCGTGGATCGCATGACTGAGACTCACTAGTGACTTTTTCATGGGAGGGTGGTTAGACGGCGATGCCCGGGACAGGGAAACGGAGACAGAATACTTTCACTTCTTCATGAAGTTTTTTCACGGCTGCAGCATCCGATCTGTTCTGTATGGCTGTCAGCATGAACGCGCCAAGAATTTCCATGTCCTTCTCTTTCATGCCGCGCGTGGTGATTGCCGGGGTTCCGAGACGAACACCCGACGGATCCATTGGCTTTCTTGTGTCATTGGCGATCATATTCTTGTTCAGAGTAATGCCGATGCTGTCGAGGAGCGTCTCCACATCGCCACCACCTATTCCCCAAGACTTCACGCAATCGATGAGCATCAGGTGGTTATCCGTGCCGTTCGTCACGAGCTTGACGCCTCTGTCCATGAAAAATTTCGCAAGATGTTTCGAGTTTGCAATCACTTGCTTTGCGTACTGCTGAAATTCCGGCTTGAGCGCCTCGCCGAATGCGACGGCTTTTGCGGCAACCATCTGCATGATGGGACCGCCTTGGAAACCTGGAAACACCGACTTGTCGATCTTCTTCCCCATCTCTTCCGTGCGGGAGAGGATCATACCGCCTCTCGGTCCTCGTAGCGTCTTATGCGTGGTTGTTGTGATGACGTCAAAACCGTCATGGAATGGATTCCTGAGTGCTTTGCCTGCGATCAACCCTGCGATGTGCGCCATATCGGCAACGGTGACGGCACCGACCTCGTCCGCGATCGCCTTCATTTTCGCATAATTCAGTTCTCTCGGATAAGCGGAGAACCCTGCGAGGATGATTTTCGGCTTCTCTGTCAGTGCGACTTTTCGCATGTCGTCGTAATCGATCTCGCCGGTTTCGATATTCCCCATTTTGTAGCGCACGAATTTGAAAATCTTCGTAAGGTACGTGACGGGGTGCCCGTGCGTCAGATGTCCGCCGTGACTCAAGTCCATTCCCATCACGGTGTCGCCAGGCTCGAGGAGTGCGAAGTACATCGCGACATTCGCAGGGGCTCCGGCGTGCGGCTGCACGTTGGCATGATCGCAGTCGAAAAGCTGCTTGGCGCGTTCGATTGCCAGTCTTTCGACAGCATCTGTGAACTCCTGTCCGCCGTAGTAGCGTCTGCCCGGATACCCTTCCGAATATTTGTTATTGAAGACGGTTGCCATCGTTTCGAGGACGGCTGGCGAGATGTAGTTCTCCGATGCGATCAGTTCCACTCCTTCCTTCTGTCTCTTCATTTCACCCATCACGGCGCGGTACACATCCGGATCAGCAGTTTGGAGTGAGGTGTAGGTGGGCATGAGTGGAGCATACCCATGAATGAGCCGTAGCGGAAGATCCACCCGCCTACCGGCAGGCAGGTATCTTCTGCGAAAGTTACGAACTTCCGCTACGGTATTTTTCTAGGCTTTCTTGAACTCCGTTGCGCTGAGAACAACATCCACTTTCTCATCGTGCTGTTCCGTCGGCATCTCCTGCACGATCTGGCAGTCGAAGCACACCCCGATGAAACGTGTCTCCGGATTTCGTTTCCGTTGGTCACTGATCCAACGGTCATAGCCGCCGTTTCCACGACCAAGGCGTTCCCCCGTGCGCAAGAACGCACGTCCGGGGATGATGACGATTGCGATGGTTGTTTCATCGAGAGGTGCCGGCTCGATTGGCTCGAAGATTCCGGTTACCGGATTTTTTTGGACATCATCAAGGGATCGTATTCGATGCATGGTCATGCCATGCATCTCGGCTTTCGGCAGACAGATCACGTTTTTTTGCTCCAGCAGTTCTGCGACCAGCGACTGGATATCCGGTTCGTCGAGGTACGGGAAGTAGACGGCGATGGTTGTCATGGACTCCGGAAGCATTTTCCGGAGTTCACGCACAATGATCTGGCTCTCGACGCGGCGATCATTCTCGCTCATGCGTGTCAGACGCTCTTTGATGGCGCGCCGAAGCTCGATTTTTTCTTGCATTCGTAGAATCAAGTATTTCCGAACACTTCTGCCGCAGCTTCCACGAGGTCGGTTGCCGGTCCTGCAAATGTCGGTTTCGAATCTTTGTCGAGGATGCACTTCAAGCGCACGGGTTTTTTGAAGATGCCGAGGAGAATGTCTTCGATGGTACGACTTGCATGTGTTTCCGACACGCGATCTCTGTGGAAAGAAGAAGGGAATGACAGTTCTAGGATTTCGCCCGTCACTTTTGAGACGCTGCCGTCCTTCAGGCTCATGCGCACGGAGGCAGGGGTGACTTCCTTCAAGAGTTCCTGCCAATGGCGGAGAACGTTTTGGATCGTAAGATCTTCCGCTTCGACGAGAGCATGTTTCGGGGGTGGTGAGTCGAACTCGACAGAAGTGCTGATGTTCGCAGGAGCATCGACCTCCGTTGTCGGCATCTTCAGCTTCGCGCTTTGGTAGACCGTTGATTTCTTGTGCGATTTCTCCTCTCCCTCCGTTTCCATGCAGAAACCGATGAGAGCGGATTCAAGCACCAGAGCGGGGAGCGGAGAGAGGCGGATATTCTTCATGGCGAGGAGCAGGACATCCGTCATGTGCAGGTAGCTCGAGGGATCCTCCTTCTTCGCAATCGCTTCGTGCAGGTGTGACCGAACCAGCGCAAGGAGATCGGAGGTGATCAAGTCGATCGGAACATTCGATTCTTCGATCTCTGCAATCACTTCTTTGATCTGCTCCGGTTTTCGGTTGAGAAGGGCGGCGACAATATCATCGATGAACAGAGTCGATGTCTTGCCGATGCGATCGGTGACGTCATTGAGTCCGATTTTTTCGAGGGATCGAAGCTGATCCAAAAGCGCGATTCCGTCACGGAAGCTGCCAAGTGCGTGACGCGCGATGGCTCGCAGAGCTTCGCGATCGGTGACGATCCTCTCTTGATCGACGATGTACTGGAGTCTTCGGATGATATCGTCGTCTTTTACCTTCTTGAACAGGAATCGTTGGCAGCGCGATTGAATCGTATCAGGCACCTTATGAGTCTCTGTCGTAGCAAGAATGAAGTACACGTATTCCGGCGGTTCTTCGAGAGTTTTCAGCAGCGCGTTGAACGCTCCCTTCGAGAGCATGTGTACTTCGTCGATGATGTAGACTTTCGCTTTCGAAACAACAGGAGTGAATTGGATTTTCTCGATCAGATCGCGGATGTTATCGACGCCGTTGTTGCTTGCAGCATCGATCTCGATGAGGTCAACAAAGGATCCTTCTTCGATGCCTTTCGTCGATTGCGCACGGATGGTCGCGTCTTCCATTCCTCGGAGCAGGATCGTCTTCGCGAGGATGCGCGCAACGGAAGTCTTGCCGGTCCCGCGCGTTCCGCAGAATAGGTAGGCATGAGAGATGCGTCCTCTCTCGACGGATTGCTCCAGCGTTGTGACGATATGATCCTGTCCGACGACGTCTGCGAAGGTTTGTGGCCGGTACTTAAGATAGAGAGCCATAGAGAGGAGGTGAGTATACCAGAATGGGAGCGTGCTATACTCGGGTTACTTTCTCACCTCTTCCCTATGACAGTGCCTCGCTCCGCTTTTGCTCTCTTCCTCTGTGTTGTGCTCTCTGCGTGCGGTGTCGATACCACGGGATTGAGCGAGACATCGGCAAAACCCGTATTGGGACCCGATACGTCCAGCGTCACCGTCACCGAGTATGCCGATTTCCAGTGCCCCGCGTGCGCTTCGGCGTACACGCTCATCAATAAGCCTCTCGAGGAGAAATATGCAGCCAACGTTCGCTTTGCATTCAAGCATTTTCCTCTCCGGGCGATTCATCCGTACGCTTACGAAGCAGCGCTTGCATCGGAGTGTGCGGCTGATCAAGGGAAGTTCTGGGAATTCGTGGAGTTGAATTATGCCAATCAGAAAGATCTTTCCTCCGAGGCGCTCCGTTCGTGGGGCACCGCACTCGGTCTCGATGCAGATCTCTACGATCGTTGCATTCGTTCCGAGATCAAAGGTGACGCGGTGATGTCCGATGCCGAAGAAGGTGAGGTGATGGATGTACAGGGAACACCGTCCTACTTTGTCAACGGACAGCGTGTACAGAGCAGCCTCGAGGCAATCAGTGCGGCGATCGATCAGGAGCTTGCGAAGGCGGAGAGTGCGCCATTGTAGAACATCCGATTCTCGGAGCTGAAACGCGACGTTTCAGCTGCGGTTCGTTATTTGCTCAGCTGTGCGAAACTGTAGATGCGCTTCAGTTTCACGTCGAACAGGATAAACGTTCGGTAGAGTGCTGGGTTGTCTTGTGCCGGTACCGCGTAGATTTGTGCGCCGTACACACTCTGCACGGTTCCCAGATCCAGTGCGGTCTTATCGGGGAATACGGTGTCTCTGGGATCGACAGCGGTCGTCATGAAGGCGTGCAGATCTGGTCCGGGTTTCGTGATGAAGTCCGAGGAAAGATAGAGAGAGTCGTCGACGTAGAGAACGTTTCCTTGGGCTTCCTCTTTGAGCGGGATGAGAAAGCCTTTCATTCCCTCAGCTTGAACGGCACGCGCATCGATGCCGAGTTTTTTTCCACGTGCAATCTCCGCATCGATGATGTTCCGGAGCGCTGGATCCTTCGCTGCAGGATCATCTTGAATGACGAGGTTCGCCATTGCGTCCGCAAGTTCGTCGCCATAGCGTGATGCCGTGAGCGGGTTCTTGTTTTGTTGGTTGATGGATGTTCGTGAGCCGTTTTGAGTGCAGGCACCGAGAGTGAGACAGATGCCGATAGCGAAAACGAGTGATGTAAAGCGCATAGTGACGCCATTCTTATGATAATCAGCCCTTTTCGCAAGGTATTTTTTAGGCGGCGAGAAGATTTTCATTCGGTGAATGGTACATCAGACCTGCCGTCTGGATCGTTCGTGTTGCAGATCGCATTTCGGTGAGGACATGGAAGAGATCGCTGTGCCAGATTTCTCCCTTTGGGTCACCGTCTTCATGGCAGCTGAGCGTTGTCCAGTAGAGCGTCTTTGGATCCTGTTCCCGCTCCAACCACTGCCCGAGTGCTTGTTGCACGCCTCCACTCTTCACGTTTGCATGAATGTACGTGGCTTTGTGTTTCGAGTATTCCTCTTTTTGGAAGTACTGTTTGTCAGCAGTCTCGTAGCCGAGTACGTCATGTCGACCGAGATCCATGCCTTTCTCTGCCCTGTACTTCGTGAGTTCTTCGTTATTTTTATTTGCCCCCCTTCTCGCGACTTCGTCGTTCAGGTAGCCGTGCTCGCGACACCATTTGTTGTTGTAGACGATCCAGCGGAACTGGTTGATGGAGCGGTTTCCATTGGGACTCTTGAGAAGGCGGAGCACGACCGGTTGCATCGAACTCGGAACCTGATGGATCAGCTCGTCGATTTTGTTCTTTGCTTGCACTGCTTGTTCCAGACCCGATGAGGACTCCTCACTTCGCTTCGTGAACTGCTTCACGTATCGATGCATGGAGTCGAGTCTCAAGCGGTCGGATTGCTGCAAGGATTCTTTTTTGGTTTTTTCAATGAGCATCGCTGCTTCCACCCAGTCTTTGGTATCGATCGCGTGGCGGATTTTGATGAAGGATGCAGGTTCTTTGCTCAGATCCGAGCCGTGCAGAAGTCTTTTCTCCATCTCCTCCACATAGTGCAAGCGTGAGGAGTAGTGCATCGCAAGGAACTGCGATTCGCTCACGAGGTGGATGCCACGTGGCAGTTGCTCACTCCCTTGAGAGTGGAATTTCTTTGCAACACTGTCGTATCGTCTTTTCACGTTTTCCCAGTTTTTCATCAGTGATCCCAGAGAATTGCTTGCAGTTCCGTGAATGAATGCCGAGACTTTTTTTGCTTCGGCTTTGCTCTTGAAAATGTGCTCCAGCCATTGACCTACTTTCGTCGAGCTGAGGATTCCAAGGGAAGCTGCTTGCCCCAGTTTCGTCTTCGCCTGATCGTAGAGATCGAGCTGCATCTTGCTTCCGGCGAGCAGTGCGGCTTCGGCTGATGCGATCAAGTCTTTTCGTTTCTCGAAATGCAGCTTCAAAAATTCCTCCTTGTTGCCGATGACGGCGAAGCTTGCGTCATAGCTCACAAGTTCCCGATAGCCCTCACTACTCAGGATTTTTTTGCGCTTGTCCGCCACTTTGTGCCACGACTCGATGTAGTGCGGCATCTGGTGCATCACCCAGTATTCCTTCTGTTTGTAGCCGGTCGAGGGATCTTTGAAGCGTTCGATCCATGCGTCCTGCGATCCTTTCGAAATCCATTCGTTGTCGGCAGCCTTCGATATCTGTTCTTTGAGTGTTGCGAATACTTTCTTTGCCGATTCGATCGCTTTCTCGGACCATTCGATGAACCCTTCCCATTGGTCGATTTTGTCGGGGTTTGACTCCAGTTCTCGGATGCCCCGAAGGAGCTCGGCATTCTCTTCTCTCGATGCCGCGCCAATCTCGTCGAACGTGATGCGCGTGTGCCTGCGCACCTGGCTTGTGATCTGCCTCACAGTCTCTCTGGATTGCGTTCCGTCCTTGCTTTCGTTGCGTTCCAGAACTGCAGCCGATTCTGACCGATCGAAAGATGCCATGGGGGTCAGGAGTATATCTTCTTTTGCATCTTCGTGATGCCTGTTTTTCATTGAACTCACGGATGAGTCAAGGCGGTTGACGCTTCGTGTCTTTCCTCTCTACTGTAGGAACCTATGATTCTTTCTGACAGAGATATCAAGAAGGCCATCGAATCAGGCAGAGTGAAGATCGAGTCCGATCAGGCAGAACTTTTCCGCTACATTCATGCGAGCAGCATGGACCTGCGTCTCGGCAACGTCTTCAAAGTCTACGAGCACAGCAAGTATGCCGTGTTGGATCCGAAGAACCCCAAGACGTTCGCTCAGAACATGCGCATCATCACGATTGCCGATGGCGATCCGTTCATCGTGCAGCCCGGAGAATTCATTCTCGGCGTCACGCAGGAGAAGATCACGGTTCCCGACGACTTGGTCGTCCGTGTGGAGGGTAGGAGTTCCCTTGGTCGCCTTGGTATTATCGTTCATTCGACCGCAGGCTTCGTGGATCCGGGTTTCTCCGGAACGATCACGCTTGAGATCAGCAACCTCAATCGTCTTCCGGTCGCACTGTACCCCGGGATGCGCGTGTGCCAACTTGCTTTCGAAACGATGAGTTCTCCGGCGGAGACTCCGTACAATATGAAGCCGTTTTCCAAGTATCAGGGGCAGATTCTTCCTGAGGAGAGTAGGCTCAGCATCGACCCTGAATTTGTGACAGCCGGGGTTGCTGCTGATCTCTCATCATTGAATGTTTCGCATTGCAAATAGCACAGGCGCCGACCTCGCACGCATGCTCAAAGGCGGCGTCATTATGGATGTGGTGACAGCGAAGCAGGCAAAAATTGCTGAAGCAGCTGGAGCATGTGCTGTGATGGCTCTGGAGCGAGTGCCGTCGGATATCCGTGCGCAGGGAGGGGTGGCTCGCATGAGTGATCCGGCATTGATCGCAGAGATTCAAAAGGCAGTCTCGATTCCCGTGATGGCCAAAATCCGCATCGGTCATACGGCCGAAGCGAGGATTCTTCAAGTGTTGAACGTAGATTTTATCGACGAATCCGAGGTGCTGACTCCGGCAGATCCTTTTCACCACGTCGAGAAGAAGCAGTTCAAAATTCCGTTTGTGTGCGGTGCGACGAATCTTGGAGAAGCACTTCGAAGAATTTCCGAGGGTGCGTGCATGATCCGAACAAAAGGCGAAGCAGGAACTGGAAACGTCGTCGAGGCGGTTCGTCACTTAAAATTGATTAAGGGCGAAATTGCGGCGCTCAAGCAGATGAAGGCAGCTGAGCTCAAAGCGTTTGCGCGAGATGAACGTGTGCCTCTCGATCTCATTGAGCAGGTGCGAAAAGCGCAGAGACTCCCTGTTGTGACGTTCGTAGCGGGGGGGATCGCCACTCCCGCCGATGCCGCGCTCCTTATGGAGCTTGGTGCCGAAGGAGTGTTTGTTGGTTCGGGTATTTTCAAATCAAAGGACCCGAAGCGGATGGCGAGAGCGATCGTACAGGCGACTGTGCACTACAACGATCCGAAGATCGTGACCGAAGTGAGCAGAGGACTGGGGGGAGCGATGGCGGGGCTTGAGGTTTCCGGATTGCAGGTGAGGATGCAGGAGAGGGGAATATAAGAATTGAGAATGTAGAATTTAGAATGTAGAATTTTTATGTGGTTGTCGGTGTTCTTGCATTTCAGGGTGATTTTTTCGAGCACATCGAGGTGCTTCATTCGTTGCGTGTCCCTGCAATCGAAGTCCGTTCACTCACAGATCTTTCCAAAGTCGGTGCGCTGATTATTCCCGGAGGGGAAAGTACTGTGATTGCGAAATTTCTGGAGGAGACGGGGGTGGGGAAAGAAATAATCAGAAGAATTCAGAGCGGGTCTACTGACCCGCGGTCTCGTTCTTCTGCCCCGCACCCGCTTTTCGTGTATGGAACCTGTGCCGGCGCAATCGTGTTGTCGAAAAAAGTAACAGGAAAAAATGCGCCGCGTACTCTCGGTTTGATCGACATCACGATCGACCGCAACGCGTACGGTGCGCAACTGCAGAGCTTTGAAGCCGAGATCCGAGTAAAGGGAATTTCCGGGAAAATCCCGGTGTCGTTCATTCGCGCACCGAAGATCATGCGAGTCGGCAAGACTGTCGATGTTCTGGCTGAGTACGGCGGAGTTCCCGTTCTTGTCCGGCAGGGGAGAGTGCTCATAGGCACATTTCACCCCGAGGTTTGGGGAGACAGACGAATCCACCAACTTTTTCTGTCGACAGTGGTATAGTGTGCCTATGCTCCTCGGTATCCTCTCCGACACGCACGAACGTCTCGAGAATATCGAGAAAGCGAAGAAGATTTTCACCGAGCGTGGAGTGATGCAGGTCGTTCATCTCGGAGACTATTGTGCCGGTCCGTCCATCCGTGCGATGAAAGGAATGAAGGTGATCGGGATTCTCGGCAACAATGACGGCGATGTCCTCCGCATTCAGAAGAATTTTCAGGAAATCGGCGGAGAATTCAAGTGGGCGTTTTGCGTGCTTGAGCTCGATGGTCTCAAAATCGCCTGCTATCACGGCACCGAACGACCGATCACCGAGGCACTCATTCTCTGCGCAAGTATGACGTTGTCTTGTCCGGTCACACGCACCGTTCGTCTGTGACAACAGTCGGCAATACGCTTGCAGTGAATCCAGGCAGCGTGCACGGGTTTGAAGAAGAGGAAAACAATGCGATGGTTGCGATTCTCGATACGAAGACGAAGAAGGTGGAGATTCTGCCGCTGCTCTAGCTCTTACACAAACTCCTCCATCAGCTTACTCACATCAAACGTTGCTACTTCTTCGACTGGTGTCGTCGTCTTTCCCTGTCTTGGCACGAGCCGCTCGATGAAATTCGGCACGTTTTCGTTTCGGTAGAGAATACCTGTTGCGATGCGTTTGCTTGTATCCACCGCAAGTTTTCTTGCTTTCACGAAGTCGCTCGCATCGTGATTCTCGTCTTCGACTTTGTAGCATTTCTGCATCAGCAGCGTGTGTGTTGCGAAGTGGTTGTAGGTCGGGCAAGCCTGCAACACATCGACGAAGGCGAAACCTCTGTGCGAGATCGCCATTTTGAGAATCTCTTTCAATTGTCTGATATCACCCGAGAACCCGCGTGCGACGAATGTCGGCTCGAGAGAGAAGATGAAATCCATCGAATTCAGTGTCGCCTCGGGGATACCATTTGGAGCTACGTTCATCGGCTGATTCTGTGGAGTTAAGGAGCTTGCTTGTCCACACGTCAGACCGTAATTACCGTTGTTGTGGAGGACGAAGACGATCGGGTAATGGCTCCGGACGGCATGAACGAGATGTCCGATGCCCTCGGAGAAACTTGCACCATCGCCGCCGAATGCGATGACGGGAAGTTTTGGGTTTGCGAGTTTCGCTCCTGCAGCGAAAGGAAGCACGCGTCCATGGAGACCGTGGAAGCGGTATCCGAGAAGTTTATCCGACATGTTGCCGTGACAACCGACGTCGTAACAGAGAAGTGTCTGCGTTGGAGGGATCTTCAGTTCGACGAGTGCCTGTTTGATCGCAGCCCAGATTCCGTAGTCACCGCAGCCATCGCACCATGTCGACTGGTTTTGCGAGTGGTAGTCTTTCATGGTTGGCGATGCCGAAGGCCCTGAGCTTGCCGAATGGGATGCTTGGAGAGGGATGGACATAAAAGTTAGATGCGATCGGAAAGTAGTTTCAAAAGTTCATCGTAGAAAAACGGTCGGCCATCGTACTTCAAAATTTTATCTTGAATGTCGATGCCGGTTTCTTGTTTCAAAAGCTGTCCGAGTTGACCTTGGTAATTGCCTTCGATCAGAATCGTCTGCTTCACGATCTTCGTCAGTTTCTTGAATGCTTCTGTTTTGAGTGGCCACAGATGTGTGAAATGCAGATAGCCGATCTTCTTGTCTTTCAGTGCGTCAGACTTCAGCACATCGAGAACGACCGATTTCGTACTGCCCCAGCCGAGAAGAAGCACTTCCGGTTCCTGTGATCCGAAGAGATTGGGTTCGGGCAGTGCCGCCTTCAGTGCTTCCATTTTCTTCATGCGCTTCTCCATCTGTGCTTTTGCATTCGCCGAAGATTCGTCGACCGTACCGTCGGCATTGTGTTCATCGCCCTGTGCGACGTACGTAGCAGCGTCGGCTCCGGGCAGCCATCTCGGTGAAATGCCGTTCTTCGCATTTGCGGCATATCGATCGGATGATTTTAATTTCTTCAGCTTCTCCGAGTCCGTGACCAGTCCACGTTTGATCTTCGTTTTCGTCAGGTCATATGGTTCTTGGGTATACAGCGCTTCGGCAATTTGCTTGTCGGTGAGGACGATCACGCTGATTTGAAATTCTTCGGCGATGTTGAATGCCTCGTTCATCAGAGTGAAAGCATCCGATGCATCAGAAATGGATATCACGAGTCTTGCGAATTCACCGTGAGCGGTGTTCACCGCCATCAGGAGATCCGCTTGCCCCGTCCATGTGGGAAGTCCCGTTGCCGGTCCCGGACGCTGCGCCAGAACGAAGACCGTCGGGTTCTCGATGATCGCGTTGAGTGACAGTGTTTCGCTCATCAGATCGAATCCGCCTCCAGATGTTGCGGTAAGCGCCCTGGTTCCCATGAACATTGCACCGGAGACGATCTGTGCAGCGGTGATCTCGTCTTCAGCCTGCTTGATTACGATCCCTGTTTCATTCTGGATCGATGCGACAAAACTCAGAAGTGGACTGCTCGGTGTCATAGGATAGCCTGCATACAGACGCATACCGGCATGGATGGCACCGAGTCCCATGGCTTTGCTTCCGGTAATGAGCAGTTGTTTCTGCCAATTCTTCGCCGGTTTCGGTATCGCGACCGATAGTGCGGGGAATTCTTTTCGCATTGCGAAACCGTCATCGATGCAGCGCATGTTCAGTTCGAGCAGATCTTTCTTCTTTGCGAATTTTTCCCCAACCATCTTCTTGAGTGTATTGATCTCTTGCCCGAGGACAGACCAAAGAAAGGCGGAGAGAAGGACGTTACCGAGGATCGGCTTTGCGCCCAGTTTTCTGAGCATCGTTTCGATTGGGAGTTCGATGATCTGGATGCTCAAGCGTTCGATGAGTTTCCGGTGTTCCGTCGGGAAGCTCCAATCGGGTGTCGAGTGGATCAAGATTCCTCCCGGTTTCAAATCCATCAGATTGCGTTCGAGACCATGATGATTGAGCGTGATTACGATGTTCACGCATGTTTCCGTGCTTTCGATCTGTTCATCGGAGATATCCAGTTGGTAGCTCGCATGCCCGCCCTTGATGAGCGACGGATACTCACGGTAGCCGAAAACGCAGTATCCGCTTCTTTTGAGCGCCTTCGCCATGATCTCACCGATCGAGTCGATACCTTGTCCGGATGCGCCGACGATTTTGAGGGAAACGCGCATCTAGGATGCGAATGTAAAATGTAGAATGTAAAATGTAGAATGAATCATGTTTTGAAGTGAACGGCAGGGAGTTTAGAGACTGCAGTCGCAAATTCCTTCGCCCATGCCTCGATCTTCGCCGTTTGATCGAAGGGATCATTGATGATGATGAGCGTCGGGAGCAGCAGTGTTGCCTGTCTTTCGATTAAGTACTCCGTCAATTTTTCCGCCGCACGCGCGGTGAAGTAGTACCGGTCGTCCCCGAGTCCAATGGCGGCTGCGGGTTTGCCTTTCAATTCCGCTTCGGCTGCGCGAACGGTGAGAAGTTCATGCATATGCGGTTGCAGTTGCCCCTCGACATTTCCCGTGTTCCACGAGCCGCAGGCCAAAAGCAGGATGTCGCTTTTTTCCAGATCTTCCGAAGTACTCACCTCCGCTCTCTGCTTGATGATGCGAAGATCGGGCAGGATCTTGCCGAGAGCCGCTTGCAGCGTATCGACGACAAACTCCGTGTGCCCCGTCGATGTCGCGTAGATGAGGGTGAGGGTGCGAGTCACAGGGGGATTGTAGTCAGATTTCATCCGGAGAGATAGATGCGGGAATCGAAAAAACGTAGTAGGCTCATCAAGCTGTATGGACGATTAGCTCAGCTGGTTAGAGCGTTCGATTCACATTCGAAAGGTCCCCGGTTCGAATCCGGGATCGTCCACCATTCGACTCGTCCGCCTCAGGCGGACTCACTCATGGCAAGTCATCCCTGTTTCGTTCTCTCCTCATGACCACCCTCTACACCCTCTCCGCCGTCCTCTTCGTCAGCCTGCTGTCGTTTCTCGGTATTTTCTTCTTCCTGTTTGAGGAGAAAACGATCAGGCAGTTGCTTCTGTACTTCGTGAGTCTGTCGACCGGTGCGCTTCTTGGCGACGTCTTCATCCACATCATCCCGGATCTTGCCGAGTCCCAGGATACGTTCGGGAGGAGCCTCTACATTCTTCTCTCGGGCATTCTCTTCTCCTTTGTTCTTGAGAAGATTGTTCACTGGCGGCATTGTCACGTGCTTCCGTCTGAGACACATCATGATCATCACCATCATCCGATGGGTATTGTCAGTATCGTCGGGGAGTCGATGCACAACTTCATCGACGGACTCGTGATTGCAGCGGCGTTTCTCGCGAGTATTCCAATCGGCGTTTCGACGACGATCGCTGTCGTGCTGCATGAGATTCCGCACGAGGTCGGCAATGTCGCGATTCTGCTGCACAGCGGTTACTCGAAGAAACGTGCGCTTCTTCTCAACTGTTTGTCTGGCGTGACATCGATCGTTGGCGCTTTGATCGTGCTCCTGTTCGCGGCAACGGATAGTAATCTTGTGGCATTCATTTTACCTTTTGCTGCGGGGAATCTTCTCTACATCGCCGGCTCCGACTTGATTCCTGAATTGCATAAAGAGACCGCACTCAAAAAGACACTCGGACAACTTTTCTGCATTATTGTTGGTATGGTCATGATGTACGGCTTGAAATTCATAGAGTGATTTCACTGTCTCTTTTTTGAACAACACGCCAATTCCTGCGCAAGATATTCGGCGCTTTCGGCAAGAATCTGAAGCGGAGGCAGGCGTTTCGCGTCATACCTGAGTTGGAAATCGACCGGGATGGGATCGAGCGTGACGGTATGTGCACCTTTCATATTCTCCGGCTCGAGACCCGCGAAGTGTCCGAGAGCGTTTGCTCCTTTTTCTTCGGCGGGCAGTGTTTCCCACTGCTTCTCCGTGCCGTAGTCCATCGCCAGTCGCATGAGCGTTTGCGGATCGATTTCTTTCCCCGATTTCAACTTGTCGAAGATCGCTTTCCATTGGAAAATCGCGCCGCGTGTTCTCTCGGGATTCGCCATCTGGCTCAGCCATCCTCCGAACACTTTCCCCGCGATCTGTCCGGCACTCCGAACCGGAAAATGCCCGAGAAAGAGTGTTTTACACTCGCAATGCTTGGCATGTTGATCGTTCGATTCGTCGACGAGTGCGTGGCTTCCCATTCGGATTTTCATTTCCTGCTTTAGGAAACTGCTGGGGATGATCACTTTCCACCACTGAGGTTTCTCTGTACATCTCCTGTGTCGGATGCGCCGAAGAACATTCAGTTCGGATGCATCGTCTTCGGGCACCGGAACGTAGGTGCGCCACGGGACCATGGACACGACGTCGCTCGGCAATCGTTCAAGCGTCGTGCGCATCTTGCCACCAGCGTTTTCCCCTAGAAATTCATCAGCATCAAGCGGAAGCACAAAATCGGGCGCGTCTTCCCGCAGTTCCTCAAGCACTGAAGTGAGGGCTTCCCCCTGCAGATGCGCGAACGAATTGTCGCTTCGGAGTTCGATCGGAAGGCCTTCGTTTCTGAGTGAGGTCAGAATCTCTCCGGTGTTGTCCGTGCTCCTGTTGTCGATGATGATCATGCGATCGAGAAATGTGCAGTGGTGACGAACGAATGCCTCGATCACGTCTGCTTCGTTTCTGACCCAGCTGATGGAGACGATGTTCATGTCACCAGTCTGCCATATCTTTGCGGGAGAGGGGATGCTGTAGACTGAGTACTGATGGCGTTTCTTCGTATATTTCTTCATTACACGTTGAGCAAACCTGAAGGTGCTTCGTGGGAGGCATATATCCGCTGGCTCTTTGCCATGTGGCGATATCGCAGAATCATCATGAATGTTCATTGCCCCGAGCGAACTCCAGATGGAATTTTTACCGCAATTCTTCTCAATTTCCGTCGTCCACAAAACATAGAAATTCTTGCGAGAATGCTTTTGCAGGTCCCGCTCATCAAGCGGGTTATCATCAGCAACAACAATCCAAAGAGCAATCTTTCTCGTTTTCTTCGGTTCTCACATCCTCGTCTTACGGTTCTCCAGCAGCCCGGTCAGAGACCGTGCGCATACCGTTACTTCATCGCACGCGAGACGCAGGGGGAGTATTTCCTCTGCATTGACGATGATCTCTTTCTCCTCTCCTCTCAAGTGCAGAAAATGTGCGAAGAGACACTCAAAAATCCTTCCGTTCCCCACGGTATGTTCGGTCAGGAGTTGCTCAAAGACGGCACTTTTCGTTATGGCATTTCGAGACGTGAAGGTCGTATCGATATTCTGAATAGAATCTACGCATTTTCTAGCCCTCTTCTTGTCAGATGGCATTTGCTTCTTGAGGCAACAGGACTGAGCCATGATGTCGAGGCTATGCGCATGGGCTGGTGGGACGATATGCTTCTGGCTTTTTCAGGGGACAGCCTCCCTGTGTCCCATGATGTCGGTCCGTATCTTGATTGTTGCACTCAAGGTGAAGCAGGGATCGCGACGTGGCGTGAAGAGGAATTTTTTCCATCGAGAGATCGTCTCTACAAAAAACTTCGTACTCTCCGGTCCATTACTGATGGCTCCATCTTTTCATGAGTGCGGGTGTTTCGAAAACGTACATTCTCCGTAGGCCGTCGCAAACGCTTCTGCGGTTTCGAGGAGTACTGCAATCGGCTCGACTTCATGCACATCATAGCGAAGATCGAAATCGCACGGTACGGGGTCTAAAACGGGAGGCTCTGTTTCGTGTTCGCCGTCCCACGGAATCCATGTCGTGTCGCCGCGGTCGAGATACGATGCGGGCAAGCGATTCCATTGGATTTTCATGCCGTACTCGAGCGCGTAGCGCTTGAGGTCCTCGGGGGTGATCGTGTCGTTTCTCTTCATCTCCTCGAAGATCGCTTTCCATTGGAACGTGTTGCCGTGGGGCTTTCTCGGATCGGCGAAATTTGTCAGCCATCCACCGTAGATTTTGCGTTTGATCTGTTCTGCGGAACGTACGGGGAAGTGTGCCATGGCGAGAGAGGTGGTGACGTCCGGAACGGGGTTGCCGCAGCCGTCCATCACTCCGTGATTTCCGGCATACAGGCGTTTTCCGGTTCCGTCTTTCAGGAGTTTCATTGGCACGATTACCTTGGCCCATGGCGGATGTTCGCTGGCTCTGCGATGTGTGATTCTTTTGAGCACATTCTGTTCGGACGGCAGATCTCCAGGCATCGGAACGTACGATTTCCACGGAACGCGAACGGGCGTGAGTCCGTCTTGCTCAGCGAGAACGCGCGAAATGTCTCCCACGATGAATTCGTCGGTGTCCACCGGAAGAATCCAGTCGGCTCCCGCGTCTGCCGCTCTATACAGGAGCTCGGTCATCATCGCTGCCTGTTCGTGCAGCAGCCCAGTGTCGATCGAACATTCGATCGGCAGCCCTTCATCCTGAAGATGTCCGATGATCTCCGCCGAATTGTCCTGACATTGGTGCAGCACGACGAAGATTTTCTTCGACCATCGGGCGTAGTGTCGCACGCACGTTTCCAGAATATCCGCTTCGTTTCTGGCGCAGAAAATGGTGATGATGTTCATGGTTCTTGCAGCGGAAAAGCATGCTGGGAGCATGTTAGCGTTTCTTCGTTTTTCGCACGATGACCTGATAGTCTTTGTGTACCGTCTCACATTCATCCTTGAAGAACGTCAGGAAGGCATCGATGCCGGCTCCGGGATTCTTGAGCGGTTCTTCGGGGAAACAATTCCAGCGATAGTCGTCGAAGATCAGAAGCCCGTTCGTTTTCAAAAGATCAAGACAGAGGATGCCATCGATGAGTGCGGAGGCCGATGTATGCGATCCGTCGACGTACGCGCAGTCGACACTTTCGAGTGGGAGCTTGCGGAGCAATTCTCTCGATGCGCCTTTCAATTTGGTAACCTTGTTCTCCGCACCGATTGCACGGATGTTCGCATCGAATCGCCTCTCGATCTCTTCGCCGGTTGGCATCGCAAGGTTGAGTCGCGTAGAGGTTTCGATGCTTTCCTCGCTCAGATGGAAAATATCGATGCATGTGAGCCGGCTAGTTTCATGAGTAAGGATGTTTTCAAGAAGCCAGCATGCGCTTCTGCCTTCGTAGCTTCCGATTTCCAGAAACGAGAGATCGGGCTTTCCTTTGAGGGGTGAGAGCACTTCTTCCCACACCGGAATATGCGGGCTGAACCAATCGGAGGAGAAGTGCGGTTCCATAGTTCGAGATTACAGGCATTGAGCAAGAGAGATCCAGTCAGTATTGTGGATCTGTGATTTCATCCAACAGTCTTCGGTCGATTCATTTCAGATTTACTGAACCGCGCTTTCCGTTTCCGAAGATTTTTCGAAAGATGTTGAGGCGAGTGTCGATTCCTTTGCAATTTTTTTTCGATGTGTTCAACACCGTTGTTCCTTTTTTGGACCCCAATCGTCTCTCGGAGCTTCGAAAAATTTCACGCATGAAGAAAATGTCGACGATTGCGATCGGCGCCATCATCAACGAGTGCGTTCGCGAGATGCCGAGAGACGCTTGTTACCTCAACATCGGCACGTGGTACGGATACTCCCTCTTTGCCGGCATGGTCGGTAATGCCTCTAGGCGGTGCATCGGGATTGATTCATTCGAGCAGTTCGGTCATCCAAAAGTCGAATGTCTGCGTCGCTTCGAGGAACTGAGGTCCGATCGTCACGAATTTCATGTTTCAGATTGGCGACAGTACATGGCGAAGCATGCCTCGGAGGTTGGCGTGTTCTTCTACGATGCCGACCACAGCGAAGATTGCCAGTACGAATCTCTTCTGAGCTGCCATCCGTTCATCGTGGATGGCGGAATCGTTATCGTTGACGATGCGAATTGGACAGGTCCGAGACGCGCAACGGAGCGCTTTTTGCGGCTTCACAGCGAGTACGAAGTGCTTCTGGATGTTGCAACATACTGCAACTGTCATCCCACGTTCTGGAACGGGCTGATGATTCTTCGGAAGAAGCCTGCTCATGTTCCTGTACACTCTTCCCATGCCTATCGCCCCTGAACGGATCCTCTTCGAAGACCAATGGCTCCTCGCCGTCAGTAAACTGGCGGGCGAACTCGTCGTCCAAGGTAAGGGCAGGCTCGATAAATTGCCGCTTCTCGATTTTCTCCGCAAGGATCATCCTGGGGTTCTTGCGATCCATCGATTGGACTTCGAGACGTCGGGTGTCGTCGTGTTCGCCAAATCAAAAGGAGTACTTCAGAAAATTCTCGAGACCAAATTCACAGGTTGGCAGAAGCAGTATATGGCAATCTCACTCGGACAGGTGAAGCAGAGCAGCGGATCGATCACCTTCAAACTCCCTGCACGCAGCGGAGAAGGAAAAGTGGAGGCAAAGACCGACTACACGGTTGTTGAGTGCATCGGTCCGGTGACGCTTTTGCGTCTCACAATCGAGCGGGGACAACGACACCAGATCAGGAGGCATCTCTCGATGATCCATCATCCATTGATCCTCGATGATGTGTACGGCATTGCCAAAGCGAACAAGGAATTCGGGAAGTTCCTCAAACTCAAGCGGTTCTTCCTGCATGCAAACCGTATCACGTTCCCGCATCCGATGACGGGGAAGATGATTGAAATCATCTGTCCTGTGCCGAAGACATTCGAAGCGGTGCTCCAGAAGATACGGAAGCTGGTGAAAGGAGGGATATAATTGTTCTTTTGTGCGGCGACAAAAGAACCAAAAACGTCTCGCGGCCAATGCCCGCCAGCAGACCCCCACCTGTGGCCGCTTTCCTGCCCTTCGGTGCATGGTTTCATTGCGTCAGAGCATGCTATGCTTCTGTCATGCGCACGCTTTCAGGAATTCAGCCGTCCGGAAAATTGCATCTTGGAAATTACTTCGGATCGATTCTGCCGAACTTTGAACTCTCTATGAAAGCAGAGCAGAGTTTTTTCTTCATCGCCGATCTTCATGCACTGACGACGGTCAATGATCCTGCGAGTTTGCGGGAGGCGCGCTCCGATATCATTCTGGATTACCTCGCATGCGGCTTCGATCCTGAGAAATCGGTGATGTACTACCAATCGCATGTTCCAGAACACACCGAGCTTCTGTGGATCCTCTCGACCGTCTGTCCGATGGGGCTTCTCGAGCGTGCGGTGAGCTATAAGGACAAAGTTCAGAAAGGCATCACCGCTTCGGTCGGCCTCTTCACCTATCCGGTTCTGATGGCGGCGGACATCCTTCTGTACGATGCGACCACTGTGCCGGTGGGAAGGGATCAGAAGCAGCACGTTGAAATTGCACGTGATCTCGCGTTGAAATTCAATCATCATTACGGAGAAACGCTGGTTGTGCCCGAGCCGCTCATTCGCGATGAAGTTGCCGTTGTTCCCGGTACCGATGGGCAGAAGATGAGCAAGAGTTACGGAAATACGATTCCGCTGTTCGGTGATGAGAAAATGATCAAGAAGGCGATCTTAGGGATCGTGACGGATAGTAAAGGAGTGGAGGAGCCGAAAGATCCGGATACATGCACGGTCTACAACATTCACAAATTGTTTTTGAGTGCCACTGAAGCGAAGGCACTTGCAGACAAGTATAGGGCAGGGGGACTCGGGTACGGCGATGCGAAGAAGATGCTCTTCGAGGTGTATATGGACTATTTTGGTGCAATGCGCACGAAGCGTACGGTACTCGAGAAGAAGCAAGATGAAGTCCGAGAGGTTATTAGGAAGGGCGCAGAGAAGGCGTCGAGGGTGGCGAGTGCGACGATGCAGAAGGTGAGAAAGGCGGTCGGGCTGATGTAAATTATCACGTAGGTGTTGTTTTTTTTCGCTCTTTGATGTATACTATTCTTGTTATTTCACACACATATCCATGTCAAAGAAGCTGACGAAGAAGAGCTCGAAGCAGTGGCTTTCCTTGGTTCTTGCATCGATTGCGGTGCTCACGCCCGTGATTGCTGCGAAAGTCGCACCCATCTTCGCCGAAGGCATCGATCAGGCTCAGACGATCTTCGATACGTCGCTCTTCAATATAGAGCAATTCCGCTTGGATCGGAGACTCAGGCACTCCGGATCCGCAGAAGCCTCTGTTTCTTCCGAGAGTGCAACAAGTTCATCTGTTTCTTCCGTCGATCCTTGTGATCCGTCTCTTCGTTCATCCGCTCCTTCCAAGCCTGTTTCTCTGCATTATGAAGATCTCTCATCTACCGAGCGCGAGGCGCTGCAGATGCAACTGAGGAAGCATTCGTGTCCGCGTGATGCCGAGCCGAGCTACCGTACTCTCTGCGAGAAGATGCTTCATGACTTGCCTCCCGTCGAGACCCAGCAAGGGCTTCGGAATCCAAATCAGTAGAGTGCATGGTACGATGAGCGTCGATGCGCCCATGCACCGATTTTCTGAAACGGCACTCCATGATTGTCACCGCCACTCTATTCGGTGCGCTTTTCTTTGCCGTGCAGCTTTTTTTCATCAATGAGTACGGTGTTTCGTGGGATGAGCCTTTGCATCGGAACTGGGGGAAAATCTTCTATCTTTTTCGTCGTACGGGGGATCGGCACTTTCTGGAGCTCATGCCCGGTCATGGCATTCATTACGGTCCGGTGTACTATTTTGTGAACTACCTGCTGTCCGAGAAGCTTGTTTCGATGCAGATGCTCTCCTTCGTTGCCGCGAATCATCTCCTGAATATTCTGACTGCAAGTATTGCGGTCGGTTTTGTATACGCTCTTGCTCGTGCTGTTGGGACGAAGAGGATTGCATTTCTCTCCGTGCTGTTTTTCGTTTTCTTCCCGCCTTTCATCGCTCATGCGCACTACAATCCCAAAGACATTCCGCTGATGACGGCGCTTCTGATCACTTCTTTTGCGTTCATCCATGCACTCAAAACATCGAGTCGATATTCTCTTTACGTGGCAGGTTTCCTCTTCGGGTGCAGCATTGCATTGAAAGTGAGTGCACTTCTGATGTTTCCTGCATTTGCCTGCACGTACTTTCTTTGGTTGTATCCTCAAAGGGCGAAGCTCAATCTCCGGCGTGAATTCGTCACGGTGATTTTCGGGTTTTTGGCTGTTCTTGCAGGAACCATCCTCGCTTGGCCTTCCGCATGGGGAGATCTTTTGCTGATTCCGCGATCGGTCCTCTTTTTCACGCACGATTTTTGGCCAGGGAAGGTTCTATTTTTCGGTCAGGAGTACAGCGGAGCTCTGCTCCCGTGGTACTACATACCCTTCGAATATGCGACCTCGATGCCGGTTCTCATGATGCTGTCTTTTTTCACAGGTCTTGCCGCCTTTCTTCGTTTGCTTCGACGGCAATCGGTTCCCATACCTTCTATCTTTCTTGTCCTCTGGATTTTCTTTCCGCTTCTCTTCAGCATGAAGCCTGGTCTCGTCCGGTACGACAGCATGCGTCAGTTTTTCTTTTGTCTTCCTGCGATTGCACTGTTCGCTGCATTCGGATTCGATGCACTTCTCGTCCGCATCGAGCGACATAGCGTTCATCAAAAAAAATACGTTATTGTTTGTCTTGTTCTCCTTTTTCTTTCGCTCCTGCACGAGACAGTCATCCTCCATCCCTTTGAGGGCTCGTATCGAAATGAGCTGGTTCGTCTTGCTGTACCGTCTGCCATGGATCATGTCTTTCAAATCGAGTACTGGGGTTCGTCGTATCAACAGGGGATGGACTTCCTCACGGAGAATGCAGAACCGAACCCTGTTATTTGCGTTCCAACAGCCGGTATTCTCGTCACTTGGTATCCATGGCGCGAAGATTTCAGTTTCGAGTGTTCGGCACGATCGACCTACGTCATGTTCTTCACTCGTTATTCCGAAGCCGGGCAGTATGCTTTGCTCCCGATGCAACCTTTGCTCACGGTCGAGCGGATGCAGTCGGAACTTCTGAAGATTTACAAGGTGCAGTGACGATCGTATAGTGGTCTGCGTTATGTGGTTTCAGAAAAAAGAACCTTCATCGTCTTCTCTGTACGTTTGGCTGACGGCGGGGGTCGTGTTTTTTCTGAAATCTCTCTTCATCCTTCTCACGTCCATCCGGGGGCTTGCGAGCACCGCATGGCTCATCGATGACAGCTTGATTGAAATGAAGGTTGCGAGAAATCTGGGGCTCGGGTTCGGGTTTTCCTTGGACGGTCTGCATGCAACGACGGGTGCACCGTTTCTGTGGATTTACCTGACGTCACTGAATCATATGGTCTTCGGGAAGGACGCAGCCATTCGCGCGACATTGATTGAGACATCGCTTCTCGGAGCTCTGGCAACGGTGGTCGTTTTTGCAATCGCACTCAAGTTGACGAAGGACAGGAGGGTCGCATGGACGGCGTTTCTGCTGTCGACCTTCACCGCAAACGCATTCTTCAATGGCATGAATGGCATGGATACGGTGCTTTTTACGCTTTTGGTTCTTCTGAGTATCAGCACATACTTTGGTATCGGCAAGCCTGTGAAGTGGTCTTCATTTGCATGGGGATGTGTTATCGGGCTCGTGCTCGGGCTCACGGTTCTGACGCGAGGGGATGGGATCTTCGTCATTTTTGCTCTTCTCTGTGTGAAGTTCTACGATTGGTGGGTCGCTTCTGCTTCTGAAAGGCGAGAGCACATGCGGTCACTCTGGGGGATCGTGCTAGTATCCGGGATTTGCTTCGCTCTCTTCATGAGTTGGCAGCTTCTGCAGACAGGGTCGCCGTTTCCCGGAAATCAGGTAGGAAGGCGAGAGCTCGCCCTTGCTTTTCATGGATTTTCCTTCGATGCTTTCTCTCTTCCGAAGTATCTGAAAATAGTCGTATGGAATATTTTCCAACTCGAGGACCTCTTGATGATCGCACTCGGAGGTTCTCTCCTGGCACTTGCTGGGCTTGTGACCGGGCTTTTGCATCAGCGTCTGAGGATGCTCGGGATCTTTACCGTTCTCTACCTTGGAATTTTCTTCTCGCTCCTTGTCGGTTATCAGTGGTACTTCGCCAATCTGCACGGTCTCAGGTATTTGAATCCCGCCGTTCATATTCTCTTCATCTTTATTGCGTTCCTGCTGTGGCAGTTGCCGACAGAACGTTTCAAGAGGACTGCCGTCGCGGTTCTCACGGCTTCGATCATCGTGCTCTCGGGATACAAGCACTATCAGATGACCACTCGATTTCCCTGGGCTCCGTACATGAGCTACATCAGTCGTCCCGATCCGGAGAAGAGTGCCATCTTCTGGGGCACCATCGATTGGATGCAGGACAATCTTCCGGCAGGCACGATCGTCGGTGTACGCGATTATGGCAGAGCGTCTCTGTTCACCGATGTACGAGTGCAAGATCTTGCGGGGAATATCGATCCGGAGGCTGCGCGCACGTTGAATGACGGTACGCTGAACGAGTACCTTCGATCGCGGAGTGTCGAGTATTTGCTGATTCCAAGTTTGGAATTGAGGCAAGACAAACTGTACCAGTACCTCCACAGCAAGCTGAGGTTGGAACTCGTGAAAGAAGCGCCGAAGTCACCGACGCAGTACTTGTATAAGATTATTTGGTAGACGAGATGGTCTTCGTGATATCGACGACCGGTTGACGGAACGCCAGTGTCTTGTAGCAGTCGTGTGGCGTACCGATGACGATGAGGTCGGCTTCTTTAAGGACTTTCTCCTGAGAGCTTAGTTCCGGATCACGGACGTACGGATCGGCGCAGAGCACTTCCTTCGCTTCGAGGAGAAGAACTTTCCGGAGCTTGTAGGACAGAGAGCTTCGGATGTCGTCGTTATTGGGCTTGAATGCCATGCCCAGGATGCCGACTTTCATTGTTCGAAGGTCATGTGTTTTTTTGATCTTCTGAACGAGAATGTACGGGAGACCTTCGTTGATCATCATCGCCGCTTGTCCAAGAACGAAGGAACCATGGTTGAATGCTCCGAGCTGCATCGTGTCCTTGAGGAGGCATGGTCCTGCCGCAAAGCCCGCTCTGGCGAATGACTTCATACGAGGGTAGTCCTGCTTTAGTGCTGCGTGGATCTTGTCGAAGTCGGCGCCGAAATCTTGGGAGGTGACCCAGAATTGATTCGAAATGGCGAAATTGATGTAGCGCCATGCGTTGGCATAGAGTTTTGCGAGCTCGGCTTCGACGGGTCTCAAGAAAATCGATGTCGGGGAGAGGCACGAAAACAGTTCGGCTGCTCGTTTTGCGGCGGGTTCTGTGTAACCGCCGATCAGTTGTGGAAGTTCTTTGAGTTCCTGCAAGGACTGACCCTGTACGATTCTCTCGGGACAGTACGCAAGATCGATATCGGCATGCCCCATTGACGAAAGTTGTCTGCCGAGCCTGTCTGTGACACCCGGAAAGACCGTGCTCCGAAGCACCAAGAGCTGTCCCGCGTGCATCTCTTTCATCAGGCGATGGAGTGACTCGTCGAAATTGTGAACGGATGGATCTAGGTATTCGTCGACGGGAGTGCCGATCGTGACGATCACGATCTCCGTCTCCTTGAGGACTCCAAAATCCGTCGTTGCGTGAAGGAGACCGCTGGAGAGCACTTTTGGCAGCAGTACATCTGCTTCTTCTTCCACAAACGGCATTGTTCCGGCATTCACCATGTTTACGGCTTTCTCGCTGATGTCGATGAGGTGCACCTTGTAGCCTTTCTCGGCAAATGCCATCCCAAGAGGCAGACCGACGTGACCGCAGCCACCGATGATCGCTAGTGTTTTGCCGTTTTGCTTTGCGGTTTCCTCCATCGGCTTCATTCTCACGTTCAAGCCGATGATAGTCAATTGTGTTTTCTGCTACCGGTGAGTGCTTTCCAGAACGCGAGCAGATACCAATGCAGATATTCGGGTAGCCAAGCCCAGAGTCGGAAACGAGAGACACCTTCGCGTCGATCGTGCCACACAGTCGGAATCTCCCGAATGCCCCATCCTTTCCAGAATGTTTTCAGCACCAGTTCGATGCCGAGAGCGAAACTGACGGTGGTTTCGATCGGCAGGTCGATCACTCGTCTGCTGTAGGCACGGAAGTTATTGGTCGCGTCGTGGGTGGGAAGACCCACGAGGTAGTGGAGCGAAAGCCCTGCGAGTCTGCTGAGGAATTGTTTGAACACAGGTCCGCCCACTTGCGCTCCCCCCTTCATGTAGCGAGATCCCGCCGCGACGTCCGCACCTTCACGAACGAGTTTCGCAAGCACTGTGATATCTTTTGGATCATCGGCACGGTCACCTGCAACGAGGATGATGACGTCTCCTCTGCTTGCGGCGAATCCCGCTTTGTAGGCATTGAGCACTCCTTTGCCGATGGAATTTCGGACAAGGCGAACGCTGGCTGGAGGCGGCTGCATGGAGGCAACAGCCGGCAGCGTATTGTCTTCGTCGAAGTCATAGACGATCAGTGCTTCGTACGGTTCACGGACGAATGCCTCCAAATCTCTCAGGAGCGGAGGTGCATTCTCGGCTTCGTTGTAGACCGGAATGACGATGGAGAGCAGGGGAGTGGGATTCACGATGTGCAGTGTACCATTTTCGGTTAGACTTGGTTCATGAAGAAGAAAATATTGGTCACCGGAGGTCTCGGGTTCATCGGCGCGGCGCTCGTGAAGGCGCTCGTCGCTCGCGGCGAGACGGTACGAGTGCTCGATAATTCTTCCCGCGGATCGAAGGAAAAATTGGGTTCTGTCGCAGATGACACCGAAATCATCGAAGGAGACATCCGCGATCCTGCTCTTGTGCGAAGCGCCGTGAAGGGTATGGATTCCGTCATGCATCTCGCGTTCGTGAATGGCACCGAGTATTTCTACAAGTATCCAGCATTCGTTCTGGATGTCGGCGTGAAGGGGATGGTGAACGTGCTCGACAGTTGTATCCAGGAAGGCGTGAAAGAACTCGTGCTCGCTTCCAGTTCCGAGGTGTATCAAACTCCGCCGATGGTGCCGACACCCGAAACGGTTCCATTGTCGGTGCCTGATCCGAAAAATCCTCGATACTCCTACGGAGGAGGCAAGATCATCAGTGAGCTCATGGCACTCAATTACGGACGAGCGTACTTCGATCGAGTGATCGTCTTCCGTCCGCATAATGTGTATGGCCCCGCGATGGGTTTCGAGCATGTCATTCCTCAGTTTGTGGGACGACTGCAAGAACTTTCAAAAAAGTCCCCGGGAGCCTCGTTCTCGTTTCCGATTCAGGGATCGGGAATGCAGACGCGTTCCTTCATCTATATCGATGATTTCACCGACGGACTTTTGCTTGCGATCGACAAAGGCGAACACCTTGGCATCTATCATATCGGCACGCTCGAGGAGGTCAGTATCAAGTCGCTTGCGATGCTCATTGCAAAGAACATGAACCTTTCGATCACCGTGCAGGAAGGCCCCGAGCTCGTTGGCGGTACGTTGCGACGTTGCCCCGATATCACTACACTTTTGGCACTCGGTTTCAAACCGAAATTCACGCTTTCAGAAGGTCTTCTCCCCACGATCGAGTGGTACGCCGCTCAAGCGATCGGTCCAAAACAAAAAATTTCGGAACCTCCTCTCTTTTTTCTCTCCTCACTCTCATGAATAAGTACGGTCCGGTCACCTCGTGCCAAACGTGCGGATGCAGCGATCTTGAATCTGTGATCTTTCTCGCGTTTCTGCCGTCCGTGAATGTCATGAGTGATATTGGAACTCCGAAAGCTCAGGAACAGTGGTTTCCGGCAGAGATGCTGCGCTGTCCGAAGTGCACGCTCGTGCAGCTCGGATTCGTTGCCGATCCCGCCATGATCTTCCCGCCTGAGTATCCTTACACGAGCGGGACGACCAGAATTCTTCGAGAGAATTTTGCCGATCTGTATCGAAACGTCAAAGCACTCCTCGATCTTCAGCCGAAGCATTTCATCGTCGATATCGGTTCCAATGACGGGACGCTACTCAAAAATTTCAAAGAGGGAGGACACAAAGTACTCGGTATCGAGCCGTCGCTCACTGCAAAGCTCGCTGAGGCGGCCGGCGTCGACACGCTTATGCAATTCTTCGGGACAGAGGCAACCGACACGGTGCTGAGAACGCATGGCAAAGCAGATGTCATTACGGCAGCGAACGTCTTTGCGCACATCCTCGAGCCGAATTCCGTTGTCGAAAACATTGTGCGGCTCCTCAGTGACGATGGCATCTTCATCTCGGAGTCTCACTATCTACTCGACCTCATCCAAACTCTTCAGTACGACACGATCTACCACGAGCATCTTCGCTATTACTCGCTTCAAAGTATCAAGTTCCTCCTCGAGAAGCATGGATTTACCGTCTTTAAAGTGCAGCGTCTCCCGACACACGGTGGTGGAATACGCGTGTACGCATCGAGGAAGAAGGAATTTGCTTCCGACGGTTCTGTCGAAGCGCTTCTTGCAGAAGAGAAGAAAGCAGGACTTGAGGGAACATCGTGGACCAAAGAGTTTCGAGAAGGAATCATCCGCTCCAAGCTAGAGTTGTATGGGCTTCTCAAGGACATTCATGCGAAGAAGCAAACGGTCTACGGCATCAGTGCACCGTCGAGGGCAAGTACGCTCGTGAACTATGTCGGGCTCGATGACGGACTCCTTCCGTGCGTCATGGAGATCAAAGGATCGAAGAAAATCGGAAAGTACATGCCCGGTCGCAATATTCCGGTGCTCGAAGAATCGAAGCTCTACGCTGATCAGCCCCCGTATGCGTTGCTTCTCTCTTGGCACATTGCTTCAGAGCTCATGACGAACCTTAAGAAGCGCGGTTACAAGGGAGATTTCATCATCCCGCTTCCTCTACCGAAGATCGTGAAGAACGCCGACGTGCCCTTATGAGCGACGAACAGCGACGAAAATTCTCTTGCCCTGCTCGGTGACGAAAAATCCGTTCGATTCGAGATACGCTCGCAGTTCTCCCTGGGTGCATCGGGGCTTTTTCACGAATACATGGTAGTTCATAACGATCACGCGGATCCTCTTCAGGTACTCAGGAGGCAGTCCGTAGAAAATTTCATACTCTACACCCTCTGCATTCATTTTGAGGAGATCGCATTGCTGGATGTTCTCCGTATCGAAAATTTTCTGCAATGTGGTCACTCGTACGGGAATTTCATGACTTCCTTCCAGTGTTCGGTACATCGAGTTCGCTTCGCTGCGATTCGGGAGAACATGCAGTGTTGCTGTTCCTTCTGTTCCTCCAACAGCCGCAAGACTGCTCTTGATGCGATGCCCAAGATGATTCTGTTCGATGTTTTTTCGAAGGTACTCTTCGGTCACAGGATCGGGTTCGTACGAGAAAATGTTCGCATGTGGGGATTTCTTTGCCGCATATAGCGAGAATGCTCCAATGTGTGCACCGATATCGATGATCGTTTTGGCATCGTTCCATGCGATGTCTTGGTGGTCGTAG
>SICN01000016.1 GCA_009691405.1 Candidatus Peribacteria bacterium | reverse complement strand
AAGAAGCTCTGGACGGAGATGCAGGGTCTGCTCGCAAGCAACCCGCAATTCCAGAAAATGGGTGTCCTTGGACGTGGCATCATTGCTCGCATGGAAGCGGCTCAGAAACGACAGGACGGAGCAGATGCGGTGAAGGCACTCATGGAAGAACTCGGGGATCTCTACAAAGAAGCAATCGTGATCCGAGCAAATATGTTTCCGGATGTTATGAAAAAAGTGACCGGAGTGAAAGGAAAAATGACCGTCGACGAAGCACTCATCAAGAATTTCGCGCCACTGCTCGACAGTGACAACAAGGATCTGCAGAGCATTGGCAAAGACCTTTCTCTGATGGCCGTTGGTCTAGCCGAAAACCCGGCTGATGTTCTCGGCAGAAGTGCAAAGAGCAGATATTGGTACAATCGCGGCTCGATTCCCGACATCAAACAGGAAGCGGTGGACACAGACATCCAAAGGATCCAATCGATCGGCAACAGCAAAGTACTCAGGGATTTCGTGAAAGATCCTGCAAACAACAATCCAAAGAGTGGTCAGCTGTTTCAGGCGATCACGAGCACCATGAAAGGACTGCAAGAACTGAAGCGCATCAACCCCGTCGAGGCGATGCGTCACGCATGGAAGAAGAACACTGCGGGGAACTCGATGGATACAAGACCGCTTCGCGCACTCGGCCTCATCGGCTTCGGGGGACTTGCGATGGTCGGGGTCGCGTACAGCCTCATCAGCAAGAGTCCGATCAATAAGCTGACACTGACGTATGCCGGGCTCGCCTACTTCGTATCACATCCGGATGCACTCGATCCTGCGGCGAAGAAAGCCATCGCGGCATTCGATCAATTCAATCAGAACGATTTGAAATTCATAAGAAAATTCACTCCGGCTGCAATCGAAGAACTGCAGGGAGTGCCTGCGGCAAACGTGCGTGAAGCGAAGAAAATATTGGCAGGAAGAGATCTGACGAGTGATGCGGACATCGGGCTCATCACGAATGGGAATAAAGAACTCTTGAAAGTCTTGAAGACACTCAGCAGAGATGAGAAGAGCTGGGCACTGCAGAAGCTATGGAAAGCTCCGAAGCAATTCGTCGCAAACGCGAAAGAGATCGCGAAGCTGCCGAGGGGGTGAAAATATACTTCAATGGGAGCGGGATGCTTCCCGCGGTCGGCGATTTTGTCTACAAACGCACGAAGCATCGTGCTCCCTTTATTGTATGGATTTGAATAACTGCTCCTACACCACCTTCGTAAACTCCTTCGTGAACCCTTCGAGCATATCACCGAGTTCAAGCCCAACGGAGACCGTAACGCGCATGCCACACTCGGCCCCTTCTTTGGCTTCCTTGATGTCTTTCTCGACGTTCTTCAGTGAAGTAATGCGACCGGTACCGACAAGCTCGCCTGCACGCAGAATCCTAAACGGCGTGCGCTTGATGACGCCATCCATGACCTTGCCACCCACGATCTGCTCGGACTTCTTGGTAAGGAACACGCCCCTGATCTCGAGGTGACCCGTGATCTTCTCCTCTTCGACAGGCTGGATTAAGCCCTTGAGGATCAATTCGGTGTCCTCGAGAAGTTTGTAGATGATGTCGTAGTGCTTGATCTTCACTCCCTCTCTCTCCGCAGTACGACCGACTGCCAAAGACGCTTCAACATTGAACCCGATCACGACTGCCTCACCCGCCGATGCCATCATCACATCGCTCTCGGAAATGTCCCCGATCGCCGCATGGATGACTTTCGGTTGCACCTTCTCGGTCGTGAGCTTGGTGAGCGCTTCGGTAATCGACTGCAGCGATCCCTGCGCGTCTGCTTTCAAGATGATTTTGAGCTGCGAAAGCTTTCCTTCGGAGAGTCTGCTCACGAGATCGGCGAAGCCACGCTTCACCTGCTGTCCCTTCGACTGCTGGTATGCAGCAAGATATGCCTTCAGTTCACGATCGGTTGCAAAGACCTGCAGTATTTCCCCGAGACTAGGGAGCGTGTCGAACCCCGAGATCACCGCAGGACCGGAGGGAAGCACGGTATCGATTCGCACACCGAGTGCGTCCGTCAGTGATTTCACTTTCCCGGACGATCCTCCGCATCCGATGATGTCCCCGATATGCAATGTTCCCGTATTCACGATCACCGTCGCCTGCGGACCTTTGGACTTGTCGAGGTGACTCTCGACGATCGTTGCGATGGCATTGCGATCGGGATTGGCTTTCAGTTCTTCCAGTTCCGCCATGAGAAGCACATGCTCGAGAAGCTCCGGAATCCCCTGCTTGGTGTGTGCCGAACAGGGAATCATTGCAACAGTTCCCCCCCAGTCCTCAGGCTGCAACCCTTGTGCCGCCAGCTCCCCTTTCACACGCTCGATGTCGGCATTCGGACGATCGATCTTATTGAGCGCAACCAAGATCGGCACACCCGCATCTTTCGTATGGTTGATCGCCTCGATGGTCGTGGGCTTCACACCCTCTTCGGCTGAGACGACAAGAATGACGATGTCGGTAAGCTGAGCGCCACGAGCACGCATGGCAGTGAACGCTTCGTGACCGGGTGTATCGATGAATGTGACAGGCTTCCCTTCATGCACGACCTGATACGCACCGACATGCTGCGTGATGCCTCCTGCTTCTCCGGCAACGACGTTTGTCTGACGGATGGCATCGAGAATTGCCGTTTTTCCGTGGTCGACGTGTCCCATCACGGTCACGATCGGCGCCCTCTGCTTGAGAAGAGACGGATCATCCTTGATGAGCTCCGCGAGGTCATTCCTGAGGAGTGCTTCGACGGATACGGAACCTGCATCCTTTTGGACCTCCACTCCGAGTTCGAGTGCGATCACCGATGCCGTATCGTAATCGATTTGCTGGTTGATGCTCGCGAGGACTCCGTTCTTCATGAGTGTCGATACGATCTTCGGAACCTGGATACCCGTCTTCTCCGCAAATTCCTTTACGGAAATTTGGGGCGGAATCAGAACGATGCCCGTCTTCTGCTTGATCTGCTCCTGATGAATGGATCGATCTTTTTTCTCAAGCGATTGGAGAAGTTTTCCCTCGACTTTGCGTTGCTCCATTTCTTCCTTCGAGAGAATCTTCGGTTTCTGCTTCTCGAGCGCGACTTTCTGGCGGTCGATCGCTTCTTTGGACACTCCTTCGAGTGTGAGTTTCCGAAGCACGTTTAAGTTCTCGGGCTTCGCGGACGCTTTCTTTTCTTCGGCGGGTGCAGCGACTTCTGGCAGTGCCGCTTCGGCTGCCAGCTTCTCGACCTCGTCGGTGTCGGCACCGATACCGGATCTCATGGCTTCGACCATATCCCAATCCACCGTGATCTTCCTCCTGTTTGCGACGAAGCGAATGACGCCCATCGCAAGATTATCCAAGACCTCTCGATCCGTGGGTTTCACGCCAAAATCAACCGTCTCAAGCTCCTTACGGAGCTCTTGACCTGTCATGCCTAAGATTTTCGCAACCTGTACGAGTCGCATAGCAACGTGAAAAGCCGATGAAGACTAGCACAGAACCCTACGACTTCCCAAGTTCCGAAACGATATCCGTCGACATCGACGCCGACTTCTTGGTGTCCGCACTCGAAGTGCTAGCAACGGGAAGATCAGATTTCACAGGATTTTTCTGCTCTTTCCCCGGAACCATTGCGGCAGGAATCACGCGCTCCGCAACATCTGCTTCGCTTCTCTGCGCCTGCATCTCCGACTTCAGCTGCTGAATGCACTCGACGACTCTCAATTGGAAATTGCCATACTGCTTGATCTTGAATCCCGAAGCTCGCGCATGTCCGCCACCCCCGAAGAGTCTTCCGGCGGCACGGTTCACATCGACCGAGACGGATGAACGCATGCTCGCCTTGAACCCTCCCTCTTCGATCTCGGTGAAGAGCACGTGCACATCGGCATCTGGAATCGTCGAAATCAGTTCATCGAGAAGTCCCGCCGTCTCCTTCGACGTTGCACCCATCTCCGTGAGATCCTCTCTGCTCACAGACGACCAGACGATCCTCGCATCCGGATCCATCTGGATTCTATTGAGCGCTCTTCCCCAAATCTTGAGTGTCGAGAGAGGCTTGGTCTTATAAATATGCTGGATGATCTCCTGCTGTCTGGCTCCGAGATCGAGGAGATTTGCCGCAACTTCGAGAGACCTTGGCGTCGTATTCGGATTTTGGAAACTGCGCGTATCGGTGATGAGACCCGTGAGGAGGAGTGTTGCGATATCTGCCGTCACCATCTCCTTCCACTTCGGCTCCGTCATAAACCAGGAGTAGAGCACCTCGGTCGCACTTGCCGCAGTCGAGTCGATGAGTTGGAGCTGACCGAAACGGCTATTACTAATGTGATGATCGATATTCAGTATCGGTGTCGTCGAAAACAAATCGATGTTGTCGGTGTAAAACGATCCAAGGAGTGACAGTTCGGCGCTGTCGACGACCACAAGCAAATCGAAGGACGATCCTGTCGTCAGAAAACTGATGTCCCTTTCCTTGAGCGTCCCCTTCCTCGGGGTCACGATGATATTCACCTTGTTCTCTTCGACCGTATAGCGAAGCGTGTCGAGTTCCATGCCGCCGCTCGTATCGAGTGTGATGACAAACTGCTGATCCTGGCTAATCGACTGTGCGAGATGCTTGAAGTTCGGCAAGAAAGCGAGAGACTCCGGGAGCGTATCGGGGCACACGACCGTGCAATCCTTCCCAAGCTCAGTAAAAACCGAGTAACACGCGAGTGCGCTGCTTAAGCCATCGGCATCCACATTGGCATGCGGCACCATCAGGATACGCTGTGCGTTCCCGATTGCCTTGGTTGCTGCCTGTAGTTCTGAGGGACTTAATGGCATATTTGCTAATGTTTCGTATTATTGTATCATATTATTATAATAATATCAAGAGTGACTTGTGTCAAGTTATAGGAAAAAGGGTGTCAGTATATGCCAACCCCCCTCCGAAGGAAATGTCTTTCGGGAGGAAACGATGAACGCTAAGATCTTTGTACCGATGTTTCGGGATGTAGCTTAGTTGGTAAAGCGCCAGGCTGGGGGTCTGGAGACCCAGGGTTCGAGTCCCTGCATCCCGACCATTGACAACTTTATTTAATATGTAATAATGAACTCATGAAAACCTCTCTCAATCATCAGCTCCATCGAACACGTGTCGAAGAATTATCAAAAGAACTTTCGGAAGTGCGACCTGCAAGTTCCATGGAGAGGCAGAAAGTTGCCGTTATCGGACGGAATGTGCGAAACGAACGTCTTCGCTTTAAGGATGCATGCTTGCAGAAACTTAGTGAGACCGGAGATCTTCTCCATCAACTGAATGATTTCACCGTGCATCCGAAGCCGGGAGTATCGCAAAACGACGAGGATCTTTTCTCAACGCTTGGGGAGACGGAGCAGATCACGACATCCGTCAATCAGCGCTGGGAAAGTGTGACGAAATACACGGGACCATCCATACGGCCAAGCGCCGACATCCAAACGATCAGACTGCCGGAATACAATCCTCTCAAAGCCTAGGAGGCAAAGGGGGAGTGGTACACCGCCTTCGACCCCAGCTCTTCCTCGATCCTGAGGAGCTGATTGTATTTGCAGATCCTATCAGTCCTGCTGAGCGATCCTGTTTTTATCTGACCAGTCTGAAGACCAACTGCAAGATCGGCGATAAACGTGTCTTCTGTTTCGCCGCTCCTGTGACTGACCACGGCATTCCATCCCGCCTTCTTCGTCATCTGAATCGCATCGATGGTTTCGCTGACGGTGCCGATTTGATTCAGCTTGATGAGCACTGCATTGGCAGCCTTCTGGGCTATCCCCTGCTCAATGCGCTTGGTATCCGTCACAAACAAATCATCGCCGACAAGCTGCGTCTTCTTTCCATACTTCTGCTGCATCAGTGCAAATCCGTGCCAATCGTCTTCACTGTGACTGTCCTCGATCGAGACGATCGGATACTTCTTGAGAAGCGCTCCGTAGAAATCGACGAGCTCGGTACTGTTCAACATCTTTCCGTCAACCGTATAGACACCGTCTTTATGATATTCCGATGCCGCACAATCGAGCGCCAGCTGCACTTTCCCCGCATACCCAGCCTTATCGATTGCCTGCACCAGAATCGTCAGCGCTTCATCACTGCTCTTCACATGCGGCGCAAATCCTCCTTCATCGCCGACGGCTGTCACATGTCCCAATTCCTTGAGGATGCTCTTGAGAGTGTGAAAAATCTCGGCACCCGCCTGCAGAGCACGAGAGAAAGTATCGAATCCGGTTGGGACGATCATGCATTCCTGAAAACTGAGACCCGAATCGGCATGCGCACCTCCATTGATGACATTCATTAAAGGAACAGGCAACGTCGTAATCGTCGTGACACCTGCCTGCGAAGCCAAAGACTTCCAAAGTGAAAGCTTCTCGCTCTCTGCTCTGGCACGCGCAACTGCCATCGATACTCCGAGCATCGCATTTGCACCAAGTGAAGATTTATTGGGTGTGCCATCGAGTGTGAGCATGATCTGATCAACAGCTCTCTGTTCACCACAGCTCTTTCCGGACAATTCTTTGGCAATCGTATCGTTCACGTTGTTCACCGCCTTCAACACCGACTTACCAAAATACGTTTTCTTGTCACCATCACGAAGCTCAAGCGCCTCATGTGATCCGGTCGATGCCCCAGACGGCACGGCTGCGCGTCCAAATGACCCGTCGCTGAGGAAGCACTCGACTTCAAGTGTGGGACTTCCGCGCGAATCGAGTATCTGACGTGCGTGAAGCGAAGTGATGGTTGTCATGGCGCGAATGGTACAGGGATTCACTTGCTCACAACAACCACAACCTTCTGTCCGTTCTCGATGTCTCCTCCATTCCAATCGTGTATCGCATTCAAGAGGACCTCCCATCGGTACGCGTACTGTTCGCCATTCTTTGTTCCGGGATCATTGGTGAGAACGTACCCGTCTTTCGTGTACCCGCGAAGAACGAGCATGTGATACAGAGGTCCGGGTTGCCTGTAGTACGGATTATGAAGCTGCCTACCCGCAGCCGGTACGATAACGAGCGATCCCTTCGAGAGCACCGATTTCAGATCGTCGATCGAAGGATTGTTGAGGAGTACGGCGGAAAGCGATGGATCCTCCGAACGAAGCAGCGTGATCACTTCCGCCGCCGTGTCATCGACCGCAAAGCCGAGTGCCGTATTCGCTGCGACAAGATGCTTGAGTGCGCTGTCGGCAGACTCGACAGAAGCGAACTTCTTCCCTGCAAAGTAACGTATGACCATCAGGACACTTGCCTCCTCGCACGCTTCGCCATGAAGCTCGTCCCAGACACCAAACGGTGCTTGTGACGTGAAAGGCACATCCCAGTTCAGAGCGTCACGACGAAGATCGCTCGCAGATGTTGCGGTAGATGTTGCGATAGACGACCGCGATGCGGGACGCTCGACGACGGGTTTCTCGATTATTTCTTGCTCGGCGATGAGCTTCTGACGCTGTGAGCGTTCTTGCACAAAAGAAACTCCTTGAAATGCGATCACGACGAACAGAAGCAGCGCAACAACAAAGAGAGCCAATCTTTTCATGACAGTACTCTACGCTCGTTTCTTGCCGCGCACATGCAACGTTCCCATATAGAGAGCGACAAGTGTTGCAAAAAGCACTGCAGGAGCCTCCGGACCGGAACGCGGCAGTCCATTCGGCGTATGCTCTGCGATCACGGAAGAAGCAACGGAAGACGATTCGCTCTTCCTGGAGGACATGCGTGAAGATCGGGCTGAAGACTTGCCCAAAGACGACACTAAGACCGTGCTACCCGAACTCTGAGGATAGCGGAGATTTGCGAGAATCGAACGAACACGCGTCATGACCGGACGGAGGGAAGTGATCGGATTTCCCGTAAAAATCTTCGCCTGCAAGCGTGGATTGATATCCTGTGTCTCTGCCATGACAGCCCCTACCGTAAAGAGAGCCAAGAAGAGAGAAAGAAACGCAACACGCACCGTGCGACGACGGAGGACATGCATCGAGAATGCAGCCCCAAGAGACAAACCGAAAGCGACAAGAGGGAGTGACCAGAAAGTGAAGAAACCGAGATTCAGGATATGAAACCATTCCCAGTACGGATCGATCACCTGCAAAAGCATCCACAGAACGAACACGCCAGCCGGGAACCAATGCAAAAGGCGGAATTCATAATCAGCCCGATTGTTCCGAAAGGTTGGCATCAGGAAAATCGGATACAGACATGCAACCGTAAAGCTAAGAACCCAGTACGGCAAACCTCCCTCCGACAACGCAGGAAGGAGAGAAGCAACAAATCCTGCAACGCAGATAAGGAGCGCTAAAAAGACCAAATACGCCGTTTCTGTGGAATGCTTGAGAGGCACAGGAAGTGGATTTTCCAGTAGGAGGGTATATGTGTCAATAGAAAGGAAACCTTACACGACAAAGAAGCCGTTACCCGGTGCATTTGACTATCGAACTTTCTTCCTCGGCAAGTACTTTTCGCGCTCATCGATGAGCTGCGAACGCTCGATGACGGTGTAATGGCGACGCCTGAATTGCAGGATCTGGAAGAACACATACAATCCGAGCGAGAGAATCCAGAATGCCCATAGCAGACGCATCGAGAGGAACTGTATCGTCTCCACCCTACTGATGGTCAGTACCAGCGCGACGATGCCAAACCACAGTGATGCAGTCGGCCAAACGGTCATCAGGCTCCGGGTGACCGGATTCTTCAGGGAATGACGAACGCGACCGATAACGAAGCACAGAACAATCAGGCCGAGAGAGATCGCAAGGAGCGACATCACGCGGGTGTCCTGATAATGCCAACCGGCAGGGTTCGGCCACAGCCAATACGAGAAGAACTGTTTCATACGAGGAGCTTAGACGAAATTCCAAAAAATAAAAACCAAATTCCAATACAGCCCATTCCCGCTTGGAATTTATTTCTTCTTCTCCTGATGCTTCCGATGAAGAGCGGCCGTCAACTCCTGCACTCTCTTCTCCATTCTCCTCTCTGAGATCGTGCGAGAAGGACGAATGAGCAGATAGAGAAGAAAACCGATGACCGGCAGTGCGGCGACGATGAGAATGCAAAAAATCTGATACGCCGTCGATGGCGACCGAAGGAGGATGTCGCGCGTGGCAAAGAGGACAAGGAAGACGATGACGCAGGCGACAAAGACCAGTAGTGACTGCACGAGGAGCACCGAAGGATCTGCGGAAAAGAGGATCGAAAAACTTTCGAGAAAGGGAGGGAAGAAGTTCATGAAAATCGCAAGAGGAGATGAAAGTTTCACAAGTGTATCTGATTAAATTCCAAAAACCAAAAACCAAATTCCAATTGGATTTTGGCTTTTATGTTTTGGAATTTCGTCACAGATGGGGATACTTTCTTCGATGCACAACAACGTAAACGACCGTCGAGAGGAGTGCAAGGATCGCAAGCACTTGGCTGAACCGCAGCTGATACTGAGGAAGATCGATCCACGATCTGCTGAGGACGTAGGCGATCGTCAGCACTGCAACGCACGATCCGTAGATGAGATTGCTTCGCTCGCTTAAGCTCTGCTCGATGAGCGCAAGCACGCCAAGACTTCCGAAGAGACATCCGAGAAAAATGAAGTCTGTGAGCATCGCGAAAACAGGAATCCCGAAATCTCCGCGGAGAAACTCAAGAAGAAACACCATCACCGATGCAAGGATGATCCCGATCAATGTTTCGGCTCCCGCACGTTTACTGTGCTTACGTATGAGGAGAAGCCCGAAGGTGAGGGCGAAGTAAAAGAGCGCGTAGTAAAGCTGAACTGGATGGATGGGCACGGAGTATCGCACGTTGAAAGAATCCATGACGATACCGAAGGAAGCATTCGTCGGCTTGCCGTACGACTGCGCCGAAAGAAACATCCCGATCCAATCGAACGCCAATCCGAACGTGGCGGCAGGAAGCAAAACATCCAACCATTGGAGGAACGTCGCACGCTGATTCCTGGTGGACCAGAAGAGCACGAGCGCGATGCCGATCGCGCCTCCAAGAAAACTGAACTCACCGTCCCAGACGATGAATACACGGAAAAAATTCTTGAGGTACGCCTGATAGTTTCCAACGATGGCAAGCAGTCTTCCCATTGCAAGAAACGCAATCAGATGCCACTTCGCATTGTCTTTGACACTTTGGATGCTCAGACTCGCGGAACCTGCGAGTCGGAGAAAGAACTCAGCAGACATCCACACGGCAAGCAGCAGAAAAACTACTCGCATCCAGATGATAATGGGGCCGAATTCGATGGCTTCGAACATGCTGCAAGAGTAGCAGGAATTATATGTACACCAAAGGGAGCGCGATGCTTCGCGCGTATGTTATCATTCGATCATGTCGACTTTCCTCACCATCGCCCTCATTCACTTACTCGGAGTCGCAAGTCCCGGTCCAGATTTCCTGATTGTCACGAGGAACACCCTTACGTACTCGAAGCGATGCGGTATTGCGACGGCACTCGGCTTGGGGCTTGGGATCCTCGTGCATGTAGGCTACACACTGCTCGGCATCGGACTCCTGATCTCTAAGTCCATCGTTCTCTTCAACACGATCAAGTATGTCGGTGCCGCCTATCTGATCTTCATCGGCTGGAAAGCGATGACGCACAGAAAAACTACGATGAAGGAATCCTTCATCGACAAGAAATCCGAAGACATCACCCCGATGCAGGCGATGCGCATCGGCTTTCTGACAAACGTCCTCAATCCCAAAGTCAGCCTTTTCTTTCTGGCACTTTTCACGCAGGTTATTCGTCCGGAGACACCTTTATGGCTACAGACCTTCTATGGCCTCTACATGAGCTTCGCCACCTTTGTTTGGTTCTCGGGTGTCGCCTCTCTCTTCTCCCTCTCTTCCATCAAGAGAGGTTTTGCACGTATTCAAACTGCCGCCGAACGCATGATGGGCGCTGTCCTCATCGCACTCGGACTAAAGATTGCGTTGAGTTCGAGGGAGTGATCACCCGATCGACGCCTCCAGCCTTCTCTCCTTGATATCTTCAATTGTCTTTGAAATAAATTCTGCAACCGAAACAGTCACCTGCTTCTTCGTCTTCACATTCCTCACCGTCACCGTATTCTCCCCCACTTCTTTGTCTCCCATCACGAGGATGTAGGGGATCTTCATCTTCTCGCCTTCACGAACGCGCTTTCCGAGAGATTCTTCGGATGACTGAAACTCGCAACGTATTCTGTGCTTCTTGAGTTCAGAAGCGAGCTTCTTTGCATAGTCTTCGTGTGCACCGGCAACCGGCACGAGTGCCACTTGCACAGGCGCGAGCCACAGCGGAAAAAGACCCGCAAACTGCTCTATCAGAAACCCGACCAAACGCTCATGTGTCGAGAGCGGAGCACGGTGAATGCACAGCGGCACTTTCTCAGTACCGTCTTTGTCGGCGTACTTGAGCCCTACTTTCCCCGGGACATCGAAATCGACCTGATTCGTGGCAAGGGTAAATTCCCGACCGATTGTGCTCCAAATCTGCACATCGATCTTCGGACCATAAAATGCGGCTTCGTTCGGCACTTCCACAAAGTTCACGCCCTTTTTCCTCATCGCGTTTCGAACCATTTCTTCGGTCTTGAGCCATAACTCCGGCTGATTGACATACTTCTTTCCGAGCTCGGCTTTGTCATGAAGCGAGAGACGCATCACGTACTTCTTGATGTCAAACAGTTCGAAGTACTTGATGTAGAGATCGATCACCGAATTAAATTCTTCCTCGAACTGATCTTCTCGGAGGTAAATGTGCGCATCATTCATCGAGAGCGAGCGAACACGCATAAGCCCGAAAAGGGCGCCGGAATCTTCGTACCGGTAACACTGACCGTACTCGGCGAGTCGAAGCGGCAGATCCCTGTAGCTTCTCGGCTGGCATGCAAAAATCTGATGGTGATGCGGGCAGTTCATCGGCTTCAAGTAGTACTCCTCTTCTCCGTCCAATTTCATCGGCGGGAACATCGATGCCTGATAGTGCGCGAGATGACCGGTCTGCGCATACAGTTTTCCTTTGGCGATATGCGGGGTGCGGACACGAACATAACCGGCGGCGGCTTCCATCTCTTGTGCGAGCTCTTCGATTGCATCGACAATAACTGTTCCGCGCGGTGTCCACAGAGGAAGGCCTGGGCCGACCATCTCACTGAATGTGAAGAGATCGAGCTCTTTCCCGAGCTTGCGATGATCGCGCTTCTTCGCTTCTTCGAGCATGAGAAGATGTGCTTTCAGTTCATCTTTACTCGGAAACGCAGCGACGTAAATGCGCGTGAGTTGTTCTCTCTTCTCATCCCCTCTCCAGTATGCTCCTGCAAGAGTCATGATCTTGAAACCGTCTGCAGGAATTTCTTTGAGGTTTTCGACGTGTCCGCCGCGACAGAGATCGACATACGTTTCTTTGCCCTGTGCATCCACGTTTGCGTAGTTTGTCACGGTCGTCACTTTCTCTTTCTTCTCCAGATCCTCGATCATCTCGACTTTGAATCTCTGCTTTCTCTCACGCCAGAATTTCTTCGCTTGGGTGACAGAAAGTTCGTCACATCGGAATGTCTGGCCCCTGTTGATGATCGACCGCATCTCTTTTTCCAGTCTCGGGAAATCCGCATCGGTGATCGGCTGGCTGAAGAGAAAATCGAAGTAGCAGCCTGTATCAATGGCAGGTCCGATGGCACGCTCAGTTCCGGGCCACAACGTCTCCACCGCCTGCGCAAGCACGTGTGCAAGAGAGTGACGAAGTATTGCCAAAGCTTCCTCTGAGGTCGGCATAAACAAAGAGTAGCAGAGTGAATTGAAAATTGAGAATTGATAATTGAAAATTATAGATGCAAAATCTCGAGAGGCGCTTGCGCATTATCAATTTTCAATTGTCAATTATCAATTTCGTACAGCCAGCCCCACCTCTTTCTCCAGCGTTCGTATCTCACGCATCAACTGAGGATCTTCAACCATCCTGCTCGTAATCTTTCGCACCGCGTGCATGACCGTCGTGTGGTCGCGGTGGCTGAAAGACTCGCCGAGATTCACGTAGCTCATGCGAAGATGCGTTTTGCCGATGTACATGGCAATCTGCCTCGGAACAAGGATCTCGCGGACGCGCGACTGACCGAGCATGTCCGGAACAGATACGGAATAGTAGCGACTCACTTCATCGAGGACGTCCTGAAAACAAACCGCATGCGGAGCGGGCTTCTGAAAGCCGACCTCATCTTCCTGCAGTGTCGCCGGCTCATCCCCGAGCTTGCGCATGATCTCGGCGATCGATTTGACGGTCGGAACGCAGTGCTCGAGCTCGTACTGCGCAACCGCCTGCATGAGGATGCCCTCGAGCTGGCGAACGCTCCTCGTCGCATACTGCGCAATGTAGTCGATGACTTTCTGATCGAGCAGAAGCCCGTACTCTTTGCTCTTCTCGGAGAGAATCGCATGGCGTGTTTCGTAATCCGGCTGACTCAAATCCGCGATCATGCCGCGCTCGAAACGCGAAACAAGACGATCCTGAAGACCTGAAAGTTCCTTCGGAGCACGATCGGAACTGATGATCACCTGCTTCCGATCCTCGATCAACGTGTTGTAAGTATGGAAAAGCTCTTCCTGAGTGCGTTCTTTATTTGCCAGAAACTGGACGTCGTCGATGATAAAAACATCGACCTCCCGATACCGCCTGCGAAATTGCTCCATCTTGCTGTGCTGAATCGCTTCGATCACCTGATTCGTGAAATCTTCGGTCGTCGTGTAGAGAATCGCGGCATTCGGCATCGCCTTCAAGATCGCATTGCCGGTCGCCTGCAGAAGATGCGTTTTCCCGAGGCCTACGCCACCGTAGAGAAACAGTGGGTTGTACTTTCCGCCGGGATCTGCCGAAGCCGCACTGCATGCCGCATGCGCGAGACGATTGTTTGCACCGACAACGAAATTTTCGAGTGTATAGCGACTGTTCCCCATTCGGCTGGTCAAACCTTCCGTGATTTTGACTTCGGATTTATTCGGAAGCTTTCTCGGCTTCTTCTCGGGAAAATGCTCGAGTAACCGAAGCGTGCGGGCATGGTCATCCTTGAGTCCCGTGTCGACCTGATACACGGTATGCTCGATCGTTGGATCGACCTCCCGGAGTGCCTCGAGTGTCATGCTTCGGTAGTGCTCGAGATGCCAGTTGAGAAACATCGGCAGCGGCAGCCCGATCACGACCGTTGCATCTTCCCTCCCGAGAATCGTCGTGTCTTTAAACCACGTGATGAACTGTCCGCGTTGCATCTTCTGTTCGATGGTCTGCAGAACCTTGAGCCAGAGATCGAGATTGAGTGCAGTCGTCATTAGAAGAGCTGGATCACATCATTGAACGTGATGATTAGAATCAATCCGATCAGGAGGAAGAATCCTGCGGCATTCACCATCAGTTCAAAACGCTGGTTGAGCGGACGACGAATCACCATTTCTACGAGCACGAAGAGGAGCCTGCCACCATCCAGTGCGGGCAGAGGCAAAATATTGAGAATCGCAAGACTGAGACTGAGCAGTGCGACCAAGCGAAGATACGTCATTAGCCCCTCCTGCACCGAACTGTAGGTGAGAACCGCAATGCCGACGATACCGGTGATTCCCTCGGGCACGTGTCCCTTCGTCGCAAGAGTCCTGAATAAATTCACAATGCCATAGACGGTCTGGTACGTCATGAACACCGTTTCCTTGTACGCAAGCATCACGGCGGTCGGAACAGAGCGCAGTGGTGCCGAAAGCTTTGCGGCAAAGGGTGAGATCGCAATCCCCGACTTTCCGTTCTCGAGCGCGATGTCCACCGAACGAATGCTCTTCTCCTCTCCTTCCATCAGAACGTAGGTGACGCGAGATTTTCCTTTCTGAAGAGCGATGACATCGTCGGGCTTCCGCACCTCGACTCCGTTCACCGACTGAATCGCACTGTCCTTGACGACTCCAGCCTTCGCAGCCGGACCACCCGACATAACATCGGAGATGTACACACCCGTTTCGAGGACAATCTCACCTCTCGCCGATGCCTCCTGCATTTCCTCGATCGACTGGTAGAAATTCGGCACCCATCTTCCGACCGAGAAACCGAGCGTCAGGAGAAAGAATGCCAACATGAAATTCATGAACACTCCTCCGCACAGAATGAGAATGCGAGCGGTGAATCCGGCACTCGCAAAACTGCTGGGGTCAAACCTCTTCTCGGTGTTGATCTCATTCTCTCCCTTCAGTCTTACAAAACCCCCGAACGGCACCCAATTCAGCGTAAAATTGGTCTGACCGCTCCGGAAGAGCGTCTTCGCTTTTGGTGGCAGTCCGAAGCCAAATTCCTCGACTTCCACTCCGAAGAAGCGTGCAGCAAAAAAATGCCCGAGTTCGTGAATGATGATGAGGAGTGTAAGGAGCAGAACGAAAGCGAGAGCCGAAATCAGGAACGTCATGTGAAGAGGGGGACCAAAATCAGATGAGGAGCTGAAAGTACCAGACCTGTGCAAAACAAAAAAGTTTTCCACACTGCTCTGCCTTGCAGACTGAAAAAGCTGTGACGGAGTAGTAGAAAGTTGGGATTGTTTTTCGATGGTGGGCAATACAAGATTCGAACTTGTGACCTCCACAATGTCAATGTGGCGCTCTAACCAGCTGAGCTAATTGCCCTGAGTCAACGATAGGAAAAGAAGGATCAAGTGCGAGCGCCATGTGGCGCATTTTTTTCTGACTCGCTCGGCAGGCCTCTCGCGACCCAGTTGAGTTAATTGCCCTATTCGAGCCAAGGTAGACTACGGGGAAGATACTTCAAAATCAACAGGCGTATGCTGGAGACGATGCTCAAGTTTCTCCTCGATCTCCTCTTTCCCAAACACTCCCTCACGGGCTACGAAGGCGAATGGATCACTGATCGGGAACGACAGCTCCTTCGGCTGTATCCGATACGACTCGACAAGCAGTTGCTCCGAAAGAAAAACATACGCTCTCTCGATTGTCTGATCGCCGCAGGAAGTTATGCCTCGTCTCCCCTCCTCAAGAAAGCCATACGCACGTTCAAGTACAAAAGGATTCCCGAACTCGGACCGGAACTAGCTTCGCACATCGTAAAGTCACTTCCCGGTCTTCTGCTCCTGCCAAGCACGATGAAGAACTCCGAGATCGTTCTCTGCCCCGTACCGCTCCACTGGACCAGAATGTTTCAGCGCGGGTTCAACCAAGCGCACATTCTCGCGGAAGAAATCGGAAAACAGAGACAGTGGTCGGTGCTCTCACTCCTCAAGCGAACACGAAGTACTGGTCACCAAGCATGGCGAAACAAAGAAGAGAGACTGACGGCTGTTCTCGATGCATTCACCTCCACCACGAAAAATCCCCCGCCCTGTGTCCTTCTTGTCGACGATATCAGTTCAACCGGGGCGACGCTCGAAGCATGCGCAAAAGCACTCAAGAAAGCAGGTGTGAAGTACGTGGCTGGGCTCGTGATTGCTTATGGTTAAGAATGGCTTCTAGAAAAGGGAAAAGGAACTTTAATAAATACTTGAACATATTTAAGCAATATTGCAACTCTCACGAGTCGTAAAAAACACGTTTTTCTGCTATAATAAGCAGATTTATGCAAACAAACACAGAACATATTTTCCTCGAGTGGGAGGCTCCGGCAAAGATCACGCCTGTGCGATCGGAAAAGTGGTACATCGTAAGCGGGATCAGTTGCGGCACGATGATCATCTACGGGATTCTGAGCGGAGCATGGAGCCTGAGCATTTGCTTTGCGATGCTTGCGGGACTTTTCTTTCTGATCAGAAACGAGAAGCCAAGCACACACGCAATCAAACTTCTTGAAACCGGCATCGAGTTCGACGGTCGAAAGAGCACATGGTCCAGCTGGAAGCACTTCTGGATCCTCTGCGGAGAGGGCTACTACGAGCTTCATATGGAATCGAGGAAATACCTCGTTCCCGATCTTGTGATCCAACTGGGAGCAACCGACCCGTATCAACTGAGAGATGTTCTCGGTCAGTACGTTCAGCAAATCGACACCAAGAAAGAAAAGTTACTTGACGCCATTATTCGTTTCTGTAAACTATAGATGTTGCGCAGGTTCCATATCGCGCACTTTGCACTCGAGCACTCTCCCGAAAAGGAGCAGCGTCTCCTGTTTGTCGATCCGCAGGATGACCATGGCAATGGAATCGGTGGCATGGAATCGAACGAAACCTCTGAAACTCACGGGCATGTGCAGGACAACGATCCGGTCGATGCAATTCGCAACCGTATCGAAGGACGGGTTCGCTCCGTCGATCCCAAGATTTTGATTTCGGAACTTTCACAAAACGGCAATGCAACGCTGAAAATCCTTGACGGAGCCAATGCGCTGGAAAACGAACGCGAAGAGCTGAAAATCGGTGACGGCGCAACGAAACCAGAACAGGCATCCGACGCCGTGACTGCGCTGTTCAATGACAATCTTCCATTGGAAAGAATTCTGAGCACTGTCGGAGCGATTCGACAGAAGGTGGATGAGTACGAAAGCAGAACATCCGAAGTTGAACACAATATACGGCGAAGCTTCGGCTTCGAAGCCGACACGAATGAACTGAATAACATGCTAGGCAGGTTCTCGGACTACGAGAATAAGAATAACGGCATCGGCATTGTCGAAAGCATCAACAACAAACTGATTCATGAAGACAATATCTGCGATATTCTGAAGATCAGAGGCAGCCACACACTCGAGAATCGTCAATCGTTCGTCGGCATTCTCGAGAATATGGCAAGAGCAAACAGACTCCGACGTGCATTCGGTCAGGACGCCGAACCGAAGGATGACAAAGCACGCACAGAGGCACGCAATAAATTTTTGAAAGAATTAAATTCGGCGGCCGACACCATTGCCGAGTATCTGGACGCGCGCATCAATCAACGAGCATCCGCACTGCTCGAGAAATCGACGACACTAAGCAAGCGATTCCATGTAGATGACGCGCTCAGTCGCTACGGCATCACGAAAGACGGCATCGGTGACGCATTCGACGACAATGCAATGTCGCTCGCGCATATCCGAAGAGACATCGCGGACGGACGAAAGCCGATCAAAAACGATAGGAATCTCACCGAAGCCGAAGGTGCAATCAGCCGACTGAAGGAGATTGAGAAAGGCATGGAAATGCAGCAAATCGAAAACGGCGACGCGTTGCCAGTTCTGCTTCTTGAAAAAAGAACGGAGGAGCTGAATGCGATCGATTGGGTTCAACGAACGGCAAACAGACTTGCGGCTCTCAACATTCCGGAACTCATCGCACGAAGCCCGGCTGCAGAGGAGAGAATATACCAACTGGTCGAAATGGTCCGTCCGTTTGCAGACGGCAACACCCCGACAACGGAGGACATCATCGACATGCGACAAACAACCGTAAGCGAGCAACACAACATCACGGAATTCATTCGCAATATCGAACAGAATCCGTACGCACTCGACACGGAAATGCTCGAACAAGCCGACATGGAAATCCCAGAGAACCAGATCGATGCTGTCATCGCAGAAACAAAACAACGAATCGAAACAGTCGTTCCGGACATTCTGGCAAAGATCGATC
>SICN01000015.1 GCA_009691405.1 Candidatus Peribacteria bacterium | reverse complement strand
AGGGTCAGCATTTTTTGATCGACGAGTCGGTGCTCGAAGATATCGTGACTGTTGCCGATATCAAAAAGACCGATTCGATTGTCGAGATCGGACCCGGCATCGGGATCCTGACGCGGGAACTTCTCAGTCGTGCAGGACATGTCACCGCAATCGAAATCGATCCGCGGATGATTCCGCTGCTCAGGATTTTCACAATGAATGAAAACGCAGAGCTCTCGAAGAATCTCACGATCGTCGAAGGCAATGCACTGCAGGCAGCAATGCCGAGCGAAGCATACAAAGTCGTTGCGAATATTCCGTACCACATCACTTCTCCCCTTCTGACACATCTTCTTCTCGAATCGCCGAAGCGTCCGACTGCGATGACGCTGCTGATCCAACGCGAAGTCGCAGAGAACATCTGTTCGCAGGAAAGTGACAGCATGCTCACGGTGCTGGTTCGTCTCTTCGGCACGCCTTCTCTGGTTCGCCTCGTCCCTCCGCACTGCTTTCTCCCGCCTCCCAAGGTCGATTCCGCAGTCCTGCACATCGAATGCTTCGCCGAACCGAAAGCGGATCTTGAAACCGTGAAACGCATTCTCAAACTCTCGAAACTCGCCTTCAGCAAAAGGCGAAAGATGCTTCGAAACACGATCGGCGAAACCCCGGGCGGCACGGAAGCAATGCAAGAAGCTTCCATCGACCCGATGCGAAGACCGCAGACACTCTCCACCGACGAATGGATCATGCTCGACAAGGCATTAATGGCGATACGCAGTGCATGATGAAAGCCTCTCGCATCAGTTATGGCTTTCTCATCGCATTCATCCTGACGATCGCTCTCGGGTACTTCGTCACCGCAACGAATGAAATCCTGATCGGGATCGGCTTCGTAGCGACCATGTGTTTTTTCTCGTTGTTTGTTGCAAAAAAGAAGAACACTCTGGCACTCCTGCTGTCGGTGCTGATAGGAATAATGCTCGCGACTGTTGTGGTGAAGACATCGGCGCACGTCACAACCAACGGCGACATCGAGTACTACGCGAACGGAAATTCTGTCACGGTGCATGGCAAGATCGTCGACGCCGCAGACATTCGACCAACGGTCACGAAATACACCGTGATGGCGGAACAATTGGTCGATGGAGAGGAAAATGCCATTCCGGTATCGGGGAAAATCCTCGTGAGCGACATGGGCGGATGGCCGCAGTACCGGTACGGCGAACGCATCACGATCACAGGGACACTCGCAAGACCGGAACCCATCGAGGATTTCGCCTACGACAAATACCTGAGCGTGCAAGGCATCTATGCCTTGATGCCAAGAGCGAAGATCGAACTCGCTGACACCGGAGACATAGCGGCACCGACGATGAGTGATCAGTTCTTTCGCGGTCTCTTCGCTGTGCGCAGCAGATTTGAATCCTCGATCAACCGCATACTCCCCGAACCGCATGCGTCGCTTCTTGCGGGACTGCTCACAGGATCGCGCAGAGGCATCCCAGAGAAACTCACCGATGATTTCCGTATGGCAGGGATCACCCACATCATCGCGATCTCCGGATACAACGTGACGATCATCCTCACACTCCTCTCGGGGTTCCTCTTCTGGATACCACTGAAGAAACGTTTTCCATTCCTCATCGCAGCCATCATTCTCTTCGCGATCTTCGTTGGCGGAAGCGCTTCGGTCGTACGAGCATCGATCATGGGTATCCTCGGTCTTCTGGCACTGCAAACCGGAAGACAGACGACTGCACGCCTCTCCATTCTCTGGACTGCATTCTTCATGCTCTGCTGGAATCCTCTCTCGCTCTGGTACGATGCGAGTTTCCAACTCAGCTTCCTTGCCGTCATCGGCATCACGGAATTATCGGCACCGCTCAAGAAATTTCTTCGATTCGTTCCGGATACCCTCGCTCTTCGCGAATCACTCACCGCGACGATTGCGGCGCAGATCGCCACACTCCCACTCACGATCATCCTCTTCAAGCAAATCTCTCTGATCGCACCCATCACGAACCTCCTCGTGGCACCCATCATCCCACTTGCAATGCTCCTTGGATTCATCGCAACGATCGTCGGCTTGCTTTGGTTGCCGCTTGGGCTCCTCGTCTCGTACCTGTGCTTCGCACTGCTACACGCCATCATCTGGATCGCGAACATCTCCGCTCATTTGCCACTTGCGGTGATCTCGTTATAAATCAATCGGCGGCTCAACCGCCGGCTGAGGTTACGAACCTCAGCTACGAAGTATGCATATCAATTCAAGACGGTTTTTTCCAAATGTAAGAATAAATATGACTACCTCTCCCCATCGGCATAGTCACAAGTCTCTCTTTCTCGGGCTGCATCCCAGGCACTCTGAATGCATGCGTCACGACACGTGCGCCATTTTTGAGTTGCAGATCGAACTTCGGCTTCAGCTTCTTCATGCTCTCGATCGAGAGATACGTGAAAATGACGTCGGCATCCGAGAAATCCACATTCTTCATAAAGTCTGCGCAGCGCATCTCAACCTTGCTCCCTCGAAGCCACATGCGAAATTTACTCAGCAGCCAGACGCCGATTGCACCTTCGTACCCAATGGCACGAATCTTCGGTTCGCGCCTCTCGGCTGCAAGGAGCACACGACCATCACCCGCACCGAGATCGTAGACGATCTGTCCGGGCTTCAGTTCGGCAAAATCGAGCATGCCATTCGTGATCGCCTTCGGGGTCGGTATAAACGGCACCATCCAGATTGCCTGCACGGAGGTGCTGAGTATCAGAAGAACGAAGAAAACAGTACAGGCAACCAGCAGAATCCCGAAGCCGATGGTCATCAATGTCTCGATCACAGCGGGAGCAGTATACCCAGATACGAAAACCATGCACCGAGAAGAACCAGCGAAATCCCGGCAATGATCTGAGACGCCTCACGATGCAGAAATTTTTTCTCGAACGCTCTGTGCCATTTCTCGTACGCCTCCGGCCACCATGCCATGGCGATGCTCTTAAAGAAGAGAAGCCACGCGAATACGACGACGAAGCCACGAATATCGAAGCTCAACGCAAAATTTCTCCGGAGTGTCGTGACAGCAATCATCGCAAACGCCATACCGATGATCCTGACCAGGTTACTGTCCTTCATGATTTTCCTCCGCCAGAGTGCATAGCGCTCATCACAGAACACGAGCGGGAAACCGAACACATAGAAGAACACACCGAGGACAAGGCAGAAACTGGAGAGTGACATGCCGGATATTGTCGAGCAGCAACGAGAAATTCACAATTGACAGCTGATGGTGGATCAAATTGAGAATGTAGAATTTAGAATGTAGAATGTAGCAAGGTCAACTTTGACCGATTGTTCATTCTCAATTCTACATTCTACATTTTTAATTTTTCCCGACCCCATCGCCTGCCCCTCGAAGCTCCCGCAGGAGCGTAGTGGGGTCTAATGCTCACTCAGTTTGCTCTTTCTGACATCATCAATCCTCGTGGCCCCATCGTCTAATGGTTAGGACAGCGGGTTTTCAATCCGTTAACGGGAGTTCAATTCTCCCTGGGGCTGCCACTATTGAAAGAATGGCTTATGGAAGCTATTTTGTACTATTCATCAGATAATGACGAATAATATCTTGTACAGAGAATCCTTCATACCCTAGAATACTGACATGAAGAGATTAGCGATTATTTTTGTCGCACTGGCTTTATCTTCCTGTGGAAATAAAATAAGTGAAAACTCACACGCGGAAAAGAAACCTCCTGCCGCTGAGATCATTGGACAGGAAATCACCTATCCCGAGTTGGGTGTGTCGTTCTCTGTCCCAACAGGAATACAGGTAGTACAGCAGAATTGGGGTAATAATCCGCAGGAACCGACATTGTATGTAATGGTTCAATCCTTTGACGATTTAGACGATGCTGAAAAAGCAAGGTTCATGATGGATAAAAAAGGAGCAATTGAAAGAGCAGAATCCTTGAAGGCAGGAAAACCAGTAGCTATCAGCTGGGCAAAACAAGATACCTTGCAGATAGTCCATCATGGTGAATCCGATGGAATCATGGGGCTTGTCCTTTCAGCAGTAGAAGTCTGCGATGTGCAGTTCACATGGCAAGCAGAGTTGTACACGCACGATTCTGTCATTGGCATGAATCTAGTCTACCCAAAAGAAAAACTGATAGAGGCAGTACCCGAATACTTCATGACAAACAGTAGTGGGTGCGGTGAAGAACGTGTCTGGAACTTCGACGATAATGCGCCAGACAAATTTATAGACAATCTACAAAAAGGACAACTGCCAGCTACACTGCTTGGATGGAAAGATGTATTTTCCAAAATTCTCTCTTCTGTTCAACTAAACAAGAAAGCCTCGTCGGAGGCATCGAAATAGTTATAGCTTCAGTAAACCGCTACATCCGTACACTGTTGATGTTTCTGGCTCCTGCAGTTTTCACACAGCAACTTTCATCCCTTTCATAACCTCATACCACCGAAGCATTTCCATCAGGAGGGTGTTCGTAGAGATCGGATCTGGGGCTGCCAACATTAGCGCGTACAAAGCGTCTCCTGATGTATGCTATACTGACTTTCCAAAGTTTTTATGAACGCAAAGCATAGAGGCATCGGCATCACCATCGCTGTTTTGATTGGAATCGGGTGGTATCTCGGATCTCCCTTGTTCTTCGATACTATTGTGGATGAGCAACTTCCCATTCCATCATCAGGACTCACCGATGATGAAAAGCAAAGAGTATCAGAAATCGAATCACTGACACCGGAGCTAGTAGATGCAATGCCCGAGCAGGAACGCATGGAAGCGAAGAGAGCAATGGAGGAATTGGGTGAGAAAATGCCTGATACCGTGGCGGACGAACCGATGGAATCTCCGCCTGCGGTGGAACTGAGCGGCTCCTTCAAGGATGCAGACAACTTCCATCGCGGATCGGGCACGGCGACTGTCTACCTCCTGCCCGACGGAAAACGCATCCTCCGCTTTGAGGATTTTACGGTGACGAACGGTCCGGCACTGAGTGTCTATCTCGTTCGTGACACAAACGGCAATGTTGATTCCGGCTCTCTTGATCTTGGCAAATTAAAAGGAAATAAGGGCAGCCAGAATTATGATATTCCTGCCGATGTCGATCTTGGTCTCTACAAGAGCGTAGTGATCTGGTGCGTTCCGTTCGGGGTCACCTTTGCAACGGCATCATTGCAGTAAGACTGCAGTGTGAACGACATCTGGGAGCAGAAGATAGGATTACAAACCTCTGCGTGATGCAATGATCATTGCTCCTGCTTCTTCGATCCTTTACCATACTTTCAAGCCTCTTTCCCCTCCCTCTCCCATGAAACGCTCCTTCAAGACGATCGTCTCATCCCTCGCACTGCTTGGACTTCTCTCAGCGTGCGGCAGCAGCAACGATGTAGATGTCAATCTCGACGGATCGATGGACAACGAAACAGAAGAAGGCACAGCCAAAATCGGAGCACAAGATATGCCGAGCGACTGGCCGGAAGACGCACCGGGAGCATATCCCGGATCGACGGTCTCCTACTCCGCTTCGATGGATCCAGAGACGGGAAAGCCCGACATGGCAATCGTCTCCACCACGGCAGACAATACGGCAACGGTCACGACTCACTACAAGACCGAGCTTGCTGCGAAAGGCTGGACTGTCGGTACGAGGATGGAAGGTGCGGGGACTTCTATCTTCTCGGCAACGAAAGACACGCGCACGATGTCTCTCCTCATCACAGGAACAGGACAGGGGCAGACGACTGTGACGATGGCGATCGAAATCATGGAAGCCGAGTAGATCTCGGATTCAACGATACGACGATCGAATTTCGAACAGGAGCCAGAGTCCGATAAACGAACCGACGATCGTCTGCACTGCTCCCGATCCGTATCCGAACAGCAGATCGACGAGAGCGGCGACTGCCGTAAGTACGGTGCCGTAGAAAAGATAGTTCCAGCCTTTCTTCTGGTTCTTCGTGAGAGGTTGGTACGCTAGAAGCTGGAAGATGGCGGCGATGATGGCGGCAAGAATCGAGATCGTCCACGAAATCTGCATCAGTCCTCCGCCGAAGAACGAGAATGTGAGAATGGAAGCAATCGCTCCCGTCGAGAGAATCCCAAGGAGACCGAGCGCTCCGAAGATCAAAGCGAACCATGGTGCGATCTTCGTGATTGTTAGCTTTGCATTCCCCGGCAAGTGCGGCAGCTTGGAAAACATCGGCAAGAGCCAGCTCTCGAGTGCCGTCATCTTCTTTTCGGCAGTGGCATGGAAATCATTGGACATAGAATGGAGGGGAAAAGCGACGCAGAACAACGCTCATTCTTACCCTCCGTGACTCTCTGTGCAAGAGCACAACCTTCGAAGGCGAATCTGATCAATGTCATTGACCGATGGAGAATGTCACATCTATAGTACCCCTACCCCCTACCCCTACAAAGCATGAGAGCAGACTACAAGAAGAAAGCACTCGACGGCATCAAGCGGCTGGAAGGTTTGACAATGAAAGTGCGAACGATGATCGAGCAGAATGAATACTGCCCGCACATTCTCGAGAATCTCCTCGCACTGAAAGGACACATCGCTCATATCCAGGGACAAGTGCTCGACAGCCACCTGCACACCTGCGCGCAGGAGAAAATGAAGAAAGAGAAAGATTACGATGGATTCATTGCAGAGATCATCCGCAGCATCGGCTTATCCAGCCGATAACAGTATTCTTTATCTTTTTCGCTTCTGTCTATGACCGCATCAAAACATATCGTGATGACATTTTCTGTCTCCGGCATGACATGCGGCAGCTGCGAATTGCTCCTTGAGCGAAAACTCAGAGGAATGCCCGGCATTTTGCATGTGGATGCGCATCATCGAAAAGGCACCGTGAAAATCACTATGAATGCCGACGCAACGACATCCTCCAAGCACGTCGAGGAAGTCATTCGAAAGGCAGGATACCGTGTGCTCTCTCCCGGAGAATCTGTCTCCGCAGCAGAAGAGGAGAACAGAAAATGGCTGGAGATAGGAGCATCACTTCTCGTCATTTTTGCCGTCTACAAACTTCTTCAAACCTTCGATCTTCTCTCTCTTGCTCCTTCCACGTCGGACGCACTGTCACTCGGAGGCACGTTCGTGATCGGTCTCGTCGCAGGAGCAAGCAGCTGTCTCGCCGTAACAGGCGGGCTGCTCCTGGCTCTTGCAGCGAAACACAATGAGCTGCATCGAGCGGAAGCACCGTGGCAGAAATTCAGACCTCTTCTCCAATTCAATATCGGACGTCTCGTTTCCTACTTTGTCCTTGGCGGACTCGTGGGTATTGCGGGACAATCGATAACGCTTTCGACGAGAATGTCCGGCATCGTGAGTATCGCCGTTGCACTCATCATGCTCTGGTTGGCTCTCACGATTCTCGGAATCATCCCGAAAGGCGGTTTCCCCATTCCCCCACCGAAGAAACTCTCTCACTGGATCCATAATTTCTCCGAGAGCGATCATCCTGCTGCGCCATTTATGCTCGGTGCGTTCACGTTCTTCCTGCCCTGCGGTTTCACACAATCACTGCAGCTCGTGGCTCTCGCATCAGGAAATTTTGCTGCCGGTGCCCTGATCATGTCCACATTCGCACTCGGTACATTACCGTCACTTCTGGGTCTGAGTGTCATTTCATCGACTGCAAAAGGCGCTGCTTCGCGCCTCTTCCTCCGCTTTTCCGGCGCACTGGTGCTTTTGCTTGCATTCTCCAATCTACAGAGCGGACTTGCCCTCACCGGATTCAACCTTTCCTCTACGGCAACGAATCCCCCCTCTGCAGCCGGATCGGCTCTGGTCATCACGGGAGACACTCAGAAAGTTGCAATGAAAGTGACACGTTTCGGATATGAACCAAGCACTCTGACAATCAAGGCAGGCATTCCCGTACAATGGATGATCGACGGAGAAGGAGTGCAAGGTTGCACGAGCCAAATCGTCATTCCGACTCTCGGCATCACACGATCTCTCACGCGCGGGATCAACGAAATCAATTTCACGGCTCAAAATTCCGGTCCCTTGGCCTTCAGTTGCTCGATGGGCATGGTCAGAGGATCCTTCAATGTTCTCTGAACGAACCCGCATGATCACAACAATTTCCATCCCCGGCATGCACTGTGCCTCGTGCGCGGCACTCATCAAGGATGTGAGCAGTGAATTTCCTGCGATCAAGACTATCAGCGTGGATATTGATTCGAAAAAAGTAACGATTGAACATGATGAAAGTTTTGATATCCAGCAATGGAAAAAGGAAATTGAATCGCTTGATCGAAAATACGCAGTTTTTTCTCTCTAAACACCATGTCCTCAAAGCAAACCACCCTTGCCATCACCGGTATGCACTGTGCCAGTTGCAGTGCGCTCATCATCCGCAAGCTCAAGAAGACTGCAGGCGTTGAGGAAGCAAATGTGAATTACGGTGCGAATAAAGCAACGATTGTCTACGACGAGAGTACGGTCACTCTCCCTGCTCTCATCGAAAGCATTCAAAAAGCCGGATACGGCGCGGCAGTCGCTTCATCGGTGGATCATGGCGAAGAGAAGCGCCGCAAAGCCGAAGAAATTGCGATCTACCGCAAGAAATTTCTGTGGGGACTGATCCTGAGTTTTCCGATGCTGTATTTTATGCTGCTGTCATTCTTGCCATCGCTTGCCCCGCGAAGCTTCAGCGTAGTGGGGTGGATGGGCATCGTCTCCCTTATCCTCGCCACTCCAGTTCAATTCTGGCTCGGAGCAGGTTTTTACCATAGTGCGTGGTCGGCACTCCGGGTGCGGACGTTCAACATGGACAGCTTAATCGCGATCGGCACCTCAACCGCGTACGTCTACAGTCTCTGGAATCTGGCCGTGCACGCGGCGGAAACAGGAACACTGGTGGGAGCGCACGAAGATCTCTACTTCGAAGTGGCTGCACTCCTCATCACGTTCGTTCTCCTCGGGAAGTGGCTGGAAGCGAGTGCGAAGGGCGCAACATCCGAAGCAATTCAGAAACTGATGGGTCTGCAAGCGAGAACGGCGCGCATCCTCAGAAACGGCAATGCCGTGGATATCCCGATTGAAGAAGTGAAAGTAGGTGATATCGTAATCGTCCGTCCCGGTGAGAAAATTCCCGTCGACGGCATTGTGACGAGAGGGCTGACATCAGTCGATGAATCGATGCTCACGGGTGAGAGCATCCCCGTGGAAAAGAAAGAAGGAGACAACGTGTTCGGCGCCACGATGAACGGTCACGGCAGCATCGAATTCCGAGCTGAGAAGGTGGGGAGCGACACCGCACTCGCGCAAATCATTCGCTTCGTCGAAGACGCGCAAGGAAGCAAGGCTCCGATTCAGGATTTTGCCGATGCAGTTTCTGCATGGTTCGTACCGGCGGTCATCGGGATCGCCATCCTGACACTCGCCACTTGGCTTATCGTCGGAGCACCACTCCCGTTTGCGCTTCTTGCATTCGTCTCCGTCGTCGTCATCGCCTGCCCCTGCGCACTCGGTCTCGCCACCCCGACGGCCATCATGGTCTCGACCGGCAAAGGTGCAGAATTGGGAATCCTCATCCGGGGAGGAGAACCCCTGGAAGCTGCAAACAGGATCGATGCGATCGTCTTCGACAAAACGGGAACACTGACAAAGGGAAAGCCGGAGGTCACGGATCTCATCGCACTGCAAGGATCTGAGGAAGATGTGTTACAACTCGCATCGAGTCTTGAACAAGGCTCCGAGCACTCACTTGCTGAAAGTATCGTCAACCATGCAAAACAAAAAAATATGACGCTTTCTGCAGCCGAAAATTTCAAGGCTATTCCCGGCCATGGAATTGAAGGAACGCTTGAGGGAAAAAAGTATTTTTTCGGCAATAGGAAACTGATGGAGAAACAGAACATTGATGCAAAGAATATCGAAAGTAAAATGCAAGCTCTGGAAGAACAAGGAAAAACGGCAATGATCCTGAGTGATCAGCAGCATGTTATCGGCATTGTTGCCGTAGCGGATACGCTGAAAGAAACTTCAAAAGAAGCTGTCGTTCTGCTCAAGAACATGGGAATTACTGTGTACATGATCACAGGAGACAACACGCGTACCGCCCTCGCCATAGCCAAAAGTGTCGGCATTGAGCATGTCCTTGCGGAAGTGCTGCCGGAACAAAAAGCGAGTGAGGTGAAAAAACTGCAAGAACAAGGCAGGCGCGTTGCAATGGTTGGCGACGGCATCAACGACAGCCCAGCCTTGGCGCAAGCGAATCTCGGCATCGCGATGGGCAGCGGCACAGACATCGCGATGGAAACGGGCGGCATCGTGCTAGTAAAAAATGATCTTCGTGACGTCGTCGCTGCGATTAGACTCAGCAAGGCAACCGTAAGCAAGATCAAGCAGAACATGTTCTTCGCGCTCTTCTTCAACGTGATTGGGATCCCTATCGCCGCGCGAGTCTTCATGCACTGGGGCATTATTCTTCGACCGGAACTCGCGGGGCTCGCGATGGCGTTCAGTTCCGTCTCTGTCGTCACGAATTCGCTTCTTCTGAAATGGTTTCACCCTACGAAAAAGAACTGGATCTCGGATATTGCTCCGTACGTGATGACCATCGGATTCACTGTTCTCTTCTTCCTGTTTTCCAAAATTAGCGGATAATCCCCTCACTCCCATGAAACACTCCCTTCTCTCCCTCTGCTGCTTGCTGATTCTCTCCGCGTGCGCCGTGCCACCTTCTTCCACTCACAGGGAAGGCCATGCAGTCAAAGGCGAACATGCATCGTCCCTCACGCTCCAAGACCAAAGCAATGACAGCGAGATCGCATTCACGATCCTCGAAGAAACATCGGCATTCAAAAATTTCGGCATCAGCCATACGAAAGAGATGCACCTGATCGTCGTGCGCGATGATTTGCAATACTTCTCACATCTGCATCCGACTCGCGATGAAAGTGGAACATGGCGGGTATCATACAAAACCCCTGCCGGAGGCAAGTATTGGCTGTATGCGGATTTTGTGGAACAGAATCAGTCGGCACACACTATTCTCTTTGAGAGAAGCTATGATGGAAAAACCGGCACGGTTGGCATCGCTAAGAACGCTGAAACAATAAAAACACTTGGTGGGTATCGCATCGAACTGCAAACGGCAAAAGACGGGGAGAACGTTTCATTCACCTACAAGATCACCAATACCAATGGTCAACCGGTGCAAGTAGAAGAGTATTTGGGTGCAAGAGGACACAGCGTTCTGATTTCAATGACGGGTGATTTCATTCATGCTCATGCTTCGGAAGAAGGTGCGCACCCTGTATTTACTACAACATTACCGCCGGGCAAGTTTTATCGCGCCTTCACGCAGTTTCAGATCGATGGTAAGGTTGTAACAGTGAACTTTGACTGGCTTCCGTAATCATTCTCCTATATAATATTCTGTCAATGCATCTCTCTCGATTGACCGCAGGACTGCTCACTATATCTCTTGGTATGGGAGTTCTGATGATCGGTGCTTTTCATGGTCAACGAGGAATCGCACCGGAAACAGACCATGCTTCGGTGCACGTTGACAGTATAGTGGCCGATCATGAAGCAGTTACGCTTCACGCTGCAGACGCGGAAAGCAATTGTCATATGAATGCGCAGCAAGCGGTCATCGCTCAGGTGCCCGCACAAACTACTTACTCTGTCCAAATTGATAGTCTTGTTGCCACAAGAATATTGGGGAATGGTGAAAGCCGAACATACGCTTCACATGCATTCATCGGAAGAAATTCTCCGTTGTTTGAGCATGCCTCATTATTTGCAGCAACGGTCTCGATGAGAATCTAAATCATTGTTCGTACGTTCATAAGCGCACCGCGTGGTGTTGCTTGTGCTGCGTATATTTTTTAATTCTTTTCATTTTCTTTTTATGAAAATTTCTCTGAAACACCTTACCCCTCTCCTTCTGGCAGTCGCTCTCGTGGGCTGTGCAGGTACAAGTGCCACGACACAAGAGACCGACGATACCGAACCGACTGCTGCAACTACTTCCTCAGAAAATACAGGAACTGCAGCAGCATCCGATGACCATCATGAAGGAGAAATAGATGTGCAGCCTCACGACGATTCTGCAGCAGCACCTGCTGATCACGTTGACGATCCGAAGGAACCCGCACACGGTCATTCTTCATCGCACGACGACAGCAACAAACCACCTCACCGCGATTGATATTTTCTTCCCATTCTACTCATGACGATCGAATCTTTTCTTTCCATCCTCCGGCAAGCGTGGGAGAAGCGTCCTCCCGCTCTTCGCTTTCTCAATCTCAAAACAGTCTCTGCCGTTGTCGCATTCGGCGTCACTGGCATCTTCATCACCTTTGTCATCGCGCAAGGCAATGCAGACGCCAGTGCCGGCCATGATGGCGGTCACGAAGGAGAAGAAAGTATCGATAGGACAGTTGAATCTGAATATCCTATTGTCACGGTCCGGCAGCCAAAGAGTGCCGATACAGTCCAAGTGACCATCGAAGCAGCGGGACAAGTATTCGCCGAGCAGCAAGCAGATCTGTACCCCTTGCAGGATGGAATCATCCAATCACTGTCGGCAAATCTTGGAAGTCGTGTAGGCAAAGGACAAGTCCTTGCGCTCCTGCGACCCGACCAGAGCCAGCAGGAATTGATTGCCGAGATTGCATTCAAACGAAAAGAACTCGAGATAGCCAAGAAGCGCGCGTCGCTCACGATCGACTCGCACCTCCGCACGACGGAGGAGGAACGTGAAGCGGAGTTGAACCGTATTGATGCCGAAATTGTAGGACTGCAAGAGGTCAAAAAACAGACACTGCAATCCATGCGCAATGCCGGATTCGACCTTCTCGAAAGCGTGAATGAAATGCTCTTCACACGTTCCGATGGCATCGCCGATTACTTGAATACCAGTGCCTACGACTATTACAGGCGACCGGAAATTTTTCCCGGCTTCGGCAGCGACTTCTCCGTTCGTGAAAAATTTGAATACAAGCTTCTCGCATTGAAGAAAATACTCAAAACAGAAACATCCGAACCAGTCGAGATCGCTTCCCTCGCAATGGCTATCGGTCAGGAGGCACGTCAGATATCGCTTCGGATCTCCGAGACGCCGGCCTTCCCCGGACATGAAGTGGATCGAATTCGAAAAGAAATCGGCGATGTCACCGATCATCTTTCAGAATCGACAACGAAACTCGCAGAGGACACTTCCGAGCTTGCTTCTTTGGAAGCGGAGAAAAGGAAGATCCGTGCAACCACGGAAAGGGAAATCGTGGATGTGAGAGGAGGAAAGCAGAACGCCGATCTGGATGCCGAAATCATCGAAGCCGAGATTGTGCGCCTGCAGCAACAGGTGGGGGCAGGCCGAACCATCGTCGCTCCTTTCTCGGGTATCATCACCAAAAGGTACGTGAATGCCGGAGAAAGTGTCACATCGGAGAAGCCCGTGTTCAATCTTATCAACAACAAAAGTAAGTACGTCCGCTTCAATATTTCCGAGTCGGATCTTTCCTTCGTAAGGATCGGAACAACCGTGAATTTTTCCCCGACATCGGCACCATCCGAGAAATTCATCGCCGTCATCAAGCGCATCGCTGAGGCTGTCGATCCCGATTCGGGGACGATTCAGGTAGAAGCGGATATTCCGGCGCAGGACGATACCAATCGCGTTTTGGCACAGATGACCATTCGTGTACAGATTCCCGTCACTCAAGACCCTTCATTGCTCGTCATCCCCGAAGCTGCGCTGCAGCTGAGCAAGGATTCCAGCACTGTTTGGACTGTAAAGCCTAATGTGACCGCTGAAGCGAAGAAGGTTGAGGTCATGTTCATCCATGGCGGATACGCCTACATAAAGTCGGGCATCACCGCAAAGGACTGGATCGTGGTGAAGTCTCCCGTGGAACTTTCAGCCGGGCTGGAGATTGACACCAAGCAGCCATGATACCCCCTCAACCCATGAATCTCTTTGATCGCATCGTTCGCTCCGTACTGACTAACCGCATTCTTGTGCTGGTGGCAGCGTCAGGACTGCTTTTCTACGGTACGTATGTCACCGTGACATCCCCCGTGGATATCCTCCCTGATCTGAACCGTCCCACAGTGACCATCTTCTCTGAAGCGCAGGGATTAGCCACGGAAGAAGTGGAAACTCTCGTGACGTTTCCCATTGAGTCTGTGATGAACGGGGCTCCAGACGTGGAGAGAGTACGCTCCGTCTCCTCGGCAGGTTTATCCCTCGTCTTCGTCGAATTTGACTGGGGAAAGGACATCTACCTTGCCCGCCAGATTGTGAGCGAGAAGCTGCAAGCGATTGCCTTCCCCGAAGGAGTAGATTCGAAATTGGGACCTATTTCTTCCATCATGGGAGAAATACAGTTGATCGGACTTTCCAGCAAAGCCGAAAACCCCGATCTTCAGGAGCTACGGACATTGGCTGACTGGACGGTGCGTCCGAAACTGCTGACCGTGCCTGGAGTCGCGTCCGTGACCATCCTCGGCGGGGAAATTCAGGAGTATCAAATCAAAGTGAATCCCGTGAAACTGGCAAATCTCCAGATGACAATCACCGAATTGGAGGAGAAACTTCAGGCGATTACAGAAAATAAGAGCGGTGGGTTCATTTCCACTGATGCACTGGAGTACCCGATTCGCATTATTGGTCGCAGCGCCGATCTGGATGTGCTTGGAAGCACCGTTATCGCTGAGCATGAAGGAACCCTCGTCTATCTTCGGGACGTGGCGCACATCCGCAAAGCGGCGCAAGTCGCTCCTCGCGGGGATGCCAGCATCAACGGAAGACGGGGAGTCTTACTGAGCATCACGAAACAACCGGGGGTCAATACTGTGGAACTGACCGAGCGTATTGAGGTGGCGCTTGAGGAGCTTCACCCCAGCCTTGGCGAAGATATTGAGATTCTTACCGATTTGTTTAAGCAGGAAAAATTCATTGAAAACGGCATTGAGAACGTCATGGGTGCGACAAGGGATGCGGCGATCTTCGTGATCATCATTCTCATACTCTTCCTTGGAAATTTCCGCGCTATTGGTATCACTCTGACGGCTCTCCCGTTCTCCTTCGTCACGGCCATCCTTATTTTGCGATCATTCGGTATCGATATCAACGTGATGACGCTCGGCGGTCTTGCGGTTGCCGTAGGTGAGCTGGTGGATGATGCCCTCGTCGATGTCGAAAATATTATTCGATGGCTGCGGGAAAATAAAAAGCGGGCAATACCGCTTTCCAACTATGAAATTGTCGTGAGAGCAAGCTCTGAAGTAAGAGGATCTATCGTTTTCTCAACGGTGATCATCGTTCTGGTTTTCCTTCCTCTGTTTGCACTCTCCAATATCGAAGGCCGGCTGCTCGCTCCGCTCGGACTCGCCTACATCGTGTCGCTTCTCTGTTCAATGATTGTGGCAATGACAATCACAGTGATCCTTTCCTTCTACTTCTTACCGGGGTCCAAACTTATTAAAGAAGAAAAGGAGACATGGCTTGTCCGCTTCATCAAACGGAAAGTGGAACCCATTATCCGTTGGAATATCCATCACCCGCAGGTCGGCCTGACTGTCATTGCCGTTTCCATCGTGATGACGGGCCTCATGATACTTCAGGCAGGCAAAGATTTTCTTCCACCGTTTAATGAAGGCACGCTCACGATCGGAGTGTCGCTTCCCCCTGGGACTTCGCTGCATCAATCGAACGAACTGGGTACGCGAATGGAAAAAGCCATTTTGCAGGTCGAAGGCATCAAATCGGTCGCCCGTCGCACAGGTCGAGCTGAAGACGACGAGCATGCGAACGGCGTGAATCAATCGGAGATGGAATTGGATATTGATGTGAATGCGGAAAAAGATGAAGTCATCGCCGCCATCAAAGAAAAGTTTGAAGGGATCAACCTCCAGGGAGCGAACGTAAGCATCGGACAGCCGATTTCCCATCGCATCGAACATATCCTCTCCGGCGTACGTGCGCCGCTTGTGATCAAGCTCTTCGGCTCTGATCTGGAAGAACTCAATACCTATGCTGAAAAAATACGCGGCATGCTCGCTGTCATTCCGGGCACGCTCAATCCCGTCGTCGAACAGGAAGTCAGGATTCCACAGATTGCGATTACTCCAAATAGAGATCGCGCTGCGCAGAATGGATTTGTCTTCGGTGAACTCACGGACATGCTGGAAGTACAGCTTGCAGGAGAAAAGATCGGCCAAATCCTCGAAGGGTCGCGTTCTTTTCCGCTAATATTACGCCTCGATGAAGAGTCCTTGCAAGATCCCAAGCAGATCGGCAGCTTACTGATCCGCTCGCCTCGCGGAACGACTGTGCCTCTTTCCGCCATTGCAGATATCACCGTCAGCGAAGGACGCAATAGCATCAGTCACGACAACGGACAGCGGCGCATCGTCATCTCGTCTGGCATTCTGGATGGGGACAGCGTGACCATCATTGAGACACTGAAAGAGAGGATCGAAAAAGAGCTGAAGCTTCCGCAAGGGTACTTTCTCAGTTACGAAGGAACCTATCAGAGCCAACAAGAATCTTCTCGCAATTTGGCGATTTTCAGCTTCCTTTCATTCCTTGGTATCGTTGCTGCGCTCTACTTCAAGTTCCGGTCTTTTTCGTTCGTTCTACAAGTGCTGATCATCATTCCCGTCACGTATCTCGGCGCAATGACCGCAATTTTTATCACAGGAAACGTCATAAACCTTGCACACCTCGTAGGGCTGATCTCCCTGCTGGGTTTGGCCGCCAGAAACGGGCTTCTGCTCATTGAGCACTGGGTGCATAAGGCTACGGTGGATGGTATTCCATTCAGTGAAGATTTGATCGTCATGGGTTCTCTCAATCGTATTACACCTATGCTGATGACATCGCTTACGGCAATGCTCGCACTCATCCCGCTGATGCTTGGTGCGGGCGAACCCGGCAAGGAAATTCTGCATCCGCTGGCTGTCACGATGTTTGGTGGCTTGCTGGTGTCATTGATTGTGGAAATGGTTGTCCATCCTGGACTTTTTTACCTTCTCGGCAAAAAAGCGCTCATACGTGCAACAGCGAAGTACAAGCAGGAGCATGGATCGGCAATCTCCACTACGCATTCGCCGTCATCACAATCCGCGCAAGCTTGAGCTGATCGTACGATAGCCGACCATCGAGTGCTTCGAAGACCGGCTTCATGAATTGAAATCCGTGTTCCTCGTACAATGATCTGATTCTATCGACCTCCGGCACATCGTCGATGAGGTACATAAGGCTCGGTGCATCACCGACTGCCACCAATTTCTCGATGTAGTTAAGCACCGTACTTTGGGTGACAGAACACGCCTCGGCAATGAGCGAGAGTCCTGCACCGTCTGCAAGAAGCTGCCGCGTTCGTCGAAGGCGTTCTTTCTGAGACAGGCTCGCTTTCTTCGTTTTCGGCTCTTCGTCGATCGTCTGAGTGGCAGGCTCGAAAAACGGCTTCGGCTGGTACTTCTCTGCCTTGTCGCTAAGAGAGTCATAGAACGCTGTGACGAGCTTCTCAGCGCGGATCGAACCCGTGCTCCACCGTTCGATCCGAAGTCCCGCTCCGGACCGGACACGACTGAGGGCAACGTACGCCTGCCCCGGCTCCCAGAGCTGATGCAGATCGACGATCATTCGATCGAGCGACGCGCCCTGTGCTTTATGAATCGTCGTCGCCCACGCGAGTGTGACGGGGAAATTCCATGCAGCGACGACTTCGTTCCCATCGCCGTCGAGAGAACTGAATTTTTCTCTGACAACCTCGATATCCTCACCCGAAAGTAAATGCACGGAGAGTGCATCCTCGCTAAAACTGCGGATGTGTCCGAGACTGCCATTCACGTACCGATACTCGCCGGATGCATCGTTCTTCCGCATCATGATGAGTGCGCCTCTCTTCAGGAGCAGCGTATCGGGGATTGGAAGAGCTCGCTTAGCTGCATCGATGTACTTCCCCTCGCCGATGTACTCGGTCGGAAAGGTGTGCACCGGTTCCTCGATCTGCTCCAGACGCTGCAAGTTATACTGATCGGCAAGTGCACGATGCGGATAGAGCCTCGTCCCCTCTTCGTCGCCACTCGATTGCTTCGTCCGCTCATCCAAAAATGTGCGGACACGATCATTCACAATGCCTTCACGAACGAAATTCAGGATCTCGAGGAAACTCGTGTCCTGGGTACGCATAACGGTCGTGAGGAGTGCCGGCGTAAACTCGCTCTCCCGCCACACTTCATGGAGAAACGCCCAATCTTTGTCCATGCCACCCGGAGTAATCGGCGGAAGTTGTGCAAAATCCCCGACGGCGATGATCCGCAGTCCTCCCCACGGCTCCGGACTTCGTCTCGCCACTCTCGCAATCGTTTCTGCAGCCCTGAGTGTCGTGCCTGAGAGCATCGACACCTCATCAATCACAATGCAGCACGCGCGCTGCAATCGTCTCATCAATTTCTTGCTTCGCATGGCTCTGATGACGGTCGCCTCGAGCCCCCCCTCCATGATCCCAAGCCCGAAGAAACTATGGAATGTCCTACCACCGACGATCACCGCTGCAGCACCTGTACTCGCGACGATCGGAAAGTCCTCCGGCGACTTGCCTCGCAGATAGTGATCGAGAAGAAAGCTTTTCCCCGTTCCTGCCGCACCTGTCAGAAACACATTTCCCTGCCTCTGGAGGATATCCAGGGCTTTCTCCTGGCAGGGCGTGAGCCGAAAGAAACTGTCAGATTTAAATATAGAAATAAGTGTTGAAAATTGTTCACAACTAATCAATTAATATCCAATAAGCAATATGCCTTTCAAGGGCAAATGCAATCTGTTGCTAATATAAAGCGTTTCCAAAAAAGAATAGATTTTCTTAAAATCATCATGTTTTCTGTAATCATTTCTCACAGCTAACACCAGATATTCGACCCCATACATCATGCACGCCTGAAAAATATCTTTAAGAAATTGGTAATTATCAACCGCTCTTCCTGCTTCTACTTCTAATACAATTTTTCCATCAGTGCTCAAGGCATCCGCATCAAAATGCTGGTCAATTCTATTATTGAGTCCGAAGAGTACTGGAACTGGAATTTTTGATCCTTTTGCTTTGCCCTTT
>SICN01000002.1 GCA_009691405.1 Candidatus Peribacteria bacterium | reverse complement strand
CCGAGCATCGTGACGTGATCCGCAATGATCTCGGTGGTTGCTCTCTTTTGCCCTTCCTTCGTTTCCCAGGTTCGTGTTTGTACCCGACCGGAAGCGAAGATGCGTTGCCCTTTCTTCACGGATGACTGCACGGTTTTCGCGAGGTCTCCCCACATGACAATATTATGGAACTCCGCACGTTCTTTGGTTTCACCGGTGCCTTTGTCTTTCCATCGTTCATTCGTGGCGACTCCGATTGTGAGCACACTCTGTCCGGCGGTGGTTGTGCGCATCTCGGGTTCGCGCGTGACATTGCCGATCACCTCCGCACGGTTGAGGTACTGCACAAGAGAGGCAGCAGCTGCCGGAGCTTCACCCTGTCCGTCTTTCGGGTCGAGCATGATCATATCCATGGCCACGATTTTTGTTTTCGAACGTTTCTCTTTTGTTTTCTCATCATCCCAATTATCAGTCTGCAGTCGTCCGGAAAGGTAGACCTGCGATCCCGGGCGAAGGTACTGAGCGGCGACGTCTGCCATGCTTCCCCATACGGTGACCGTGTGGAAGCTCTTGCCTTGGATCATGTCACCCTTGCTGGACTGAAATGCATAGGGAACGACGACGTTTAAATCGGTCACACTCGTGCCGCCCGGCGTCTGGCGGGTCACAACTGGCTGTGTCTGGTAGCCGATGATTTCGACTCTGTTGAGAGAGAACATCTCTGAGGGGGGAATGGAAGTAGAGGAGGTCTCGTGAACGAATGTACACCCGAGGTTTTTATGGATCAAGAGGAAGATGTTGATGGAAAATACATTTATTTTTTTATCATACTTTTTTCATCGCGTTCGCGCGCGAAAAAGCATGCATTCAAGTACACTGAACGACAATCATGCTTCAGCGCATTGCGCTCACCTCTCTGGCGTTTCTCATTCTCACCGCTACAGCATCCGTGAGTGCCGATGAATTTCGACCGAGAATCAGTGTACCGAAAAATTTCACCGATTTTCAAGCGGGGGTGCAGGAAGTGAAGGACAATATAGAAACGGTGCAGTGCGGAGGATGGGCAAGGGGCACGGATGCAAAGGTGATTGGCAATTCCGTACAAGGCGATGTGCCGATTCCGGAGATTTACGCTCATTATCCCGACGGTACCGAGGATCCCATCGCTATTCCCGGTCGCGACAATGTCAATCCTCTCGGCTCCCCGACGACGGGAATCGGCACGCGTGGAGTGTTTCAATTTCCCGACACCGCCTTTGGCTTCGCGTCGGCGTGCGATATGTACATCACGAGCTCGGGAGATCTGCTTGCGGTTCCTCCGGGACCTCATACGGAGGCTCAGACGATGTATGACGAGGATCTCGATAAAATTCTCCATAAAAATATCGATTTCAAGAACACTCCGTGCGATGGCCCAGACCCTTGCATTGCTTTCGACGGCGGTTCCGTCAGGCTTGTCGATGGAAATGGGAAAATACAAATCAATCCGTACAACTGGTGCATCCGCTGGGACAACGCGACGCCCAAGCATTGCAGACAACTCGCCTCCGCATGGCGTGCGATGTCGCAGCTTCCCGGCATCCATATCCCCGTGCAATCGATGTGCGATTGCGAATCCGTTTCGGCGATTCCGCATGACAAATGTCCTCCGCGCCCCAGAAAGCGGTACTGTTTTGATCCCATCAACACGTTCATCTGCACCGGAACGAGTGCTCGATACAGCATCTTCGATACTATTATGGAGACGTCGATGATCGATACCAAGGAAGGGAAACCGGAAATTCCTGCCGCAGTGGAATTCCCAAGAAACGATACTTGTCGTACCGATTGGCTTCCCTTTCACTACAACAAAATCACCGAGTGCGAGTATACGACCGTTATCACCATTCTTGGTCCGTATGGGGTTCTGAATGTGAAGAGGCCGGGAGAGCATCTGTCCATCCCGAGTTCGATTTACCGTCACTATGCAGGGGGGTTCATGCAACCCGGAGTGCATGTGCGGTTCGGAACGGGTGCACTCGGGACCCTTCGCGGAGAGTGTTATGAATACTACAAAGAGACCAACAAGGATCTTACGGATTTTGATCCGCAGACGACGGTGACTGCCGGAAGAGGCGACGGGGGAGGCAAAGACAACGACGAGCAGTGCGAACTTGTTCTCACGAATGAGATGCAGGGCTGGCCTGATCTTGTGGGGCATAAGCAGCTCGAGAATGTCCCCGACCCCGACCCACCGGTCGATCCTCTGCGTCCCTCTAGAAACGCAGCGGATCCGTGGGTTCTCGATGATCAAACGAATCTCTCCGTCATCGATATCGTGAAGCTCAAAGAATTGCAGAAGGATTTTGACGACCCCGGGGATATCACGGGAGTGATCGGTTCGATTGTTGAAGCGAAGCAACGTGCGAGCAAGACGGTCCGCGACAACATCCGTACGGATATGTTTGATGATGCCGATCACCGGAGCTTGAGTGCGTACTGGGAAGCACAGGAGAAAGCACTCCTCGTGCTCACGCGAGCACCGACCGTTCGGCTCATCATGCCGGCGCGCTTTATCGCCGGACTCGATGATGACAATCCGCTTTTCCAATACGTGCAGGCGAAAGTCTCAAAACCAAACGGCACCGTAGAGCTGACACTTCGAGCGGGTCCCGAGGATATCGGGAATGTGCTGTCGACATTCAAACGGAGTTACATCATGCCTTTGAGCGAGGTGCGCATCCCCATTCTCGTGCCTTTGGCATCGAAGGGAGAGATCGACAAATTGATTTTCGAGTGGAAACACTGGAAGCAGCTTGAGGACGCAGATGCACAGAACGCCAATCCTCCTCGAGCGTCTTTTTCCGGGGAGGCTGATCCGATTCTTGCAAAACTCCAAGAGTACAGCGGAGCCATCCTCAGCCAACGCAAGCTTCGGAATGCACTCGATAAAGAGCTGATCGGATTCCTTTCTCCTCTCAAACAAATCGACCGGTTTATGGCGAATTGGTATCAGGATAACACGCAGAAATTGAAGGAGGCTGCGATGAAGAATGCTGATCGCTTGAGACTGAAACGCGTGTGGAGGCATATTCAAAATTCGATGTTGCAGGCGGATCAGTGCCAGCTCCAGTGGTGTTCCAACATGCGATATTCGATCGCCGTGTACTCACTGCTCGACAAATGGTGGGGCGATGCTGCGCTCCGCTCACCTAGAAATTCAGGTTACGTTCCTCCAGATGACCTGCAAGATTTGATTGGCGATCCTCCGAAAGATCAGCTCTACGATTTCTCGTTCCTCGCTCCTGCACGAGGGGAGTTTAAAATCCCAGTACTCTGGCCGATCCAGGTGAAGATCAAATTGCCGCGCCCTCCACTTCTCGGCACGAAGCCGGAAGCCCCTGGAGATTTCCCGTCGCTGCCAACACTCCCCGATGCCGCTGTCTTTGATGAATTCAGTGCACCGACGGTGAACCTTCCTGCCGAGAGAGTGCTCGGTATTCCTCCGTCGATGGATCTCGCAGCAGCAATTGATACGCTGATGAAGTTCCGAGTGATGATCGACGGTACGCAGATCGGGGATCAGGAATTTGAGTCGCAGTGGGAAGAAGAATCGAATGACGGAATCGTTGCGGATGAGGGAACGAATTTCAGCCTCGATCGCAACAATATGCGCGGTTCGTACTGCCGTTTCATCAAGAGTGTTCTCGTTCCGTCTAATCCCGACAAAGGCGACCCCGAAAGGATTCTTCATGTCGAAAATGATTTGAAAGAACGTGTTGCGAGACTGTATTCCCGCTGGTTGCCCGAGAGAACGGAGGATCTTGCAGGCAGAACGCTCCGTGTACGGAACCAGTTCCCGCTCCCCGCTGTTCCCAAATGTAAAGAAGACGTGATCTGCGCATTCCTCCCTGGCCAGAGAACGACCGTTGCGAAATGGGCGACATTCCTTCCAACTGCTGATACTGATTTTACGGATATCGCAGACACACTGAGATTCACGACGCTCCCAAGCAGTGATTCGCAGAGTCCATATGAAAATGCAACGCTTCCCGTGTTGGAACGCCTCTTCCCCTGGCTCACTCCACCCGTCGAGATTGATCTCCGTCCCACGACCTCCCTATGAGACTTCGCCTTTTCTTTCTCGGCACCGGCATTCTCCTTACAGCTTTTGTTTTCCTGCCGTGGTCGAGTCCGGAATCCGCACGTAGTGCCGATGCGGCGACCCCTGATGGCTGCAGGCGACATGTCATTGATCGGATGAGTGTCATTCACGACGAGTACCGTTCGCGTGTTTTCGGTGCTCGGGAAAACAGGGAAGAAGACATCGAAGTGTTCACCGGTGGGCTGGCACCCGAGAGCGGAACAGGCATTCTTGGGACGAAGCAGCGCCTTACCTCGGAACTCGTGTGGCCTGCCGTCGAAAGCTATCGGGTTCTTCGGTGCAGAACGAATGCGATCTGCCTTGCGATGAAGAAGTCATTCGACGTGAATGCCAATACATCACTCACGATCAAGCAGATGGGATGCGTGGAACAAACAATCGACAGTTATCCTTCCTGCAGCTTCGTCGATACGGGATACCTTCCGACCGATCGACTGGGTTTGGAGACCGAATGCAGTGGGATGTCGGAGACGAGTCTCTATGCCGAGAAAGCAGTATTAAAGCTCGCATTTTCCTACGACAGCGGCTACCGAAGCACACTTCAGAAGGCAGGGATCATCGATTGGCTTCAAGGAGATTTCCCCGATCTCGTGATCAGACCCATCCGCGATATGGTCTCGATGCTCGGGAAGCTCCATGAGATCCCGTGTTTTATCGGTCAGTGCGATCGACCGGATACATCCAACATGACTCCTCCTCTCGTGCCATTTTGAAAACATCTTCCTTCATTGTCGGCATGAAGCGTGAGTGGCATTCGCTTTGGGATAAGCATCGGACACTTGTTGTTCTACTCTTCATCTTAAGCATCATCGCAGGCTCGTCACGATTCCTCCGCGGAGCGATCGTCGGCTTGCCTCCGGCGGCCTCCGTGTACTTCGAGTCAGGTGCAGACCCTCGTGCATGCACATCGACAGGCACCGTGTTTGCAAATTTGAAGACGCTTCGAGAAACGACAGACCTTTTCCGAAAGCGCATCTCGGGTGTTGTCGGGGAGCGTGAAGACTTTCTGAAAGCTCCGTCATCCTGGCCGTGCGTCCCCGGAACGGAGGGAGGGATCGGCTCACTGGCGGGACTCGCGAAGGAAATGCCGGGTTGGTACTACCGACCTGCGATAGGAGACCCGAAAATGCTTCCCGTCACATTTGCCTCATTCAATTCGGTGGTCGCGGAATTCGTGCGCGAATACGAATGCAAACTTTCCGAGTTCAGCCAGACTGCCGACTCGATGGTGGCGATCAACAGAGATGTCGATAACCCCAATTCATTCTGTTGCGATGAAGAGACGAATACCTGCAAGCAGATCACGCAGGTTCTCGCGTGCGCCACAACACCGTCGGATGACTCCATGTGCGCGGAGGAATGCCCCACGGAGAATGTGCAGGAAGTGTTTACGACTCGATTGACGGCATTTTATGCGCGCATCGAGAGCGAGAAGCAGCGCGCGAGGCTCGCGGTGCTCCGCACATTTCATACATTACGATCGCTCGAACTGAACTATGCGTATGCGAAATCACTCGTGTGTTTCCAGCGTGCGTCGCTCGATCTTCGAAACGAGCTCGGCTTGCTCGCCGATACGATCAGTTGCATGCCGAAAATCTGGGATGCGGTGACTTCCCTTCACGACCCCGACGATTCCCTTCGACCCGAATGAAGCGCTTCCTTTCCCTCTTCTTGGCGTGCCTCGTCCTTCTCCCGGAGGCGGGCTTGGCGTCCGTGTTCGACCTGTATTTCGATGATCTACAGCAAACAGGCGAGAGTGCGAACCCCCGCAATAAGCTCATGGATTTCGTAATCAATGAAATGCGGACATGGGGCGAGAACGGCATCGATCTCTCGTATGCCGATATCAAGAACGCGGTGCTCGGCATTCTCTGGACGGGAGACGACGACGGTCTTTGTCAAGGGAAACTGGACACCTCCGGTCAGGAGATAGAATTTGTCGTGGGTGCTTCGGATACCGGGTGTCTTGATCTTCGGAGTTCCATTCTCTCTCTCGTCACGGCGGAGAAAGATGCCGAAAGTCTCGGGGACGATCTTTTGATGGCGGCAAACGGTGCGGAACTTTCCATCGCGGATGAACCTCACCGTCCGGTGGCGCTCGGGACACTGAGCTTGCTTCTCAAGCGTGTATGGTCCGGTGAAGAGGGGCTCATCCCGTGGGATGGGACGGTCGTCACTGCAGGCAGCACACTCGACAGTAAAATCGATGTACTTGCTTCACAACTAGCATTGTTCAGTCCTGAGGATCTGGAAAAAGTCATTCTCCGTTTTCATTTCGGATATTTCCGAGATGATAATGAACAAGATCCAAGATTTACGACGATTGGAACAAGCGTCGGGAATACCTTGGCTGAAATTGCAGAAGCCTTAGAGATTACCGGTGATCCGACACAGGTTGGAGAGTTTTCAACTCCGTCTCTCAAAAAGATCCCAAACGTTGCGTTCTGGGCGAGGAGAGACGACCTTGGGCTGCAGTTGATCTATCCCCCGCACTTCATCCGTTTTGACATCAAGAGGGCGGAGAACTATCCCGTGATGGCTGAACCAGATGTGGGAGGGAACGCGCTCGCCTATCCTTTCGAATATACAGGCCCAGGAATCACTGTCGATGACGACCATCCTATTCGGTCTCCTCTCTGCAGTCGCACGGTCGGAAGGCGTGGGTACCTCTGCCGAACAGTGCCGGTGCCTGTGGCACTGTGCAACAATACGAATCCCGACACTATTTCTCTCGTCGAATGCTCATTTGATGACACGAGAGCGACGACGGACCCCGATCTTTGTGCAGACATCATCAATTTGTATGAGGATGATGGCACTCCCCTTCTCGATCCAGAAGACCAAAATCGCCTGAATCCGGATCTTATCCCCATCGATACCACAAAAGTCTGCACACCGGAGGCATTGGTGCAGTACAAAGATGACATCACCACACATGCTTGTTATGTGAGTCACTGCCTTGCGCAGTCAATGAAAGGTCATACGTTGGTTCCGAATCGCAATACGGTCGTCACGAACGAAGCGACATCACCCTATCTTTCATGCATTCGAGCCGATCCCCAACTCGGTCTCTATACCGAGGCCGCACACGACTCGTCATTTACAGTGCCCGCGTACATGGGGCACCTGCTCGTGCAGGATTTTGAACGCGAGTACTGTCTCAAAAATGGCGATGCACCGAGACCCATGTTTGGCGATTGCATTTTTCGTGCTGAGACATTGGTGAAATCACCCACGCAAGACGCCGCGGGGACGATGAAGCTGCTTCTCGACAACGCATCGGAAGTGACGGCGAATCAGAACGATTTCCTCTCACGCGCACTCGAGATCGGACAGAGAGCGGCGCTCGACCAGACGATCACCGTTGATCAGAAACTTTTCGCGATCATGGCGACGTTCATTCGGCAGATGGCGAATTTGCTCCTGGAACTGAAGCGCGCTCCGGTGACACAGACCGCCTGTCCATGGACAGGACCCTTCAAAACGTTCGGACTCTAGCCCATGAAGAATTTTTTCATCCTGATCGGCTTCCTTCTCCTCCCGCAAACGGTTCTCGCCACTGCATTGTCTCCATGGGTGCAGAATGCGTTGGAGCGCGCCGATAGTGGTGTTGTAACAGCCAATGGGTTGCCACTTCCCCCTCGTTCCTGTGACACCGAGGCGAATATCCAGGAAGTCGCCAACAATCTTTCGATGGTTCGACAGGAGCGCAGGATTGCGCTCGATCTCGGATTTGAATCCCAGTCCTTGCGCGAAAGGACACTGTGCATCGAGAGCGATCGACTCCAGTTTCAGTACAAGTTGAATGCCATTCAAAATGCAATGGAGGTGGCAACGCAGGCGTGCAACATCAAAGCGTCGATGGTGCTTCGCACCGTGTACGCTTTCACACTCGATGCGTATGAGATCTTCCTCCGAGGTTCTGTCGATTCTTCGTTCTCCGGCAACCTTCTTCGATATCATTATCCATTCGAGAGCGCATCGGATTTCGATTCGATGGCGGAACCGCTCCTCGATGAGGTGCATCAAGACGATCCGATGTGCGCGTATACCACAGACTATAGTCCTCACTTCATCGGATACCTCCCGCCGCAGCCGGATGATCCGCCGCAGGATGAAGATGCTGAGCCGGACATCAAGACATACGGCTGTGATGCCAGTGTTCTTTCCCGAATCAGAGATACTCTTCCTCCCGCACTGAAAATTGAGAATGATGATTTGAAAGATTTCTTAAATCAGTCGGATGCGCTTGCATCCGAAATCTATACCCTCGTCAGGCAGGCGCTCTGGAATATCGAAGCGGCAATCGCAGCGATTACGGGCGCACTGCCACCAGAGCCACTGGAAGGTTCTGCGGTGTCTCCTCCACATGCGACGGAAGTCGGTTGCCTCCTCCCGCCGTCACCCGAACCGCAAGGTCAAGCACCCCCCGATGCTTCCTCATTCCATGCTGTTTTGAGTGCATTCCCGGACTATTTCCGGACTCCGAATCTTCGAGAGTTGGACAGCGGAGATTTTACGTATACTCCCCCTCTCGGGAGAGTCCTGCCGATCGGCGCGCTGTTCCGTCCATCGTACGACTTTTTCTTCACGTTCCCGAATCCGCTCGTCTTGATGAGAACATTCGATGAACGGAAAGGGATCATCGGTGCGGGACGTCCGCTCCCCAGGGAACTTGCTCCAGATGAAGAGGAGCAGCAATCCCACTTTCTGTATAAGCTCAATGCGACCGCAGCTCTTCAAGAAATTATGAAAGACAGCGACAGGCATATCGGAACCACCGATGCGATCTTTCGAGATTCCTACGAAAGGACTCTCGAGGCGGTAAAGCCTCTTGAAGATGCGGTGAAAGCACTCTCGGATGTCACGGAAGGATTCCTCCCGAATGAGTACATTCCGAGTGTCGCCTACTTCCTCCGCCGCTCCTGCGTCGACGGTCATTGCAACGATCTGCTCGATTCCATCGCCAAGAGGTCCTTCAATCCGTACTGCCACCCGTACGTTTCCGGCAGGTACACGGACGAACAATTGGCAGACAAATGCTTTTGCAGAAACGGGTTCGAAAGTGCAGATTTTTGTAGTGGCACCCAAAGTCCTCTGGGTGATCCCGAGGAAATTCGTTGCGGCGTACCTTTGCCGCCTCCGCCTCCTTCCTCCAGCGCACCGAGTTTCTAAAGGTGTAAGCTACGCCCATGAAGTCCTCGGAATTCGTTCACCCCACTTCGCTCTCGAAGAGCTTCGCGGGGCAAGTCTCCATCGCCATGTATGAAACCATCTGATTTTGTTCACCTGCATTGCCACAGTACATTCTCCCTTCTCGAGGCGGTTCCGACCCCCGAGGAGATCGTGCTTCGAGCCAAAGAACTTGGGTCTTCTGCAGTCGGTCTTGCAGACAAAGGGTATACGTATGGACTCATCGAATTCTACAAAGCCTGCAAAGCCCATGGGTTGAAGGCGATTCTCGGGCTCGAAACCTACGTTGCCTCCCGAACGCGTTTCGATAAGGAGAGCGGAGTCGATACTCGCAGGTACCCTCTCGTTCTTCTCGCCTCCACCGAAGAGGGATACCACAACCTTCTCGAGCTTGCGACGAAGGCGGCGCTCGAGGGCATGTACTACAAACCGCGTGTCGATGCCGAGCTCCTAAAGCAGTACGGCAAAGGACTTATTGCGCTTTCGGGTCCGATCAGCGGGGCGATCCCTCAGGCGGCGATGGCGGACGATGCGGAGAGGATGAAACTTTTGGTTACGCAGTATCAATCGTTTTTTGGGAAAGAAAATTTCTACTTTGAATTGATGGATTTGCCGAACGTTCCCGGTCAGTCCGAAGTAAACCAACAACTGATACGTGCTTCAAAAGAGTATGGCGTTCCCCTCGTCGCAACCTGCAACAGTCATTACTGCAGGCCGGAGGACGCCGAGGCGCACGATGTTCTCCTCTGCATCCAGAAGAACTCGAACGTGTCGGATACCGGACGCTTCACCATGCGTGACAGTGATTTCTCGATGCGGCCTTTCGAGGAGATGAAGGCGGCATTTTCGCATGTGCCGGAGGCACTTGAAAATACTCGTGTCATTGCGGAGCGTTGCAATGTCACGATTCCTTTCGGGCAGTACAAGATTCCAAGTTTCCCCGTGAAGAAAGGCGAAACGGAAGAATCACTCCTCAATCTGCAGTGCGAAGCAGGACTCCAAAAACGATACGCCCACATCATCGCAAAACATCCCGAGCGCGAGAAAGAAATCCGGTCACGCCTCACGTACGAGATCGGTGTCATTAAAGATATGGGATTCTCGGGCTACTTCCTAATCGTTGCCGACTTCATCGCCGAAGCGAAGCGTCGCGGGATCACCGTGGGACCGGGACGAGGGTCTGCAGCGGGATCAATCGTGAGTTACGTGCTCGACATCACGACACTCGATCCGCTCGAGCATGGGCTCCTTTTCGAGAGGTTCTTGAATCCCGAACGCATCAGCATGCCCGATATCGACATCGATTTCGCCGACACGCGTCGCGATGAAGTGCTGGAGTACGTACGCCAGAAGTACGGTGCCGATCGCGTAATTCAGATTTGCACATTCGGAACGCTCGCTGCTCGCGCCGCGGTGAAAGATGTCGGCAGAGCGTTTGGTGTGTCGTTTGCGGAAATGAACGCGCTTGCAAAACTCATCTCCGACAGACCGGGGACGGAACTGAAAGACGCACTTCTCACGGACGAGCTTTTGGATGGCATCAAAGGGAACGATACCTACAGAAAAATTTTAGATATTGCCCTCAAGCTTGAAGGCAAAGCGCGTCACGTGTCCGTGCATGCTTGCGGCGTCGTCATCACGCCGGAGCCTGCCGTTCGTTACACCGCTCTTCAGCGAGCCCCGAAGGACGAGAATATCGTCATCACGCAGTACGATGCCAAGCCCCTCGAATCCCTTGGGCTTCTCAAAATGGATTTCCTCGGACTCAAAAATCTTACGATCATTCAGACGGCACTCCTGATCATCGAGCGCATGCATGGAACGAAGATTGATATTGCTTTGATTCCGACGGATGACAAAAAAACATTTGAGCTTCTCTCCAGGGGAGAGACGACGGGCGTCTTCCAGCTCGAATCCGGCGGCATGCGCAGGTACTTGAAGCAACTGAAACCGACAACCGTCGACGACATCACGGCCATGGTGTCTCTCTACAGACCGGGTCCGATGGATAAGATCCCCGATTATATCAAATGCAAACACGGGGAGAAAGAGGTGACATATCTTCACAAGGACTTGGAACCGATCTTGAAGCCGACGTACGGCGTTGGTATCTACCAAGAGCAGATCCTCGAGATGGCGAAGGTATTTGCTGGATTCTCGCTCGGGGAAGCGGATCTTCTCCGCCGTGCCATCGGCAAGAAGATCAAGAAAGAACTCGACAGCCAGCGCGAAAAATTCATCCGAGGAACGGTCGCAAGAAAGTACACGGAAAAGCTTGCGATGACCCTCTTCGATGACGTCATCACACCGTTTGCGAACTACGGATTCAACAAATCACACGGAGCCTGCTACGCGCGCATCGCGTACGAAACCGCGTACCTCAAAGCTCACTATCCGACGGATTTCATGGCGGCACTCTTAAGCAGCGAAGATGGAGATACCGACAGAATCGCCATCGAGATCGAAGAATCGCGAGCGATGGGAATCGACGTGTTGCCGCCGGATATCAACGAGTCGCTTGCGCATTTCACGTCTCTCCCGAACGGGAAGATCCGTTTCGGACTGCTTGGCATCAAAGGAGTCGGGGAAAGTTCCATTCGTCAGATTCTGTCGATTCGCGATGGCGCGGACGGCAAAGATCGCACACCGTTTGGGAGCATCGAGGATCTTGCGCTCAGAGTTCCAAGCAAACTGCTCAACAAGAAATTGCTGGAATCACTCGCAAAATCAGGAGCGTTCGATTCGCTCGGCGAACGTGCGATGCTTGTCGCCCAGTATGAGAAAATCGCGGAGTTCAGCAAGTCGGCAGGAGACAAGAGCGCATCCCAAAGCGACATGTTCGAGTCTTTGGGAAGCGCCAGCACGGGAGCCGGGATCGAATTCGATCACACAGAACCGGCAAGCGCGTACAAGAAATTGATCTGGGAAAAAGAAACGCTTGGGCTCTACGTTTCCAGTCATCCGCTTGCGGGTCTCAAGAAGTACATCAGCAAGAAGGCGCGTCTCATCGACAGTCTTACGGGAGATGATATGAATCGAAAGATCATGGTTGCCGGCATCGTCGAGCAGACGAAGATCATCCACACAAAGAAGGGTGACACGATGGCGATCCTCACCATCGAAGATCCGACCGGTCGCATGGAAGTGACATTGTTCCCGCGCGTGCATGCACAGTGCAAAGACATTCTCGAAAAGCCGGATTCCATTCTGGTGATCGCAGGGACTCTCGACATGCGCATGGGACAACCTCAGCTCAAAGCCGAGGCGTTGAAAAGAGTCTCGATTGAGATGATGGTTGCCAAAGCCAAGCAGGAAGGAATGTTCAATGAGGAAGAAGCGACCCACTGGAGTGCGGCAGGCAGGAGACGCAGTCGTGAGGGTGTGAGTGAGACGGCAACCGATGATGTCGAATTGTCGGAAACCCCGACGAAAGAGGTCCAAAGCTCCTTACCGGAAGACGCTCTGGCAGGCCCGCTGACGCAGTGGATACAAAACGGGATGCAGACAAAAGAGCCTCTGGCTGCAGTCGGGTTGGACGCATACACGGCGGGCGAAAATCCGACACCTGTTCCATCTACACATCCTTCGATTTCCATTCATACCATTCATCTGCCAGCACGCGCACCACGACAATTGCTTTTGGATATCAAAGAAATTTTTGAGACATTTTCCGGAAATGAAAAAGTGCAACTGAAGATTGGTGAGAACGTGTTGCCGGTCGGGCTGACGATCACAATGTCCCCTCTCCTCGAGAGGCGAGTGGAGGAGGCGATCAAAAAGTACGAATTGAAAATTGATAATTGAAAATTGATAATTTGTACGCATTCATTTTTATTCTATGGATATCCTTCTCGTATCGGAGAACGCAATCAATCGTGCCATCCGTGTGTTGCACGATGGCGGAGTTGTCGCTCATGCAACGGAGACGTGCTATGGGCTTACCTGTGACCTGAAAAATCCGAAAGCAGTGGAACAACTGTTTCGGGTGAAGAAGAGACCTGTGCATCAGCCGGTCAGTGTGCTTTTTTCTTCTCTCAAAGAGGCTGAACAGTTTGTCGTGTTCTCAAAGAAGGCGTTTGAACTTGCGAAGAAACATCTACCCGGACCGCTCACGCTTGTGTTGCCGCTTCGAAGCGATGCTCCATTTTCCATGTACGTCTGTCCCCCATCCCTGCCTGTCCGGCAGGCAGGCCAAACCCCCATCCCAAACCCTACGATTGGAATACGGATATCTTCCTCTCCCCTTGCAGAGCAGCTTGCCGCCTCCTTCGGCAGCCCGATCGCGACGACATCCGCAAATCTTCACGGACAGCCGAATACCTATAGTGCACAGGACATCATCGGCCAATATGCATCGGAAGAACTGCAGCCCGATCTCCTTCTCGATTCTGGTCCGATTCCCATCCACCCCGCATCAACGGTGGTTGAGGTGATCGGTGAGCGCGTCAACGTACTCAGACAGGGAGACGTGCATTGCTGAAGGTCATGGCAGAGCATCCGGTTTTGCCGTTTGGCGAATACTGTCTTGCTTCAACTTCTCCACGACGGACGATCCGAATTCCAGCCCCGAGAGAACCGCATAGATTGCCAGCACGATGGTCGCTGCGATCCACTTTCTCTTCGACGCATTCATCTCATGGAATTTTTCCATCCAATGGTTCATGCCAATACATAATGAATGCGCTTGTTCTCGAGAAAGATTCAGGTCTTCCTGAAGTTGCGGTAACACTTTATTGGCTTGGATTACCAAATCCCCTAGCGAGGCATTTGTCGATGCTAGTTCATCGATTTTATCCAGGAGTGCTCCGACCGGCATCGTCATTGCTCCAGAAGAATCTTCCGGCTTTTCCGGTCTGTCCCAACTTGCGTGAATCAAGTGAGTTATACTTGCTTCCATAAGAATATTATGGCTGCTAAAATGATTTTGTCAATTTTACGCCTATGCGTTGCCCTCGCTGCAAACACGAAGATACGGCTGTCATCGATTCCCGTCTCACCGAAGAAGGGCGTGCGATCAGGCGTCGGCGTGAGTGTGGCAAATGCGAGCATCGTTTTACGACTTTTGAGCGCCAAGAACTTGCTTCCCTGATTGTCGTGAAGCGAGATGGCACGAGAGAACCCTATAGCCGAACAAAACTCGAACGTGGCATCTGGATCGCCTGCACGAAGCGACCTGTTACTCAGAAAAATATCGACAAGATGCTCAGTGACCTCGAAGAGAAGTGGGGCAAGAACAAAGAGGAAGTCGAGACAAAGACGATCGGAAGTGACGTCATGAATGCCCTTAGCAAACTCGACAAAGTCGCCTACATTCGCTTTGCCTCCGTGCATCGAGAATTCAAGGATGTGCAGGAGTTTAAGGCGGAGCTGGGACGATTATTTAAATAATGTCGTAGCTGCGATACCGTATCGCAGACAGGGGCATTAGCCCCTGATTCTGAGGCGCGGCGCCTCAGCTGCGGCAAGAGAAAGAATCCGCTATTCTCTGTCTATGCTCCGATCTCACACCTGCGGCGAACTGACTGCAAAGAATGCCGAGGCAGAGGTCATCCTCTGCGGTTGGGTGAATACACGCAGAGACCATGGCGGACTGATCTTCTTCGATCTCCGCGATCGCTACGGGCTCACACAGATTGTGTTTCATCCGGAGACCGATAAGGCTGTTTTTAAGCTTGCAGAGACGGTACGCCCCGAATGGGTGCTCAAAATTACGGGGAAGGTTTCAAAGCGTGTGGAGGGAACAGTGAACCCAAAAATGCCGACAGGGCAGATTGAAATTGTCGCGACGGGTCTTGAGGTATTGAGCCGAGCGAAGACGCCGCCGTTCGAGATTGACTCCGATAAACCGGTGAATGAAGAGCTTCGTCTCGAGTACCGCTACCTCGATATGCGGCGTGCGCAGATGCAGAAAAACCTCGCGCTCCGGTCAAAAGTTTTCCAGATCATTCGTGCATATTTCACCGGCATGCAGTGCCTCGAAATCGACACTCCCTGTCTCATCAAAGGCACGCCTGAGGGTGCGAGAGAGTATGTCGTTCCGTCTCGCGTGTATCCTGGAAGCTTCTTCGTGCTCCCCCAGAGTCCCCAGCAACTCAAGCAGCTGTGCATGGTCGGGGGACTCGACCGCTATTTCCAGATTGCGCGTTGTTTCCGGGACGAAGACTTGCGCGGCGACCGTCAGCCCGAGTTTCTGCAGCTCGACTTTGAGATGAGCTTTTGCGAGCAGAAGGACGTCCAGAACATCATTCAGGGATCGATCGAGGAGATCATTGCAGAGTGCAGCACCAAGAAACTCAAGTGGAGCAAAGTCGAGTCGTTCACCTGGCAGCATGTGATGGATACCTACGGTTCCGACAAACCCGATCTTCGGTTCGATTTTCCGATTGTCGATATCTCAGATCTCGTGCCCGGTTGCGGATTCAAAGTCTTCGAGGAAGCGCTGAAGTTGAAGCGGGGCACGGTTCGCACGCTCAGAGTCCCGGGGGGTGCCGAGCTTTCCAGAAGCGAAATCGACACATGGACCGAGCTCAGCAAAGAACTGAAAGCCAAAGGTTTGGCCTACATTCTTTTCAAGTCCGAAGGTCCGCAGTCGCCTCTTCTCAAGTTCTTCAAAGAAGGATTCCTTGAAAAACTGATCGAAAAAACAGGTGCGAAAACGGGCGATGCGCTGTTCTTCGGAGCCGACACGTTCAAGATTGTGTGCGCAAGTCTCGGGCGCATCAGAAACGAGGCGGCAAGGAGATTCAATCTGATCGATCAGACGACGCACGCGCTCTTCTGGGTGACGGATTTTCCGATGTTTGAGGAAAATGATGACGGTTCTCTCACCTTCAGTCACCATCCGTTCACGAGCCCCAATCTCGAGCAGTGGAAAAAGAGAAAAGAAGAACCGATGAAGGTGCATTCCGTTTGCTACGACCTCGTGCTCGACGGGTATGAACTCGGTTCGGGATCGATCCGTATTCATGATCCTGTTCTGCAGTCTGAGGTGTTTGAGATGCTCGGCATCACCAAAGAAGATCAGCAGAAGAGATTCGGTCACTTGCTTCATGCATTCGAGTACGGCGCGCCTCCGCATGGCGGGTTTGCGTATGGCATCGACCGAGTCGTGATGATCCTGGCAGGCGAACCCAATATCCGCGAAGTGACGCCGTTCCCGAAGGATCAGAAGGCGAAGGATCTGATGCTTGGCGCTCCGGCACCGGTATCAAACGAGCAGCTGAAAGAGCTCGGGTTACATCTCTAAAGCAGCAGACCTCCGTGGCTGCGGAGAGCGGGCATTCTCGCTCGCGGTGTGGAGAAAAAGTAGTTTTTCTGCTATACTAAGAGGATGATCTCCGATTCTCAGCCAGTGCCGGTTGCCCCGAACAATCCTCCCGAGAAAGATCTTCGGAGTATGCGTGAAGAGGAGCTTCGACAGGTGATGGAATCGGGGAAAGACCAGCTTGAGAGGGAGGCGGCTTTGCAGATGGTTCTGGAGCAGAAACGTCTCGATGAGGAGGGGAAAGCGAAGCAAGCGGCACAAAAACTTGAGATAGACAGGGAGGAGAAGCATGAGCACACAAAGAAATTTCGCACGGTCAGATTGATGAGTGAAAAGGAGATTGCAGCGGATAAGGAACGTCAGAAGAAGCTGGAGGAGCGGGAAGCGGAGCGCAGGAAGAAACATGAAAAGGAGCTCAAGAAGCAGAATGAATACTTCCATGATCTCAGGCTCGCTGCAGGATCAAGGATCGCACGCGAACATAAGGAGAACGAGCTCAAGAAACTGATCGAGTCGGAGAGGAAGAAAGCGACAAGAGAGCTGGATGCAGCCGTCGCCGTGGCAACGGAGAAGGAGCGCCTTGCAGGACAGGACATCGAACAGGAAGTGAGAGCCAGGAAATCTCTCATCGATATCGACACGCGTGCCGCCCTCTACAAGTGGGAAGCCGAAGAGCGCATGAAGACGCAAGAACTGGAGAGCGAGATGCATCGGAGGCTTTCCGAGATTCAGGAGCAGGAGAAGACCGCCTACGAGCAGCAGCGGAAGAAGGCGTCTCTCGAACTCATGATGCGTTCGAAGCATCGGCACGTCGAGAGCGAGATGACCGGGAAGAAACAGGCAATCGAAGCGGAAGATCGTCGCAAACGAGCATCCGTTGACACCGAGGCGCAGGAGAGACGGAGGGAATCGGCCAGGGACAGGCAACATGTCATTCGCCTAGCGGAACAACACTACGGCGATCACCTCAATGACATTGCCCGTGAGTACGTGACGAAGCACTACGATCGGAAGGTGTAGCACAGTACAATGCTGCCGTGCCCAGGTGGCGAAATGGCAGACGCGCCAGCCTTAGGAGCTGGTACCCGCAAGGGTATGGAGGTTCAAGTCCTCTCCTGGGCACCAAGGGAAAGTGCGGATTGGTCTGTAGAATACTTTTATGAAGCATAAAAAGGGTATTGCCTTTCCCCCGCTTTGGATGCGATGGACATTCGCTCCACAGAGGTTCGAGCTGCTTATTTTTACCCTCTGTATCATCTTGGGGGCGTTCATTCGTGCGTACCGATTTGGGGAAATACCATTGGGTCTGAACCAGGATGAGATCTCCGCCGGATATGATGCCTACTCGGTGTTTCGTTATGGCATTGATCGGAGCGGCCTTCGGTATCCGATGGCATTCATTGCATGGGGCTCAGGGATGAATGTCGCCGGTCCCTATTTCTCCATTCCTTTCATTGCCTTCCTTGGTCTCAACACTCTTGCCGTTCGCCTTCCCTATCTTCTGGCGGGGATCGTTTCACTTTGGATATTCTTTGCTCTCATGCGTGAGCTCTGCGGCAAGAGAGTGGCCTTGATCGCACTCTTTCTCCTCGCGACAAATCCATGGCACATTATGGCATCGCGTTGGGGACTTGAAGCGAATTTCTTCCCGCCGGTTTTTCTCTCCGCTGTTTTCTTTCTTGTTATGAGTAGACGGCAACCATGGCTCTTGATCGTATCATCGTTGTTCTTCAGCTTCAGTTTGTATGCGTACGGCACATCGTATGTGACTGTGCCTGTATTTCTTTTTCTCTACGCTCTGTGGGCATGGCGTAAACATCTCCATCCCCTCACATGGACTCTCTCGGCATTCTCCCTCTTTGCAGCATTGTTTATTCCAGTCGTGTTGTTTGTGATGGTGAATATGTTTCATTGGCAGACATTCGCCACTTCTTTTTTCACCATTCCCCGGATGACGGGAATCTCGCGATTGGAGACAGCAATCAACAAAGATTTGTTCTCATTTAATTTTTTTACAGAGATCCTTGCTCGACTGCGCAATGTGTTTCAAGTCCTTATACTCGGAACCGACGGTCACAACTTTAATGCATTGCCGGATTTTGGGGTGTTCTATGTTTGGGTGCTTCCCTTTGTCTTCTTCGGCATGGCTTGGATGATGATTCGTCTTCATTCGCATCGCGATGATCACTGTAGGATCTTGTGGTTCTGGCTCGTTGCAGCATTGACGATGGCAATGCTCATCAACAATTTGAATATTAATCGGGCAAATATCTTTTTTCTTTCCCCTCATCGGGTTCGCTGCAATCGGCATCTCCTGGGTCGGAAGACGCATGAAGGTGTTGGTCCCGATTCTCGCAGGCGTACTGCTCTCCTTTTTTTCGTTCAGTCATGCCTACTTCACAAGTGCCCAGAGTTTCCCGAGTGGGCTCGATGCCGCCGCCGCATTCGCAGCAAGACAGACATCTGGTCCGATTTGCGTGACGAGCAATGGCAATATGCCATATATCTATGTGCTCTTTGGTACCGGATTTCCTACGCCAAGATTCTCGAGTACCGTGAAGTACGGTAATCCTGGAAGCGAACTCCAGAATGTCATGAGCTTCGATCGCTATACCTTCGGACTCTCGCGTTGCGACAGGCAGAGGACGGAGGCGTATGTGTTGAACCGATACGAACTCATGAGTTTTCTCGATCCCAAACAATTTGTCATTTATGCATTCGGTGATTATGCAGTGGTCATGAAAATAGCTCCGCGCTTTATGGAAAACTCTCCACTCGTTCCTCATAGCTAGCACCGAATCATTCACTGTATACTTCCGGTTATGCACAAACTCACACTCGCTTTTCTCTTACTCGTTCTTGCTCCGACTGTTGTTTTTGCCCTGACAATCGAGCCGGGGACGCTCTACAAAGACGTTCGTCCGAGCAGTCCCGAGGCAGCTGGCATCAATATGCTGAGCCGCGAAGGAATTGTGCAAGGATACGGCAACGGATTCTTCGGGCTCTCGCGCCAGATCAACCGCGCAGAATTTCTGAAGATGGCGATGATGACAGTCGACGGAGCAGTACTGGCGACGCTTGCTGATTGTTTTCCGGACGTGCAGCATCAGTGGTTCGCTCTATTCATCTGCACGGCGTACGCCGATGGCATCGTGGCCGGATACACCGATGGCCGCTTCCATCCCGAAGATATCGTGAGCTACGGCGAAGCACTCAAAATACTCTCACTGCTGTTTGGGTATGAGGTGACGCCGGCTTCCGGTCATTGGGCAGAATCTTACTATCAGGCTGCGGCAAAAAAAGGTGTGGATCTCCCCGTAACGATTGATTTGGATACACCACTGACCCGTGGTCTTACAGCCCGCCTCACAGCTGCGTTTTTCGCAGAATCAGAAGGGCAACTTTCCGAGTTCCGTTTCGCGGAGGCCGGTCAGTATGCGTCTCCTGTCTCTTCTCCATCATTCTCATCCAGTGTCAGCAGCAGTCCGGTATCGTCGTCTTCGTCGTTGGAGATGAGCAGCTCTTCCTCTTCCGTTTCACAGGCAGCACTCTTCACATTGCCTCCGGTCAGTCATTTTCTCATTGTCGGCCGGACCTCGGATGCGATTGCTGATCTCACGATTCAAAACACGGCCGAAAACGTTTCGATCCTCTCCGCTCAAGTCAAACTGGTGACTGCCGTTGCCTCCCTCGACACACTGGAGCTCGTCACTGCGGATTCGGGGAAGCTCGTTGCGACTCTCCGACGCAGAGCCACGAGCGATACGACCGACTACCTCCAGACCTACGAAGTCCAACTCACGGGTGCCGACCGGTATCAGATTCCCGCCGGTCGCCGGCAACAGCTTGTCCTGCGTGCGAATATTCGCGGCACCGACACCGGTGGTTCCTCCGAGCAGCTCCTCGAAGTCCGGACATTCTCGGTGACGTACTATGGAGAGTCGACCAAGGAAACGATCAATGTGCCCGTTCCCGCACCGTTTCCCAAGCATCAGACGTCATTCGGACGCATCACAGCCGTGGCCCGCGTATCACCGGTCTCCGCTCCTCTCGTTTCCGGTACCAGCACACTCGTCAGTGCTTTCAGTTTCAGCGGCAGCGCGCTCCCAGGGAAAACACTGTCCCTCAAGCAGCTGACATTTGCCGTTCTCTCCGCGGGCACTGTGTCCGTCAGAAATTGGCATGTCCAAACTTCCGGTTCCGCTGTCTCCGTTTCCTGCAGCTTCAATGAGGGATCGGACATCCTCAGTTGTCCGAATCTCGACTCGATTGCTGTTCTGCCTGCAGACAAACCTCTGATGCTGGAAGTGCGCGGGGACATCGCAGTGCGCAGCGGATCAACGGGAAACACGCTTGAAATCAATCTGGATCAGGCCGGTTCACCGTCGGAGTTCGGCAGCGTTCAGTGGACGGATCAGGCCGGCAATTTCAAGTGGGTGGAGGGGAGCTCTCCGCTCGCACCCGGAACGAAGTTCAGGTGAGCGTTTTCTGCAGTTCCTCTGCCATCGATTCTGCAGTCTTTGCAGCCGCTTTCTGCCAATCTTTTTCTTTGGAAGCGTAAATGATCGAGCGCGCCGCGTTTACGATCGCACCCGTGCCGTTGGGTAGGAATCCTGCTTTGCAATCGAGAGCCGTTCCGCCCTGCGCTCCGTAACCTGGGATCAGGAACGGAACGTGTGGCATGAGTGTGCGAAGATACTTAAGTTCCTCCAGATACGTCGCACCGACCACGGCACCGATGCACGAGAGAGAACTCTTTTCGCTAATCCTCACCGACGCCCAGCTCTCAACAAGTTGTGCGAGATGCTCGTGCACGGCTTCATCGCCGGTTGGAAGATCCTGCAGTTCCCCGGCACTTGGATTACTTGTCTTCACCAGCACGTAGATTCCGCGGTCATTCTTCATGCATGCCTTCACAAATGGCGTGATGCCGTCCGAGCCGAGGTACGGAGAGATCGTGAGCGCATCGATCGGTTTCTCTTTTCCGAGATATGCTTCTGCGTACGCTTCGCAGGTTGATCCGATATCGTTTCTCTTTCCATCCGCGATCACGATCAGATCATGCTTCTGCGCGTACGCGCAGATTTCGAAAAACACCTTCATCCCTTCCCATCCGAGAAGCTCGAAGTACGCAAGCTGCGGCTTTACCGAACAGGCAGTGTCTTTCACCGCATTGATGATCCCTTTGCAGAATTTCTCAACACCGGCAGGGCTCTTCTCGATTCCTTCGGGCAGTGATGCAAGCATTGGATCGAGCCCGACGCAGACGGGGGAAGTTTTCTTGATGCGCAGAGCGAGGCGGTCGGCATAGTGCATGCATCCATCATACACCCACCGATTGCCGATACTGCAACGCTTCCGCCACGTGCGTGATCCCGATGTCTTCGCATCCCGCCAAATCCGCGATCGTGCGTGCCACCTTGATCGTGCGATGGTAGGTGCGTGCAGAGAAAGAGAGTCTCTCAGCAGCTTGCCGCAGAAGTGCCGCACTCTTGCTGTCGAGCGGACAGAGTTCCTCGAGGTCTTTGACACTCATTTCCTTGTTTGTCTGAATCGACCTGCCAAGAAACCGTTTTACTTGCTTCGCTCTCGCACCGGCAACACGCGCCCGAATCACCGCGCTCGTTTCTGCACCGACATTGCCTTTCTTTTGGAGATCGGCGATCTCCACCGGCTGCACGTCGATGGTGAGGTCGATTCTGTCGAGGAGCGGTGCCGAGATTCTTCTTTTGATGCGTTCCGTCGATGCGGCGCTGAACTTCGGCGGGTTCATGGCGGCGACCAGAATGAAATCGGCGGGGAATGTGACGGTTCCTTGTGCTCTGTTGATCGTGATGCGCCGATCTTCCATCGGTTGTCTGAGGACTTCCAGGACTTGTGGCGGGAATTCCGCGAGTTCATCGAGGAAGAGTACGCCGCGGTGTGCGAGTGAGATTTCACCGGGTGCGGGATGCTGTCCCCCGCCGACGATCGCGATGCCGCTTGCGGTGTGGTGCACGGTGCGAAGGGGTCTTTCTTGAATAAGCGGGGTGGAGCCGGGCAGTAGGTTTGCGACCGAGTAAATGCCTGTGACCTCGAGTGACTCATCGCGCGTGAGTGGCGGGAGAATCCCACGGAGGGCATTGGCGAGGAGTGTTTTCCCGGAGCCTGGGGTGCCGGAGAGCAAGACATTGTGTCCGCCGGCTGCGGCGATCTCGAGCGCGCGTTTCGCTTGCGTCTGTCCGCGGACGTCCGCGAAATCAACGTGCGAGATTGTCGGTGCGGCGCATGCCGGAGGCTTGATGGTAGGTGCTTCCATTTCTCCGCGTAAGCACGCAATCGTGTCTCGAAGGCTTTTCAGTGCGAGGATTCTCATCCCCGGAACCAGTGCCGCTTCCGGTCCGTTGAGTTCGGGAACGACAACGGTCTTCATCCCCATCTCTCGTGCCGCGAGAACGCATGAGAGAACTCCTGTGATGTGCCGTAATGATCCGTCGAAAGCGAGCTCCCCGAGCAGTGCCGTTTTTTCGAGACCCTCGGGAGGCAGGTCGATCGTGCCGCTGCTCAGGAGAATCCCGAGTGCAATAGGCAGATCGAATCTCGAACCGGTTTTCCGAATGTGCGCGGGTGCGAGGTTCACGGTCATGGTGCGCCCCATCGGTGTTTTGTAGCCGGAGGATTTCATCGCCATGATGACGCGCTGCTTGCTCTCTTGGATCGCGGCGTCACCGAGCCCGACAATAAAAAACCTCCCTTCGCTGGATGGGGTGACTCCGACTTCGACGTCAACCGGATAGGCGTTGATGCCAAGGGTGGTGAACGATGTGAATTTTGTGAGCATGGGGATGGAGAGGAGATTCCTATGGTGTACTCTCGTACACCTTTCTGCAATACTAAGGGGGAGACAGAAGAAGAAAGTATGTTTTATTCATTTCCCTATGTACGATGACGACACAGGAGACAGGCGCTGCCGGAGAGAAAATTGCCGCACTGTACCTTTCTTCTCACGGGTATGACATTCGCGAATGCAATGTGCATTTCAGGAAGCTTGAGATCGATATTGTCGCGTACGACAGGGCTCTTTCAATGATGGTCTTCGTCGAAGTCAAGACCAGAGGCACGCATTCTGCTGCGTATCCGATCCACTCGGCCGTCGATGCTCGTAAGAAGAAAAACATGCGAAAGGCTGTTACCCGCTGGGTGAACTTGCACCGGTACGAAGGCTGTGGGAGGATCGATGTTCTTTCAGTCTGTCATGGAAAAGTTGTTGAGCACATCAAGGATTTGGGCTCAGATTTCTACTGATATCATAAAAACATATTTATAATATCTGTCATCTTCTGTGACATGCAAAAATCGCATATTTCTGCTATCATTAGATGATTTTACACACTCTCAATACTCATACAAAATTTTAAGAAACGGCATGCGCAGTTCCTCGCATTCGGACTTGCAGTTCTCATCGTCACTCTCAGTGCACTCTTCGGTCGCATGAGTCATGCAGATGGCGTCTGCGGCGATCTTGCGAGAGATGACGGCGAACAGTGCGATGACGGGAACCTGAGCAACGGCGACAGCTGCAGTAACGTCTGCACGCTCGAACGCTGCGGTAACGCCACAGTCGATGCGGAGGAACAGTGTGATGATGGAAATGCACTCGCCGGTGACGGCTGCAGTGACATCTGTCGTATCGAGTTCTGCGGAGACAGCGTCATAGAGTCGCAGATTGGAGAGCAGTGTGATGATGGCAATCGACTCAGCGGCGATGGTTGCTCTTCCCTCTGTAAGAGCGAGAACCAAGCGGCTTCCTCATCCTCTTCGGTATCGAGCGAAGCATCGACGTCGAGTGAAAGTACTTCAAGTTCTGCAAGCGAGTCTCACCAGGCGGCTCCGGATGAGACGCCTGAACTCACGAATGAATTCCTGGCATTGCCGATCGCTCCGCAGGCGACTCAGGCAGTGACATTCATCCTGAGTCCTGACAGCGAAGACTATCAGGCGTACATGACGGAAGGTCAGCAGGATCAACTGCTGCAGATCATGCACAAGATCGAATCCGGCACACCGCTTACAGAGCAAGAGAGAGTCTGGGCGACGGAGCTCCTTGCGATTCTCACCGCGGCGAGAGCGGCGGAGCGCACGCGATACACGGATCTCCTCAGACAGTTCATCACGACACCTATCAGCGCCGATGTCGTGATGGAGAAAGAGCTCACCGAGGATCGCTTGATCGATGTCACAATCCCCGTCGCCATGGACGAATTGAAGCAGGCGATTTCGATCATCGAACGCGGGGAACTCCGGAGCCGCGTTCTCCTCGATATCGAAAAACTCCGTCGTCAGGGCATAGATATCGAATTGGATCTTCCGACCGACTACGCTTCCGTTCTCGGCGAAGATGCTCGATCGGTGAATGTTTTCGAAATGCTCAAGACGATCAAAGAAGCAACCGAGAAGCACGCTACGACCGACCTGACGGCATCTCTTGAAATCATTCGCATACAGATGGAAATTCTTCGGGACGCACTCCCCCTCTTCGAACGCGAGTATGGTTTGGATCCCGTGGTGCTGTTCGAGCTCCTCGATCAAATCCAAGCGGCAACGCAGGACACGACAAAGCAGGAGACCGATCGAGTGATTGCAGCAGTGCATCGATTGCTCACCATTCTCGAGCGCAGGAATGTCATTGCCGAGGGAGACCTCTCTCTGGAACTCGGGGAGTCGCATCCTGCCGCCGCTCACTCATCGCTTATTCCTTTGGAATCGAATGTCGACGCCCTCGCGGAGAGTGCTCCGCCTCTCTACAAGGATGCTTTTGAGGAGGGTGACATCGAAGCGCAGAAAGCATCGCTCCTTCGCTTCCTCGATACGAACGAGCGTCTGCAGAGGATCCTCGTTTCCCTTCCGGAGGGCACTAAGCAAGAGTTTGCCGCTCGTTTCGCCGTTCTCAGACAGCAGATTGCCGCCGTTGGAACGGAGGGCGATGCGGAGAGCGTGTGCGATGATTCGATGTCGGATGCCCTTGCATGCAGTGCGGAATTTTTGAGCGACACGCAGGAAGCGGCGCGCAGCGCGAATCTCTTTCTCGAGATCATCGGAAAACTTCAAGATTATTTCGGCATCGGTCAATGAGTACTGTTCTTCCATCCGTCACCGGCATCGTTCCCGGAGCGCTCCCCGCTTCCGTACCTCAGCCGAAGGCGATCGATCTTCCGACCCTCAAGAAGGGTGCGAAAGACTACCTGGATTTTGCCGACGAGACGAAGGAAATTTTCTATACGTACCTCTACCACCGTACCGGATCCGCTACTCTCGCAAGGACCCTCCTCTCCGAGATCTACCTCGATATTCTCTCTGGGGCTCTATCGGTTTGGCATTTCGGATCTCTGAATCTGATGACGCTCCTCAAGCGTGCTGAGCTTGCGATCCATGAGCACAGTACGGCTGACGCCGATATCGATGCCGTCTACCTCCCGAGTCTCGTATGGCTCACCGATGCGGAACGTGCATCCGTCGGCACACTCCACGAATCACTCTGGACACTCCCCGAAGAGCCTCAGCGCTTGCTGATTCTCTCGATGCTCGTCGGTCTCTCGGATGAGCGTATCGCAGAGCTCACCGGCATGGTGGTGAGTCGTGTCACATCGGACCTTCAGGCGGCGAGAGAACTTCTGCTCTCGCGCTGGCAGCCGATCGTTACTCTCAAAGATAAATTGCAATCGCTCGTCTTCGAGCCGGGGTTCGATCTTGCAGCCGAGACGGCGCTCCGTATGGCACTCGTCGAGAAATACAACGCGCTTCGTATGCGGAAATACCAGTGGGTGATGATCGGTGGAATCTTTGCTGTCCTCAGCAACGTGATCGTCGCGAGCGTTCTTGCATTCACGGTGGTGGTGGCGCCACCCACCTCGCTTCGCGGTACGCGCACGGAAGTGGCATCGCTCGATGCGGTGCTCCTGAGGCGCGAGATGGAACTGCTTGATGCCAAGAAGGCTGTGAGCGCGACGTTTGAGGAGACTCAGCGTATCGCCGCGTACGGCGTTTCCCGCGATCTCACCGCACTCGGTCTCGCATCCGCGCTCGATGCACTCAAGAGTCAGCAGGAGCGGGAAGCGGACGTCAATCGTCTCTTGAAACTTTTGAAGCGTGCCGACACAGCATTCGAGGATGCAATCATCAGACCGATGATGGCGTGGATGCAGAGAGCCTTGGATCTGCTGTAGGCTGAGGGAGAACGCATGACGCACTCTCCGAAGAGTTTCGGCTACGAGTCGATGGGAACACACTGGACGATTTCGATTTGGGACGAGATTGATTCGGGTGTTTTCGCAGATCTCAAGAAGTCGATTCTCGACCAATCGAAAGCGTTTGACGAGACGTATTCACGATTCATCAAATCTTCGCTCATCTGGTCGCTTTCGGAGAAGCGAGGCATCGTCACGGTGCCCATCGATCTCGTCATCATGTTGGGTTTGTATGAGCAATTCTTCGATTGTACGAATGGCAAAGTCAATCCGCTTGTCGGCTTTGCACTGGGTGATCTCGGATACGACGCAGAGTATTCATTGCAGCCGAAACAAAACGTAAGACCCGTTCCAGACTTTCATGACGCACTGAGAATTATTGATGATACGCATATAGAACTCCGAGAATCGATTCTTATCGATCTCGGTGCTCTCGGCAAAGGATACTTCGTCGATACGATTTCCTCATTCCTTCGAGGAAAAAGAGTAAAACGATTCTTGGTTGATGGCAGCGGGGACATCTACTATCAAGGTAACGGAGAGCCGATTCGCGCAGGATTGGAAGATCCTGATGATGAGACGAAGGCGATTGGTGTCGTGAATATGAGACAAGGCTCGATATGCGCTTCGGGTATCAACAGGAGGAAGTGGGGAAAGTTTCATCACGTGCTTGATCCGCAGTCGCTCACGTCTCCGCAGGAGATCGCAGCTGTATGGGTACTTGCGGACAGTGCTGTCGTTGCTGATGGGCTTGCGACGTGCCTGTTTTTCGTTGACCCCGAAAGCATGCAGAAAGATTTTGAGTTCGAATACTGCATCATAAATAAGCACCGGAGGGTGAAGAGGTCGGCTGGGTTTCGGGTTGAGTTGTTTTGATCTATCAACGCGCCCAGAAAGGGCGCTCCCATTCTACATTCATATATTGTAAGGGGAGCAGGCTTTCTGCCTGCGCTCGTTGATCAAAAAATCAAGCTTTCATTGCCGCCTCGATCTTGATCTTCACGAGGGCATCCATGAATCCTGCTGGAGTCAGAGACGAGCCGTTCACGACCGTGAGATTCAAGTTGTCGATTGATGCCCCGACGACCGCTTCCGTGAAGCCCTGTTCGAAGAGTCCTTGAAATTTCACACTCTTCGCATTCGTTGTTTTCCCTTCATACGATGCAGCGGAAACGACACCATTCTTCAGTATTAGCGACACCTCAATTTCCTCCATTCCTGCGGGAGATTTGTAGACGCCTGCCGCAGCGAACGTTCCGTCCTCGTATTTTTGCTTCGGGACGATTGCCGCTTCCGATGATTGCATTATCGCCGATGAACTTGCTTCCGATTGCTGAGACGATTGCATCATACCTTCGTCGTCAGATGGTATCTGTATTTCTTCCGTAGTACATGCCGAAAGAAGTAGCGTGAAGAGCGCCGTGATGATCACAGGAGGGAGTGAGGCGGAGCGGGAGAATTTCATGAAAAATGGGGGATGAAAATCGGACTGAATGTACTCTGATGAGAGTTGAGCGTATAGGGTGAAGGTTAAGAGAGGGTTAAGAAAGAAGATGCTTTACATATTACTAATAAATGTTATAATATATCTATGGACAAGCAGTCTTCCGGCAATGATGGAGAATTGGCGTATCACGCACACGTGCTCTTGAAGAGTAAAGAAGCAGACAGCGCTGCGCGGTATCTTGCAGCAGAAACGATTCTCATGATGACGAGGCAAACAACAGGGAGGCTTGATCTGCTTTTCGCAGATTTTCTGACAGCATATCAAGAAGCCGATGACGAGCGACTCAAGGAGAGACTTGTGTGCGTCATCGTACATCAATGGGCGACGCGGGGGGAGGTTCATGCACTTCTTCGTTCGATGTTTGCATCACAGGATCTATCGGATGGAATGATCACTTCATCCATTTTCTCATTGGGGAATTGCATTGGACAGGATGTGCAATTAATTTTCGATCCTGGCATCAAAAGTTTCATTCAGGATTCGCATGCGTTTCTATCGCGGCAGGAAACAGAGGAACAACACAAAATCGAATTCAGAGCGGTACACCTTCTCCAGCAGGTCATATCAGCTTTCCATGCGTATCAGCGAGGTCGGAAGAAGACCGGACTGACCTACGATTTCCGCACGATTCCTCGGCTTGCCGAACGGAGTACGACACCTCGCGGTGCCGCCTTCAGAAAACGTTTTCGTGAGTATCTCGGCACCGAAGACTACCAGCTGTGGCTCGGGAAGCTGAACTCACTTGCCGTGCATGCGGATCAATTCTCCGATCCTCGGTTGGCACTACAGGTACATCAGGCAATCCGGATTATGCAGAAGAGCGATGGGGCTGAAGCAGAGCCTTCTTCCCTCGCAATGGGTGAGTTTTTTTTAAACACCATTTTGAGTTTTGGGGGAGCGGGAGAATCGCTCGATGCGGATGAGGCGAATATACTGTCGGAGGAAATTAAGCAGCAAGGGATTGCTCCGGGAGCCCTTCTACAAGACCTTTTTGACGAAGGGGCGTCCATCGTACTTCTTGAATGTGGCTCGGATAATGCGCTGAAGCGCTTGCCCGATTTTTTTGAAGATATGGACGATCCTGCGGCTGTGTCGCATGTCGCCATTGATATTCCGCCGAGCAAGCAGGATGCTTTTGAGAGATTCCTCCAAGGGGAAAATCCGCCTGAAATCACGTCGATGATGGCGAAGGATGAATATATTTTACTTCGTGATGTACTGACGAAGCTGAGCCATCATTCCGATGCAGAATTCGCTTTGGTCGGAACCGAACTTTCGGGGGAACTGCAACTTGATGAGCTGACGAGGCATCTCATTCATCTTCTAAAGCAACAGCCGCATGCAAAAGTACTGAGGCTTTTCATTCCGTTCCTCCCTTCAGCATTTGCTTGCAGTAGAGCTCATCAAAAGAGCGATGACGGAACACATTTTTCCGTCGCGCCGAGATTGATCGAGGAATTCGGGGACACAGGCGTGGCTTCGGTGATTACCATGAATCAGAACAGCCGATTCACCTATGGAGTAGGCGGCTTTGGCGAAGTCGGTCAGTTCTGTGCCGATCACTCGATCATCCATTCCTTCGGGATTCGTCCTGGGCAAACGGTGCTCAAGGACAAGCAGTTCGAACAGGAGTGCGCCATCACGTACGGAGAAGCGTGGGACGGCGTCTTGGTGTTTTTGAAGCAGGATCACGATAAACGATCGAGAAAGTCCCCCGTAGCTCCGCCTTCATCGAGAGTGCCCGTGCTTACGTGAATCGTCAGCATGGTCGATCTCTGCAATATTTACAGACCCATTACAAATCCTTATGCCTGCGTTCGACGTGTGCCTTCAAACCTTGCTGTAAAAGTTGCTGCACTGACCGAAGAACAGCACTATCCTCCTTGTCCCAATGGTATTCCGCTGGTCGCAGCGGTTGTCCGTTACTCCGGCGTTCAATGACGGGGTGCTGCTGGAAAGGGATACCACCGTCTGTCAGTTCACGTCTGACACTCGCTGCTTCGCTGAGCGAGAAAACAGTGCCGCGTGAAATGATTTTTAGATCAGATGTCATTTCTCCTCTCGTATCGAAAGGGAACGCTATCTGAAAGTACTGCGCTGCATCCTCCTCCGGAACGTTATCGATATGTCGAACACCGAGCGTCATGATATCCGCTCGCGCCTTTTGCAGAGAAGCAGCAGTGCCTCCATGCATCATGATCGTCAATTCCTGCATTTCGTCCTCCGGCGAATCAAAGACGCGGCTGCCGATGGAAGTGATATCCAAACCGTGTCGTTTGAGCCGCCTGATGATCTCGGCATCGCGCTCCATTTCCGGCCAGCAGAAGATTTTCTTGACCGAACGAGTCGCTGCCGGCGCAAACTCCGGGCTGCCGTTCACATCTTTCCTGTTTTCTTGCGGTACGTCGATCGCCACACTTGTGAACGGCGCGTTTATCTTGGCACGATCGACAATACCGGGAGTGCCTCGTACATAGGAAAGGACTTGCTCTGTAGTTTCCGCATCGGTTGTGAGACGCAGAATTCTTTCTTTTTTGAGATCTCCTCCGAGAGCCTCAATTGATTCTCGTAAAAAAGCAGCATTAGGATGCCGCATATCCGTCACGAGTCGTATGTGATTTCGCACAGAGGTTTCGACATGGGAAACCCGTAGAACGGATGGTGACTGTGCAAGGAAATTCTCGGGGCTCGCACTTTTTGCATTGATCGCCGAGGTTGGATGTTGCGGGTAGTTGATCGTGAGATAGTGCGAACCTTCAATGTCTCCCGCGACGAGAGACCAATGGACAGGAAGGATGCGTTGTGCGTGGAATTTTTGGAGTACATCGGCAGCTTCATCGACTCCCATTACAAGAACCTTCACGGAATTTGTCGTGCGATTATTTTCAACAACCTCATCCGCCGCCGGTTCATCGATTATTGACATAGTGAAGGATTTTGTCCAAAAAACATCATTGTGTCAACGCGCTGCTTTGTGTGCGGCGGAAGAAGACGCTTTCTTCGTAAGAGTTTCCGTTCCTACCCGTCTTCTCTTTTGTCTCTATCCCTTCCCCATTCCCTTCATGGAAGACACGCGCCGTCAATTTCGTCGAGGCAGCCAAGATGATCACTCGCGTTCTCCGGATCAGCATGGAACAGGGCGATACGCAGGACCCGCGCTGGTATGCGCTTTATGTCCAGACGTTCTCTTCTGCCAATGCGATTCCGATGAGCATTCGACGTCTCAATCAACCGATCACGAGAGCCGAGGTTGCCGAAATTCCGCTGGCGAGCGCATCGACCTCGCTTGGGAAAGCAAAAACGGTTATCCTGCAATGCAATGTTCATCGCCACTACGTTTCTCCTTCTCGGTCTCGGCCTCCTCGTCAAAGGAGCCGATTGGCTTGTGGACGGCGCCTCTTCACTTGCGAAGCGGATCGGTGTTTCAGATCTCAGCATCGGGCTCACCGTGGTCGCTTTCGGCACTTCCATGCCGGAGCTCGTGGTGAATGTCGTGAGTAGTTACTCGGGTGCGACCGATATCGCCATCGGCAACATCGTCGGCAGCAACACCGCGAATATCCTACTTATTCTCGGCGTGTCGAGTGTGATCACAAACATCTCCGTGCAGACTTCGACGGTATGGAAGGAAATTCCTTTCGCCTTGCTCGCATCCGTTGTGTTGTATTTCATGGCAAATGACATTCTGTTTGATGCTGCGAATGTTTCGGAGCTCACGCAATCCGAGGGATTCGTCCTCATCGCTTTCTTCCTGATCTTCCTCTGGTACATCGCAGGCATGCGCAGGAACGATCCGGTCGCAGCCGATGATGATATTCGGGTGCGGAACGTCTGGCCTTCCTGTGGGTTCGTACTTGCAGGTCTCACACTTCTCATTGGAGGAGGAAAGCTCACGGTCGACGGTGCGGTGACGATCGCACAGGCGCTGGGTGTGTCGCAGTCACTCATCGGTCTTACCATCGTCGCCGTTGGTACATCACTGCCAGAATTCGCAACGTCCGTGGTCGCTGCCAGGAAAGGGAGAGCCGACATTGCAGTGGGCAACATCGTCGGCAGCAATATCTTCAACATTTTTTGGATCCTCGGCGTGAGTGCCCTCATCGCGCCGTTACCGTTCCGTCCGGCGATGAATGTCGATCTACTCGTGACGATCGCTGCCACGGCTCTTCTTTTCTTTGCCGTGCATACGGGCTTCGTTCACAAGCGTCTCCTCTTTTGGAAACAGAAAGAGAATCACGTCATCGAACGCATCGACGGTGTGGTTATGCTTCTTGCGTACGCAGCATATATCGGTTTTTTGGCATGGCGGGGGTAGATATGGATGTGGCGGAGCCAACCCCGCGATTCACGACGTTCGCTCGGGGTTTCCTCAGTCGCTAAAAGAGTAGTGTGATTTGCAGTTGTTTCGAGAGTGGCGGAGCCAACGGGATTCGAACCCGCGACCTCCCCGCTGCGCGGGGCGCTCTAACCATCGGCCTCAGGCCGATATGGCTTCATCGAAAAACAGATGAGCTGTTCGTGTGGATGATGGCGGAGCCAACGGGATTCGAACCCGCGACCTCTTCCGTGACAGGGAAGCGCTCTAACCAGCTGAGCTATGGCTCCATCTTCAAAACTGTGTCACAAAGGATCAATACCTAGCTGCAGACGAACCGCAGCTCACTTAGGCTACCAAAGGATAGAGGGAATAACAATCTCGCGGAGGATAGATCGCCTGCGGCAGCGCCTTAAATCGATTTGCATTCATAGGTAAAGTTTGCTATACTGGTGTTGTCATCAGGTGAATAGAGTTCACCCTTTACTCACTCGGTGATCAAAACAAACACCGTCCCGGTAGCAATACTCGAGGCGGTTTTGTTCTATATACTTCTCTCGTGATCGATCCGCGAATCTTCAGGGCTTACGACATTCGGGGTGTTGCCGGAACACAACTGACGGAGGAAGCATGTCTGCAGATCGGTTTTGCATTTGGTCAGGTGCTTCTCGAAAAATACGGTAAAGAGCATCCAAAGCCGACAGTCGTCGTCGGTCGAGATGCGCGCACGCATAGCCCGGGCTTACAAGCCGAGGTAATGAAAGGACTGATCGCAGCAGGATGCGAGGTCTTCGATATCGGGCAGACGCCAAGCCCCGTGAATTATTTTACGATCTGCACGAAGAAGTTCGACGCGGGGATGCAGATCACGGCGAGTCATAATCCGAAGGAAGATAATGGGATCAAGCTTTGTACGCGTGATGCGGATGCATTCTCGGGACCGGATTTGCAGGATTTGCGTTCTCGAATTGAAAAAACATCTGTGTTCCCCTCCCTCCTTGGGGGCGGGGCTAGTGGCGGAGGTCGTCTCGATACACTCACTCCCTACATCACACACCTCACCAAGCTCTTTGCAAATGTCGGCAAAGGCAAAAAAATCGTCGTCGATGGTGGCAACGGTGTTGCTGGTCCTTGCTACTGTGAGGTACTCCGGAAAGTGGGGTGTGAAGTGATCGAGCTCTATACCGAGCCCGACGGGACATTCCCGAATCACGCAGCAGACCCAAGCAAGCACGCGACACTCAAAGAATTGCAGGCGAAAGTGCTGGATGAAAATGCCGACTGCGGCTTCGCATTTGATGGCGACGGAGATCGTATGGGGCTTGTCGATGAGAAGGGTCAGATCGTGACGGCGGATCAGACGCTTTTGCTTCTCGCGCAAGATCATCTTTCGCGTCACAACAATGCTCCAGTGATTTTCACCGTTAGCAATTCGAGCTTACTCGAAACCGAAGTGACGAAGTGGGGAGGCAAACCCGTGATGTGCAAAGTCGGACACTCGTATGTCGAGCATGCGATGCGCGAGCACAAAGCACTTCTTGGAGGAGAACAATCCGGTCATTTCTTCTGCGGTGAAGACTATTTTGGTTTTGATGATGCAATGGTCGCGGGGCTGCGGATTCTGGCGATTCTTGCAAAGCCGTCGGCCGGTTCGCATGTCAGTAGACATGCGCTTCATGATTGGATTGCAAACTTTCCAATCGTCTTCCAATCCCCCGAACGTCGCCCGCATTGTCCCGATGACAAGAAAGCCGAAGTGGTAGGGCTTGCGACAGAACATTTTCAAAAAATGTATCCGACGACCACGCTTGACGGTGCACGCATTGATTTCGGGGATGGCGCATGGGCGGGTATTCGCTCCAGCAACACGAGTCCGTGCCTCAGTATCTGCATCGAGGCGAGGAGCGAGAAGAAGCTGAAGGAAGTCGAAGAAGAAGTTTTGGAAGAGGTGAGGAAGTATGTTGAGGTAAAGTAGATCCCTCATGTCCCTCCTCTCTCTCACCGGCAAACTCTGGAAGATTCACCGTCCGGAACCCCAAGATCACGGCATTGTCGATCTGCTTCGAAAAGAACGAGGCATTGCCGATGACCCGGCGGGGAAACTTTTTGATCCGTTCCTGTTTCCGGAGATGCAAAAAGCCGTGGATCGCATCGAACATGCGATGAAGAAAAAAGAAACGATTGCGATCTTTGGTGACTACGATGCCGATGGGATCACGGCAACGGCGCAGCTCGTGCGGTTCTTCGAGCGACATGGGATCACGCCGCTGGTGCACCTACCTGACCGCGTCAAAGAAGGCTACGGCATGCGGAAAGAAAGCATCGATCTTCTTCGGGAAAAAGGCGTAAGTTTGATCATCACGGTTGATACGGGAATTTCTGCTCACGACGAAATCGCACATGCAAAGAGTCTTTCTATCGATGTCATCGTCACCGATCACCACCGGCCGTCGCCCCGTGGCGACGGGGCTATGGCCGGCAAGTCCCTTCCCTATGCAGTTATTCACCCCCTCGTCCCTTCCCCTATCCCTAATCCCCATCTGTGTGGTGCGGGGGTTGCATTCATGCTCGTCCGCGCACTGGAGCACGGCAAACCGTGGAACGGTATCGAGATCGATATTGCGCTTGCGAGTATTGGAACGATCGGCGATCTCGTGCCGCTTGTCGGCGAGAACCGTTTGCTTGTGCGACACGGACTCAAATGTCTTGAGAATCTTCCTCCATGTCCTCTCAAAGATTTTGTCGACAGTGTGCGAGGCAACACAAAGATGTCTTCGACGGACGTTGCATTCAAAATCGTACCCCGACTGAATGCAGCTGGACGCATGGCGCATCCGACCATCGCTCTTGATGCGCTGCTGAAAGGCGGAGAGGCACTGGAGCAGCTGCACCGCCTGAACAGCGAGCGCCAGACATTCGTCGATGCTCTCGATGAAGAGATCGGCGTTCTTGTTGATTCAAAACATTCGTTCATTGTTCTCGCTCACAAAAACATCACACCCGGAACCGCGGGGCTTCTCGCAAGCAGATTCACCGAACGTTTTTCACGCCCCAGTCTCATCGCTGCAGTGCTTGATGAGAAAGCCGTGGCATCGATCCGAAGTATCCCCGAAGTCGATGCGATGGAATGCTTGGGCCACCCGTCCGTTTCGATGCTTCTGACGAGTTTCGGCGGGCACAGCCAAGCAGCCGGATGCACGTTCGAGCCAAGGCATGTCGGAGCCCTTCAGGAAGCCCTGAATGCAGTACTCATTGCACGTGGCTTCAACATCGAAACGATGAAGCCCACACTTGAGATCGATGCGGTTCTTCACCCCTCCTCCGTCACTCTCGCATGTGCAGAGACGATCGAGTCTCTGTCTCCGTTCGGACAGGGAAACGACGAACCGGTTTTTCTTCTCTCGGCTCAGACACTTTCCGATTTCAGATTGGTCGGGACTGAGGGATCGCATCTTCAACTGCGTGTCGGTGGCGTGAAGGCGATTGGTTTTCGTCTGGGGAATCTGCTGGAGCATCTTCATGTAGATCAGCGATACGACATTGCATGCAGAGTCGGCGTGAATGCGTGGAATGGCAAAGAAACAGTACAACTGATCATCGAGGATATCCGAAAGACTTAGACGGGCATCAGTCCTCCCTCCATCTGGAAAACCTCGGAGATCGGTGCTTGTAATGCCATGGATACTTTGTAGGCGAGGAGAACGGATGGATTCGTTGCGCCACGTTCGATCGACATGATGGTCTGACGGCTGACTCCGACTCTCAGTGCCAGTTCTTCCTGTGTCATGCCTCGGTCAAAGCGAAGGCGGCGGATATTGTTGCTGAGGCTGGGGGGCATGAGATGAGAGTAGAGGAAAACTTTCGAATGTGCGGAGGCGATTGTAGCGGGATGACGGAGAGAGGCAAATGGAATTTCGTTCTTCACCATCTCATACGGCTACGCGATAAACATCATACGATCTATGTGCTCATAATTTCTTTATATCGGCGAAGCGATATCGCTACGCCGATATCAATGTTGCCTCGCTTAAACGTTTTAATGGTTTTCATCGCGAAGCCGTATCATAAACTCCATTTTTTGCCACAGAGTCTTTTTGCCCGTCATGAAGAGAAAGTAGTACGATAGCGTGAAATGATTCCCTCTCCATTTCACGGTATTTTTTCCTCGATCAAAGACGGAGCCATTCACGATGGTCCGGTGATGCAGGAGAAAGTTTCTCCCGCACCGGTGCGTGCGGCTTCCGTTTCTCCCAAAATAACAAGCAGCGTCGGTCGTTCCACCGGGACCCGCCCGGAAGACTCGGTCGGACGGGTCGGGCAGGTGGCTCTCGATATTTTCGAGTACGACGATTACTACATCTTAAAGGCTCCGATGGCGGGGGTTCGTCTCAGCGATCTCGACATCGAAGTGAATGACAATGTGCTCACGATCCGTGGCAATCGCCGTCAGGCGGACGCAATCCCGGACGAACAGTATTACTTGAAGGAATGTTTTTGGGGAGAGTTCCAGCGTTCGGTGACACTTCCGTGCTCGATCGACCCTCGGAAGATCAAGGCGACGTTTAATAAAGACTGCGTCCTCAAGGTTCTTGTACCCAAAGAGGAGAAGGTGAAGATCATCAGGATCAGTGAGTAGCTCGCAGCGGAAGATCCCTATCTTCCGCGGTCACGAAAATGATTCCGCAGTCACGTTCGGAGCCGCGGAGGTGAGAAACCTCCGCTACGGTGTAATTTTCATCATTCTACTGCTGCACTCCTATGATATGCTTTTCTCATGCGCGCTTTTCTCGTCCTTCTCATCTTTCTCCTCGCTGCCTGCTCTCAGGATCCCGATGTCGGTCGTATCGACTACAACATGGGCATGAAACTCATCAAAGGTATTGGTGCCCCGAAGAACGAAGTCGAAGGCATACGACACCTGACACTCGCAAGTGAAGCAGGGAATGGCGAAGCAATGGTGACGCTTGGGTACTTCTACCTTCAGGGTACGGGTGTTCTGAAGGATGAGGTTAAGGCATTCACCCTCTTTGAGCGTGCGGCGAAGCAAGGGAATCGTGACGGCCAGTACAATGCGGGGCTTTCTTACATCCGTGGGATCGGCACGAATGTAGATTTGGAGGAGGCATTCAGGTGGTTTCGGAAAGCGGCGCTCCAAGATGATGTCGGTTCGCAGTACAACATCGGAGTGATGTACATGAACGGCGAAGGCGTCACCAAAGATTTGCTCCTCGCATACGCATGGTTTGCAGAGGCCGACAGCAAGCAGTACGAAGGTGCAAAAGATGCAATGGATACCGTGCGCAGATCACTCGATGAAACACAGCTGACGGAGCTCGATCGTACGATGACGAAGGTTAGTCGTAGCATTGTCAGACAACCGTCCATAGATCTTTCTGTCGGAACCGGGGAGGGAGATCAACCCCTCTAAAGAGCGAAGAACCCTTTGATGAGCCGTCTCTTTGGCGTATACTCGCTCGTCTTATGGATTCTAAACCTTTCAAGCTTGTTGCGCCCTACACACCGAAAGGCGATCAGCCTGCGGCGATTGAGAAATTATTGAAGGGGTTCGGGAGAGGCGAAAAACACCAGACGCTTCTTGGCGCGACAGGGACAGGCAAGACGTTCACGATGGCGAATATCGTTCAGGAACTTCAGCGTCCGACACTCGTGCTCGCGCATAATAAGACGTTGGCAGCCCAGCTCTGCAGCGAGTTCCAGCAATTCTTTCCGGACAATGCAGTCAGCTATTTCGTCTCGTACTACGATTACTATCAGCCAGAAGCGTATCTTCCGACGACCGATACCTACATCGAGAAAGATGCCAGCATCAACGAAGAGATCGCGAAGTTCCGTCACGCTGCAACGCATAATTTACTCACACGCAGAGATGTCCTCATCGTGTCGTCCGTCTCCTGCATCTACGGGCTCGGCGATGTGTCGGATTACGAGGCGCTCGCACTCAAAATCAGTCGTGGCATGCCGTTCCAACGCCAGAGATTTCTGCGGCTTCTGACGGATATTCAGTACAAGCGAAGCTCGCTCACGTTCAAACAAGGTATGTTTCATGTGCTCGGGGACACGGTCGAGATTTTCCCGCCGAGCGGCGACACCGTAATCCGCATCGAAATGCCCTACGACGAAATCGAATCGATTCAGGAGGTCGACAGCTTCACGGGCGAACTGATCGGCGATATGAATGACGTGACGATCTTCCCAGCCGCTCACAACGTGACGACGAAGGAGAAGATCGACGGCGCGATTGAACGCATCAAGATCGATCTCGATGCCCGTGAACAGGAACTCCTCAAGAATCAGGAATTCGCGAAAGCCGAACGCATCCGTCAACGAACGGAATATGACATCGAAATGCTGAAAGAAACAGGCTACTGCACGGGCATTGAAAACTACGTCCGCTATCTCGGCAACCGTGAACCGGGTTCTCCTCCTGAAACGCTACTCGATTACTTCCCCGATGATTTTCTGATGTTCATCGACGAATCGCACATCTCGATTCCCCAGATCGGCGGCATGCACGAAGGGAATTTGCAGCGTAAGAAGACGCTGATCGATTATGGCTTCCGACTTCCGAGCGCATCGGACAACCGACCTTTGAAATTCACAGAATTCGAGCAGCGCATCGGACAGGCGATGTACGTCTCGGCGACTCCAGGGCCGTACGAGTACAGAAACACGAAAAAAGAGAACATCGTCGAGCAGATCATTCGACCGACGGGGCTTCTCGATCCGATCGTGACGATTCAGCCGAAGAAAAATCAGATCGATCACCTCACGCGCGAGATCAACGCGACGATCAAGCGCGGAGAGCGCGTACTTGTCACCGCACTCACGAAGAAGAGCGCCGAAGATCTCGCGACGTACTACCAGAACGCCGACTACAACGTGCGCTATCTCCACAGCGACATCGAGACGATGGAACGCGTCGAAATTCTCCGTCAACTTCGTTCTGGCGAAATCGATATTCTTGTCGGTATCAACTTGCTTCGTGAAGGCCTCGACCTTCCGGAAGTCAGCTTCATCGCGATCCTCGATGCCGATCAACAGGGATTCCTTCGGTCACGCGATGCGTTGATCCAAACGATCGGTCGCGCGGCACGCAATATCAATGGCCATGTGATCCTGTACGCGGACAGGATGACCGATGCGATGAAGGGAGCAATCGAGGAGACGAATCGCAGGAGGGCGATCCAGGAAGCATATAACGTGAAGCACAATATTACGCCGAAGACGATCATCAAGGCGATCAAAGATATCGCCGAAGAACACAGTAAGCTCAAGCTCACGCGCAAGAAGTACGATCACGCGAAGATCCCGAAGGACGAGAAGAAGCGCCTCATCGAAGAGCTGAATGCGCAGATGGAAATTTGCGCCGAAAATGAGGAATTTGAGAAGGCAGCAGATTTGCGTGACGAAATAGAATTGCTCAGAAGGGAGTTGTAAAAAAACATTAAATATGTTATAATATATACAGTTACAAACACATATCCATGCCCGAATTCGGAAAACAAGCAGGCGGGGTTGAGAATAATGACGCCATGGATATGCGGCTCGAAGGGGGTCGTTTCGACATATTCCGCACGAGAAGGCTTGTCGGTGAATTCTTGCAATTGGGGGAGCTTCAGAATCAGGGGAAGCAGCAGGAAGCGGCTGAGAAAGCACATATGTTACGGCTGGTTGCGCTAGACGGCATCGTGGAGAAATACGAAAGCCAAATCCAGAGGTTGCAGGCGGTGGATGTTCATATTGCCGATTTGCAAGACGAGCCGAATCCGGAGAAGAGAAAAGAGCGCGCGGCAAATGCAAAGGCATTCCTGAAAGGCGACGTTCGAAAGAACAGCGAAGCCGGCTTCCGTGCCATTCTTGCTGCTGAAACAGCGAATACAAACGATGATGCAGAGGCCGAGAAGCAGATTAAAAAAGCAGTCTCTCTTCGGTATTGGGGGGAAAATGTGAGCGAAGAGGAGATCGACGAAACAGTAGTTTTGGTGATGAAGGATCGAAGCGTTTACGTCGATTATTTGGCGGTGAAAAATTTGCAGATGATTGCAGAGTCGGACAAAGACGGAAAAGCACTCTTCGAGGCCTCGAGTCTGATGTGGAAGATGGGAGGCCTTACCGATGAAGAGGCCGACGCTGAGTGGGAGAAGTTCAATGAAAATCTCGTCCATAGCCTCGGTCTCGATCGTTTTAGGATTCTCCGCAGGGAGCAGAGGGAAGTGAGGCGGAAAACGCTCGTCATCGAAACCGTGGAGCAAAAACAGGCGAAAGCCGCAGCGGTCGAGAAAATTGCGAATACCCTGACCGTCGCACGCATGAAGGATCTCACCGGCCGTTTGAATGACGAACAATTCGGCATTCTCGTGACTCTCATGGAGAGCGGAGCGAAAGATCTTGCGCGGGCCCTCCTTCAATCCTTCAATCTCGGTCCGTCAGCGGAGGGGATCGGCGTGACGGGGAAAATCGAAGGCGTGCAGGTAACCGCGGTGCAAGACGGCAAGAACATCGATTGTTCCATGGTGCACGCCGGCAAGCGCATCCGCATTGACACGACGTCGGCGGTGGAAAGTTTCAACGAGGCGCGTGTCACGGTCATTGCGGAAGATATCCATGCCGCTTCGCTCCAAAATCCATCCGAGTCGCGCAAAAAACTTCTGGAGGGATTGACCATGGGAACGGCGGAGTCTTCGTTCATAACGGGTGAGAAGGCCGATTACACGGAAGGCATTCTCGGTTCGCTCCTGAAGAACATCGGATCCGCAGCCGAGGAACAAGTCGTGATGAAAAAATTGGGATTGATCACGCCCGACGGCAAGCCGAACCAGAAAATGCTTGCGTGGTGGGCTTTGGAATTTCGTTTGCTTGCCGACCAGATGTCTCCGAAGCAACTATTGACTGCAACAAGCCTGCAAGCCCTGGAAATGCTTGCGAAGCAATGGAAAGACGAAAAGAAGCTCTCCCTCATGAGTCTGGGACAATTAAACAAACTTTTGACGCAGAAGCCAAAGGTAGCGAGTCCGGAGGTGGTGAAGTAGGACTACCCCAGCACCCGCACCGCCTCTTTGTACCCTTCGGGGGTACCCGTATCGAACCTTTCTCCCTCGAATTCGTAGCCGTAGATCGCGATATTCTTCATCTGTGATTTGAGCGCATCAATCAGGCGGATCTCTTTGTCATGATGTCCCGATTCGACCTTGGCGAGCTCGTCAATCGTCGAACGCGGGATGATGTACTTGCCGACGATCGCAAGCGTCGACGGTGCGTCTTCCGGCTTCGGCTTCTCGACCAAACCGATGATCTTCTTCGTCCTTTTCTGATGTTTGTCTGGTGCGATCTCGACGATGCCATATTTGTGCACCAATTTCTTTTCAACATCCTGCAGACAGAGCATCGCGACGTCTTTCTTTTCTTTCACCTCATCGCACGCGGCAACGAGTTGCTGCAGCCCGTTTTGGTCTCCCGCGATCAGATCGTCGCCGTAGAGAATCGCAATGCGATCGGAATCGACCCAGTTCTTCGCTTGTAAAATCGCATGCCCGTCGCCTTTCATTTCTTCCTGATACGCGACCTTCAGTCTTACGTTGTCATATTTCATCAGCTCTTCAAGCATGTGCAGCTTCCCACGCTTCTCGAGTTGGTGTTCGAGCTCGGGCATCTTGTAGAAGAATTGTGGAATCGCTTCTTTTCCTTTGCTGATGACGAAGCAGATGTCATGGATCCCCACACTCATGCATTCATCCACGAGGAGCGCGATGATTGGCCGATTCCCGATCGGTAGGAGCTCTTTGGGGACGACTTTCGTCCACGGAAGGAACCGCGTGCCGAACCCCGCGACGGGGAGAATGGCTTGAGTGAGCTTCATGCGCTCACAGTGTAGCAGAGACGTGCCCAGAAGACTCGAACGCACGCATCAATCGTCCCGTGAGAACGCCTGTTTTACCTCTTCCTATAACTGTTTTATCGATACTGATCACCGGTGTCATGCCTGTTGTACTTTTTGTTAGGAAAACTTCGTCTGCATGGAGCAAATCGGCTTTCGTCGGTAGTGAAAATCGAACGGGAATATTCAAATGTTTCGCACACTGTAAAATTTTTCCCCGCGTAATGCCTGCAAGCATTTTTTTGTCTGTGGTGTTCAGAATACCGTCGTCCACCCAAAAAATATTCGCGTACGCGGCTTCCGGAACACGTCCTGTTGCATCGACCAAGAGCGCCTCTCCATACCCTTGTGCCCGTGCCTTTTCGTGCGCCGCCCACTCGCGGTGATAGGGCAGGATTTTCCCTTCGGGCAGGGCTCGAATGCATTGTACGAATGTTGCGGAAATGCCCGCTTTTTCGTTCGGGTTGATGGTGAGCGGTCGCATGTCGACCAGAACATCGTCGGGTGTACAGACGAGTTTGAGACGGGACGGTCGGCCGCGGCATGATGCGGCCGAATGGATGACCAACATTCGTATCTCCTGCATGCTCTTCGGGAGTTTCATTTTCAGTACTGCTGCGGATTTCCTTAGTCGTTTGCAATGCGCTTCAAGATCGCAGACACGACCGTGCTCCACGCGCATTGTTTCAAACACGCCGTACGCATCGGGGTTTGAAGGATCGAACAAGGAACGTCGTGTCGACAATGCAACGAACGCCTTCGCCTTCTGTTTCGTCTCCTGCCATTCGTCCTCAAGCGTCGAATCCGCGACGATGCCTCCGCCGATGCCGAGTGACAGTCGGTTGCCTTTCGCGACGATCGTGCGGATGAGAATAGTGCTGTCGAGAAGCCCGGCGTCGCTGAGCATCACCATCGATCCGCAGTACGAACCGCGCGGGCGTTTCTCGAGCTCGGCGATGCGCTTCATCGCGACGGCTTTTGGGCAGCCCGTGACGGAACCTCCCGGAAACATCGACCGGATTGCCTGAACGGGGTGAACGCTTGGAAGAAGTTTCCCTTCGATCACGGAGTACGTATGCCAAACCGTCGGATTTTTCTGGAATGCCCGATGCTCACGTACTTTCACCGATCCGACTTGCGACACTTTTCCGATGTCGTTCCGAAGCAGATCCGTGATCATATTCAACTCAGCTTCTTCTTTTTTGCTGCTAAGAAGTTCATTTCGGAATTTCACGTCTTCCGCAGCCGTTTTCCCTCTCGGTCGCGTGCCTTTGATCGGGCAGGTGACGATCGTGCCGTTGTCGATCGTGACGAAGCGTTCGGGGGACAGAGACAGAATCGCAATGTCACCATCCTCGAAGTACGAAGCGCACGATGCGGGATTCGCTCGCAGGAGATCGCAGAAGAGCCTGCGTCGATCACCGTTGAAATCCGCTTCGAGCGTGTACGTGAGATTGAGCTGGTAGTACTCGCCGTTTCGGAGGTCTCGCTGGATGGCACGAAATGAACGGGCGTAGTCGGAATGGGTGATGGAGGGATGCCAGAGCGTTTCCCCCCGCCTCATCCCCGACCCTTCTCCTAGCGCCGATGCGCTTGGGGAGAAGGGAGCTCTGCTATCAATGTTCCGAACTTCTTCCACAAATTTCCTCTCTCCAACAACGACGGCTTTTGTACCGTTCCACAGCAGCGCTTGATCATACTCATGAAATACACCTCCCCTCTCCTGTACGTCGTAATCGAGAGTGCCGATCATCCCCCCGATGAACGGCAAATCTCCTTTGTACGTGCTCCGTCGTCTTTCGTTTGCTCTTCGCAACGCCTCAAAAATCTTTTCGTCTTTTACTCGGATGCTTCTCGTCGGGTTCCACGTGACGATCGTCCACTCGCCGCTCGTGAAGTACGCAGACTTCTTTTCGCGTGCGTCGAGTTTCGAGAAGAAGTCGAGAGGGTCGAAGCCGGGGAACGAGAGCGTTGAGATTTTCATAATGCTTTGAACAGAAAATTCTTCATCAATCGTTCTCCGTGTTCTGTCAGAAACGATTCTGGATGGAATTGCACACCGACGATCGGGAGCGTCTTGTGTTTCATACCCATGATGAGCTCTGGAGTTTTCTGTGATCCTGTCCAACACAGAAGCTCGAAGTCCTTCGGCAGTTTCTTCACGATCAGCGAATGATATCTGGCTGCAAGAAATGGCGATGGCAGACCTTTCAAGATGCTTGTGCCGTCATGAAAAATTTCACTCGTTTTCCCGTGGTGTATGGCAGGCGCGTGACCCACGAACGATCGTCCACCGAAGACATGGGCGATGCACTGGTGACCCAGACAGACACCGAGAATGCGAAGTGGAAAGTTGAAAGTGGAAAGTTGAAAATTGTGAAGAATCTCATTCGATAGCCTCGCATCCTTTGGATGTCCTGGCCCGGCCGACAGTACGATATGGTCCGGTCGTATCTTCTTCACTTTTTGTACGGTGAGCTTTGCAGAAGAGATGACCTCGCACTTGGCTCCGAGCGAGCGGATCAGTTGCGCGAGATTCTCGGTGAACGAATCGTTGTTGTCGATGAGGAGGGTGCGCATGCGTTCAGTTTCGTCAAAGCATGGCAAAGAGACAAGCTCAAAACGCCCGAGACACGGCTGCGAGCTCATTCACTTCAATATTTAGCGCTTTTGATAGGTCACTTTCAGGAAATCCTTCATCGGGAAGATCTTTTGTGAAATTTCTAGGATCTTTCCAGATACTTTTACTTTCATTTCACTGTCATTCGAACCGATAAGATGGATGCCTCCATCGGCTTCGCGCTTCACTTCGACGGGTCCATCAACCTGTATTCCAGCATAGGGATTATCAACGGCATCCGTTTTCCATATTCGCGTATCGATGAGCAGGGATCCGACAGGAATGCCGTCGTGACTGACCTTGCCACCTTCTTTGTTGAGTGATCCCGGGAAATCGAGCAGAACGCAATCTGCGGCTACATAAACACCTGCCTTTTCAAGTTTTCCTTCAGGAAGTGCCACCGCTTTTTTATTGAGCCGATCGTATTCTTCCGCATTCATTTTTATGATGCGCGCATGATCGGGATCGTCTTTTTCAGATCCTTTCTTGGCTTCCTGTTCTTTCTTTTTGTCCTCTTCTTCTTTTTTACTCTCAAGAATGGCTTTGCGGATCGTATCGCGCATCTCTTCGGGAGACTGTGCATGAGTCACGCCGATTCCCCAGCCCAAGAATAGCGATTGCAAACCTGTTTTTTCCCCTTTGTCGAGAGTCAAAATATATTTGGATTTTAAAGATTCTTGCTCATCTTTCCCAAGCAAGTTTATCGCTTTTTTCAGTAATTCCGGAATCTTCGTTTTTGTTTCTGCAAATTCTTTTTGATTGCGAGAAAACACCTTATTTACGCCGGGTATTTTGAGTTCGAGAAAATCATTGTTGAGCTCTCTTTGCGGAACCAATGCTTTCAATTTTGCATCAGTATCATCCTCAGCCTTATCATCCACCTTCGGCGGTGAAGCCACCTCTCTCTTTACAGGCTTTGCTTCTTCACCAGCCCTAGGATTCTTGTCTTCCGCTGGCGGTGGCGGAGGAGCGGGTTCAGCATCTTTGGCGTCAGGCTTCTTTGTATCAAGCTTTTTCTTCCACTCTCTCATTTTTTTGTCCAATTCCCTCAAACGACTTTCGACCAAACCAGGGAGAAGATCTTCCGGTCCAACGGGTCGCGGCTTATTTTCGGTCAGGAATATTTTCTCAATTTTAATTGCTGCAAGCACATCTTCGATTTTTCCGCCTTCATCGGTCGCTTTTCTCTCAGCTTCCTCTGTTTCCTCTCTGGACGTATCGGAGCCTATTTTGAAATCCAATCGTTTCTGTCTCGCAGCATCTTCCAGATCCCCGACGTCATCGATCGCACTCCGGTATTTGTCATTGTATTTTGTTTTCAATTCTTTCAATCGTGCATCGTACAGTTCCACTTCCCTGCTTCTTTCTCCAAAGATGGTTTTATAATCGACTTTCTCAAGATATTCCTGCTCCTCTACATTTGCTGCCTTTGCTTCTCTCCATGCATTGGTATCGCGTTCAGGATTAGCCTTATCCAGCTCTTCCGTCATTGTCCGGAGTCTTCCGGCCTCGGCCTTGAAAACAATCCTGAGTGCATCTCTCTCTTGTCTTTCGCTTGGCGTCCCTACATCTTCGCGTGCCGCAGGTGCTCCTTCATCCCGCGGAGCGGGCACGGCAGGTTCGTAGTCACCTCCACTCGTTGTCTTCTTCTCTCCTTCAGGAGTCTTTTCCAGTAGCTCAAGCTTGACCCCTTCTTTGGTTGGCTCAATCGAAAGTTCCTCACGTTTTTGAACGACACGAACACCGTACTTTCGAAGGAATTTCATTCCATCCTGAATTTTCCACTTGTGAGTCGTTGCGTCTTTCGTAAACGTGACATATTCACTGTTGTCGCTGCCCAGGAACAGAACGGCCGTTCGTGCGGTTGCAGAGGTGGACAGTGGGATGAGATCGGCAACACCCCCTTCTACGTTGAATAGAGTAATGGGTTTATCCGGCAGTATGATTTTTTTCTCGGGAGCGGGCCTGATCCCGATCGCGTAGAGCGAGACCAGCTTTTCAAGTGTTGCGGCTACTTCATACGACTTTGCAAGCACGAGTGAGTGATTGCCGTCCTTTGTCTTTTTAAAATCCAATTTTGTCGTATCCACGTATTTTCCAAGTCCGCCCGCAACATAAACCTCATAGATCCTCATCGGATCATTATTAGAGTTTGCCGAGACGCGAATGCGACCATTCTTGCTCTCGAGCGCTGTTCCTTTGGGTTGCCTGAAATAGTACTGCACTGTCCCCGGAAGCGAATTGAACAAGCGCTGAATGTCACGGGGGGCAGTGCGTTCGAGTCCAGTCTCATGCTCATCTCGCATTCCTTCCTTCATGCGACCGAGAACCTTATCCATCATGCCGTTTCGATCGTAGCTGCCATCCTTCTTTTTTGGTGCTCCGCGCACCTGATAACGCGGAAGGCTGTTCATCGCACCGCCGGAAACAGAGAATTGTCCGCCTGCGTCACCGATGGAGGCAAAGCCGCGTTCGGCTTTTGCCTGTCTTTCGGCATTCATATTGAAGAGCTTGGGATTCTTTTTGTATGCTGCAAGCATTGCATCCGCTTTCGGATCAGTGCGTGGTATCGGAGAGTCGTTGAGATCTAAGCCTTCCGCCATGCGTTGCGCGTTTCGATTTTCTGCCGCCATTTTTTGGCCGAATTCTTCATCGTTGAGCCTTCTCCACTCGCCCCAACGCATCGTTTCATGGCCGTAGTTGGGATCTCTTTTCTCTTTCCAGGTATCGAACGCAGCTTCGCCTTTCGTAGCGGTTCCTTCCTTCACTCGTTTTTGGCGATTGTTTGCCGCAATCGACGGCATCCCAGAGCCGATTTCTTTGTCAAAAATTCTTCGGTAGGCGTGGAATCTCGGATTCACAGCCTTGAATTCCTGTCTCAATCCCGATAACGTCTGTTTTTGCTCTTGTCTCTGTGCTCGCGTGAGTTTGGCACTCGACGACGTAAGCGAGACGATTCGCGCACCAATGGACGACGCTTCGTCTTCAAGGTCCGAAAGCTGTGCGATGAATTCATGTTTATCGTCAGTGGTATCCGACTCGTACGCATTCATCGCTTCCTTCTTGAATTCATTTCCTCCGCGCTCATTGAACGGTATCCGGACATTTTCCGTGCTTTTCTGTTTCTCCTGCTCGGCCTTTTCTGCTACCTTTTTTTCTTCTTCCTCCGCGGCTTTCTTCTGGCCTTCCATTTCTACACTTCTGAATACATGCAAATCGAGTATTCCTGAAACGTGAGCAATTGTCTTGAGCGCATTCGCATCACTCAAGTCGCTCGGAATAACCAGAGGTGCGCCCGTAATCTTCACAACGGTTGCCGATACATCATTGATGAATTCCTTCATTTCTTCCTTTGATGCTTTTCCATCTTTCAGCACCTCATCCGTAATGCGCTTTTCGAATATTTTTTTGGTATTGTCATCCAAGGCATCGTGGATCGCGAGAGAAAATTTTTGAATTTCCTCATTCTTTTGCGCTTCCGTTTTCACAGGTTCGGCGTCAGCAAAAATCAGTCTCGCCTCCCGTTCGGAGATCGAGTGTGCATCCGTGCCGATCGTGAGCAGGCGCTGTTCTTTCATAATGCTTGGATCGCGGAATCGAGGTTTTGGAGTTCTGTTTCATCATCCTTTTCCGACTGTATTTTCGCTTTCGCGATCACATCGTCCCGGTACTTGAGCACTTCTTTCTTCCAAAGCGCCACGATCTGTTTGAGCCGTTTCTTCCACTCGGCATACGCCGCTGCGTACCGCGAAGAACGTGATGTTTTCTGCTCTGGTGTTTCACCTTTGTATTTCATCGAAAGAGTGTCGATATTTTTGCGCATCAGATCCGGCTCGACTTCTGCCATCACGGCATCGAAGAGAGCGAGGACATCGAAGTTGAGGGCGATATTTTTTTGCATTTCTCATCATTATACCAGAAAATCAAAGTCTTCGAAAGAGGAGAATATGTGTTATTATCCATGCCATGGTTGACCTCGATCTCGTCCGCAGCAGCCCAGAACTCTTCCAAGCAGCCTGCAAGGAGAAGAACATCAAACTCGATGTGAGTGCGTTTCTGGTCGTGGACGAGAAGCGTCGCACCGCTATGGCGGAAACCCAGAAAATGCAGGCGGAGCGCAATGCCGTGAGCAAGAAGATGCCAACACTCAAGGACAAAGCCGAAAAAGAGAAAATCGTGAAAGAGATGAAAGCACTCGGCGAGAAACTCAAGGAGCACGAAGCGGCACTCACCGCTCTCGACGCCGAGTGGTTGGCGATGCAGCTGCGTCTTCCCGGTATTCCTCTCGCCAATGTTCCGAAGGGGAAAGATGACAGTGAGAACGTTGAAATCAGAAAATGGGCCCCGCACCAGTCGCCTGATGGCTCCGGTTCAGGGCAAGGCACCATTCCGACATTCGATTTTGAGCTCAAAGACCATGTCGCACTTGGCGAGTCTTTAGACATCATCGATATCCCACGCGGAGTGAAAATTGCGGGAGCGCGCAGTTATTTTTTAAAGGGCGACGGAGCTCGTCTTGAATTTGCGCTTCTGATGTTCACGCTTGATCACTTGAAGAGGAAGGGTTTCACGGCATTCATTCCTCCACTCCTCGTCAATTACGATGCGATGGTCGGCACGAGTTACTTTCCGGGCGGAGAAGAAATGGCGTATGCCGTTGGTGTGCGTAAAAGCCAGAGTCAGCCGATCGAATCTGACGACGTGTACTTGATCGGCACATCCGAAGTGTCCGTTACGAGTTACCACGGCGGCGAAACGCTCGCCCTTGCGGATCTTCCGAAGCGGTACTGCGGCATCAGCAACTGTTTTCGTCGCGAAGCGGGAACCTACGGCAAGGACACGCACGGCCTGTATCGCATCCATCAGTTTCAGAAAGTCGAGCAGGTGATCTTATGCGAGAACGACCCCGAGGTGAGTGCAAAAATGCACAAAGAAATTTTGCAGAATGCCGAAGAAGTTCTGCAAGCACTCAAGCTCCCCTATCGCGTTGTCGATGTGTGCACAGGCGACATGGGACAGGGACAGATGTATAAGAACGACATCGAAACCTGGATGCCGAGTCGCAAACGTTACGGTGAAACACACAGCTGTTCGACGTTTCACGACTTCCAGTCACGCAGACTCAATATTAAGTACACGGCAAAAGACGGCACGAAGAAATTTGTTCATACGCTCAATAACACGTGTATCGCTTCGCCGAGAATTTTGATTCCGGTTCTCGAGATGTATCAGAATGCGGATGGCACAGTAACGATTCCAGAAGTGCTGAGGCCGTACATGGGAGGACAGGAGAAGATTAGCAAGCCTTCATGAAGATCCTCTTCACCAGATTTCCGCTCGAGAGCGCCGACGGAGGTGCTGAAAATCAGACGCAGTGGCTGATGGAAGGGCTACGCGCGCGCGGCCACACAATTCACTATGTTGGGAGTTGTCCGGTTCTCTTGGAGCGTGCGCACGAATTGAAAATTGAAAATGAAAAATTGAATATTGGACCACCGCCTGTCACAAAGTTCGGTGCGATTAGTTTTCTATGGAGAAAAAATACGATGAAAAAAGCACTGATGCACGCAATCGAATCTCTTCCTGAAAAACCAGATGTTATTTTTATGTTGAGTTTGAGTGAAAAATTACTCCTGACTGAGTGGGTCGTGAAACAAGGAATCAAGGTCTTCTGGATCGAGCATGACCGCATCGGGCCTTGGCTTCGGTGGAATCCGTGGCTTTCATCCTTCAAGAAATCTTCTCTGCATGCGACGATCATCTGTGTGTCGGAAGTCAGCAGGAAATTATACGTGGAGATGGGGTTTGATCCCGGGAAAGTTGTATCGATACCGAATGGAGTGCCCGTAGCCCTTCCCCCATCCCCCGACCCCTTCCCCCATCCCTCCGGCATCCACGTCGGTACTGTCGCCCGTCTCGACCCCGAGAAAGGCGTCGATGTCCTCATCCATGCGATTGCAGAGCTTCCCGAGATCACACTCAGCATCGTCGGGAAGGGCAGTCAGGAGTCGTACATTCGTACGCTGATCACCGAAGACACAGAGAGGATGGGGCAGCAGCGAATTCATCTCCTGTCGCATGTCGATGATCTCTCTGCATTCTACCGTTCTCTCGATATCTTCGTGCTTCCCTCTTCGGATCACGATCCATTCGGCTTGGTTGCTGCAGAAGCAATGAGCTGTGGTACTGCAACAATCGTGACGGATGCGTGTGGTATCTCTGGATCGATTGCAGCAAATGAAGAAACACTTGTTGTGCCTGCGGGTGCCCCAAGTGAGCTCGCGGCTGCTATCAGGAGTCTTTTTGATCCGGACAGACGGAGAGAGCTTGCGAAAGCGGGCAAAGAAGCAGTACGAACACGATTGACAGTTGTAGAGATGGTCGAAAAGTATGAGCAAATCCTGCTATAATTTTCCTCTCATGAACAGGCTCCGCTTCACGTCTACCGCACTGAATATTTTCCTGTGCTTCTCACTGCTTCCTGCAGTGCCGTCTTTTGCCGCACCCGTACCGTTCATCCAGAAAAACTTCACCGAGCCGATCGATGCGTTCAGTATTCGTTTGCCTCTGGAGTCATCGTCGTTTCAGTACCAATATTTGCTCTCAGGCACCTGGTCTTCGTGGGAGAATTACGAGAGCGACGGAGACAGTGGTTCGGGGGAGGAATCGGAATTACTGATGGTGCCGCTTGGGACGACAGCCATTCGAATCGATGGCGTTGCTTCAAAAAAAGATATTCACGAGATCGTCGTCTCGAAAGATCCGGTGCGAGTGCGGGTTGCGTCGATGACGGACATCGCACCCATGACGCTCTCCAGGCGTGAGTGGGGAGCGGACGAGACATACTTGTTTGAGACACCCAGAGCCGAGGCAGAAACGAAAACAGAGGTCGATGCATCGAAGGGCGATAACGGCATTGTGACAGCTACTCCAGGGCAGCCAGATAGGCGCATCAGCGATTGCAATACGGCTGTCAAAAACTATGCGAGTGAATTCAGGATCAAATCCACAATTACGAAAGACCCAAGCGGACGCACGTATCGTTGGTCTCCGCAGTACAGTTCTTCGGTGAAGCTCCTCGTCGTGCATCACTCTGCTTTGGTGGTCAGTGGCGATCCCCGTCCTGCGGCAGAGCGTGTGCGCGCTCTCTATAAATATCATGCCGTGAACAAAGGTTGGGGGGATATCGGCTATCACTTCATCGTCGATGAAGACGGCGTTGTGTACGAGGGTCGCATGGGCGGAGCAGCGGTCGTAGGGGGGCATGCCTACTGCAATAACATCGGAACAATCGGGATCGTGCTTCTTGGAAATTTTGAAATCGAATCACCGTCGCAGAGACAGGCGCAAGGTCTCCAGAAACTTTTGAAGAATCTTGCGTTGCAGTACGGCTTGAGCCTCGATCAGAGCGCGCAGTTTCACGGGAAAACATTCCCCTCTCCGATTGTCGGTCACGGAGACCTTCTCTCAACCTTGTGTCCCGGATATTCGCTCTCCTCAGGGCTTTCTCAGATCGTTTCGAATGTGAGAAGCGGCAAGCTTACGGGCTCCGTTGCATTTGCCGCTCCGCGCAAAGATTCCTCATCTTCATCCTCTGCGGGGACAATGCCCGTCGCCGCTGGGAAACTTGCGGAAGGACTGTCGTTCGTCGGTCGGACGTCTATTGCGATCAATCCCGGCGGGAAGCAGCGCATCAGTTTCGGCTATACGGCAGGTGCGTCGGGGGCATACGAAGGAAAGAAGATTGCAGAGGTTCGTCTCTCTTCTCCAAAGATTCAGCTTCTCGTAGATGATGGCATCAACTGGATTCCCGTGACGAAAGGTATTCTTCTCCAGAGCGATCTCCCGGCACACGAGACATCGAATATCCAGCTGATCGTCGTTGCGCCGACCGACACCGGTTCATTCTGGATGGAGATCGGCGGTCAACGCTTCGACATCAAAGTGGAGGGCAGAAGAGCGCGTACGGGCGAGTACATCAACCAATTCGGAGGTGACCCAGCACGGATCGTCCGTCCGAAGCCGGAGCCGCGGGAGACGAAAATCATTCCGCGCATTCGACCGCAGTCGCGTGCCCCCACCCCTGCCTTGTCGGCAGGCAGGCCTGACTCCTCCTCCGCCCATTCGACGAGCTCAGGGCAGGCGGGGGGAGGGGAAACATCTCGCGAGAGTTCTCGTCGCATTCGCATTCGCTTGAGTGCTTCTGTAAGCCCTGTGCTGACCTTTCCCCAGAGAGGAATCGTAGAGGGCACGAATGTTCCTGCCGGAACCGCGCTGACACTTCTAAGCAAGAACAATGAATGCGTTGCGATGAAGAACGGTGAACTTTTTGCAGCCAACAGCATTCTCAGATTTTCTTCCACTAATACGGGAGTGATCAATGTGAATAGTATTGCAGGCAAAAATCGCTCGTATAAAGGTACACTCGAGTGTCGCGTCATCGTAGGCGTGTTAACAGTGATCAACGAACTGCCGATCGAAGAGTACATGGCAGGGCTTGCAGAAGAACCCGATAGCGAGCCCTACGAGAAGCAGCGTGCCTTCGCGATCGCAGCTCGCACGTACGCGGCGTACTACATGGAGAGCGAGAACAGGAAGTTCCCCGGGCTTCCGTATGACGGCTCTGACGATCCTTCGGAGTTCCAGGCATATGCAGGAGTCGAATTCACAGGAAGTAATCCCAATTGGCAGAGAGCTGTCGCGAGTACTGCAGGCAGTGTTCTTCGGTTCAACGGAGAACTCATCAAACCGCCGTACTTCAGCTCGGATGACGGTCGAACAAGAAGTCCTCTTGAGGCGGGATGGAAGAATTTCCCGTTCGCCGACATCTTCTCATCGAAGCAAGATCCGTGGTGCAAAGGCCAGGTGTTACGAGGTCATGGCGTCGGTATGTCGGGATGTGGCGCTCGAGGACAAGCGCTGCAGGGTCGCAGCGCGGAACAGATTCTGCAGTACTACTATCCTGGAGCACGTATTTGAATTTATGGCGGCAACAGTCGTAGACACTTCCGTAGACGAGTGCCCAGCAAGCATGCCGTGAACTGTTCGCTTCTCTGCACCAGTGTTGCCAGAGCGCTCGCTGATGATTGTGTTTGTCATGGATGTAGGCTTCCTCCCGAAGCTCGAGAGCCAGTTTCAATTTCAATTCGATGTCTGCGGCGATGAGATCTTCTTCTTGCCAAACCTCGATGTTGAAAAAGCTGCCAAATGAATCAAGAAATGCCGGCTGGAAAAAGCTGTAGCGCTGTAAAAATTCATCCGACACTTCATAGATATTTCCCATGCATTCACTCTAAAACTTTTTCAGCAAATGCCAAGAAAATAGTTCATGACGCTTGCTGCATGTAAGATTCCAAACTTTGCCTCAGCAGTACTTTGGCTCTGAAGAGTTGCGATCGAACCGTTCCGATTGGTATGCCCAGATGTTCTGCCTCATTTTTTTTCTCGCCATCAATTACTCGTTTGCGATATTTTCATCGCAAAAAGATGCTGAAAAGTCATTTTCTTACCCCTGATGAGTTTCAGGGATTTCCCGAAGCATCGGCGGTCGACCGAAGACTTCGTGGAAATTTTGCATAGCAATTCGACGATTTTCTTCAACGGTGACGGCAGGGGTCGATTGAGAGAGAAGCTCATGAAACATCGTTCCGAACAGAATCGTATCGCGTTCGGTTGTTTCGGCGAGTATTGGCGGCCTTCCGCATTGTTCTTGAAATAATGCATGAGCCTGCCGCAAGATATCTTCCGCCGTAACATTTGGTGTGGATTCTTCGGTGAACGTACGAACAATCCCGTCAAAAACTTCCGTATCGTGCAGCGTTGTTTCTCCTAAAGATTTTGCATCTTGCTGCATCAGCAGAGCCGATGCTGCATCCGGCTCCCGTTCGATCGGGGCTTTGCTGAGCATTCCGCTCATGTCGATGCCTCTTCTTTTTCTTCTTTGTTCCAGCGCTTGCTTCTCTTGCTCAACATTCGCTTCAAAAGAAATCGTATCACGAACGCTTAAAGCGGAAGGCTTATTCATTAACACGAAACGATACGCTCATTTTTTTGCATTGCAATCGAAAGAAGAGCTCCGCTCCTTGGAGCCCTTCTGGAAGACGAAAAATCACATCACTTCGCCGCATGGAGAAGTGCATCGAGTCTGTTACACTTCTCCCACTTCACATCTAGATCCTCTCTACCCATATGACCGTACGACGCTACCTGACGGTACTGAGGCTTCAGCAGATCGAGGTCATGGATGATGGCAGCCGGACGGAGGTCGAAGACGCCTGAGATGGCTTTCTCCAGGGCTCGGTCAGTTACTTTGCCAGTACCGAATGTATCCACTCGTAGCGAGACTGGAGCAGCGACGCCGATGGCGTACGCGACCTGTACCTCGCATTTCTTCGCGAGGCCCGCCTTCACGATGTGCTTTGCCACCCAGCGAGCGGCATAGGCTGCACTGCGGTCGACCTTGCTTGGGTCTTTGCCTGAGAATGCACCCCCGCCGTGACGGCTGTATCCACCGTACGTGTCGACGATTATTTTTCTGCCGGTCAGGCCGCAGTCGCCGGGAGGCCCGCCGATGACGAAGCGTCCTGTCGGGTTGATGAAGTACTTTGTGGCTGCATCGAGGTATGGTCCACACACTGGTTCGATGATGTGTTTCTTGATATCTTTTATAATTTGTTCATGAGTGACGTGATCGCTATGTTGTGTCGAGATGACGACCGTCTGTACTCTCTTCGGCGTGCCGTCATCATCGTACTCGATTGTCACTTGGCTCTTGCCGTCCGGACGCAGGTAGTCCAAGCCTTTGGCTTTGCGTACTTCCGACAATTTTCGCGTGAGCTTGTGTGCAAGCGAAATAGGTAGCGGCATGAGCTCAGGGGTCTCATCGCAGGCGAATCCGAACATGAGTCCTTGATCTCCTGCTCCCTGCTCTTTTGTTGCGGTTTTTTCTGCCGTCACGCCTTGGTCGATATCGCTACTCTGCTCGCCAACGCATACCATGACGGCACAAGCCTTGTGGTCGAAGCCGAAGATCCCGTCGTCGTAGCCGATCTCCTTGATGACGTTCCTCGCAACCTGTGCCATCGGGATGTAGGTGTTCGTTGTGATCTCGCCGGCAACGACGACGAGTCCGGTCGTTGCGAGACATTCGCACGCGACGTGGGATTTCGGGTCTTTGCTGAGTGCGTAGTCGAGTACGGCGTCGGAGATCTGGTCGCAGAGTTTATCGGGGTGACCTTCGGTAACGGATTCGGATGTGAAGAGGCTGGACATAGATTGGGGAGTAAAAGAATAAACGGGGAGCGGGATGCTTCCCGCGGTTGGCATGAATAAAGGGCTCTCCGTCAGGGAAAGCATTACATGGTTGCTATCTTCCCCTGATGGGGCTGGATGTACCACCGTTCCCGTCGGGGAGGGTTGGCGGACGCGTCAGTCGAGCCAGTACTCATTCGCGTCACTCTTGATAGGCGATGATGTACCGAGATTCTAGCGAAGATGGATCGATGAAATCAAGTTCTCGATACGCATTCGCGAATGCTCGTGCTACTCGAACTGACAAAGTTGTGGCTAGGTGCCTGTGTCACTTCGAGTAGCCCTGCGATCATTCTCAAATGTGAGCAGGGTGTATCGAGAAGTCATACAGGAATTTTCCTTATTGTAAAACCATGTCTTGTGTGTTTCAGGAAGCTCTCAAACCCTGCGTGATCAATCTCAAGCGTTGCCGTATTCACGAGCGGGTGAAAACAGAACTTCCCGACTGACCATGCGTCTTCATCGACGATCACATTGATCTTCTTTTCCGTATCAAAGCTCAGTCCGAATGGCGTCACAGAGCCCGGTGTCACTCCGAGCATCTCTTTCAGTTTCTCGGGTGATACGAAACTGAAGCTCTGCGCACCGAAGTCTTTCGCAAGCGTTTTCGTATCAACACGCTTGTCGTGCATGACGATTGCCAGCACGTAGATTTCCTTCCCTTTCGCTTTCATCAGCAGTTGCTTTGTGTGTGCTCCCTCCATCTTCGGGCACAGCTTTTCCGATTCCGCGCAGCTGAAGACTGCGGGATGATCGTAACGGCTGTAGGAGATACCGAGTGTACTTAGAAGCTGGAGAAGGTCGTCCATAGAAGAATTATGAATCAAGAATCAGGAATCAAGAAACATATTCTTCAAAGTGCTCTACGAGTAACCTTTGATTCCTCATTCTTGATTCCACTTCTTTCGCTATAATCCTACGCATGCTCAGTGCCAATCACCCCTTCTCGTTCATCCTCTTCGGTGCTTCCGGTCACCTTGCCCGCATCAAGATTTTTCCAGCGCTCTATTTTCTCGCACTCAAGAAGCGTTTGCCCGAACACTACAACATCGTCGGTTTTGCGCGGACGAAGATGACGGACGCCGAATTTCGGGAGCACTTCGCTTCGGCCGTGCGTGAGCATGTGCTTGAAGTGAATGAGATCGTCTTAGCAGAGCTTCTCATCCATGTTTCGTATCATGCGGGTCAGTACGACAGCATTGCCGATTTCAAGGCTCTTGCCGTGAAGCTTAGGAAACTCGAAGGATCCGAGAAAAATCTTGTTCGTCTCGTCTATCTTTCCATTCCCCCGTCCGTCGCCGGAGCGACGCTCGACAATCTGTGTGCGGGCAACATTCATGATAAAAAGATCGGTTTCCGCTGTATCGTCGAGAAGCCCGTCGGAGCGGACCAAAAGTCTTTTGAAGAAGTGAATGCCAAACTTTCATCCTGTTTCAAGCCCGAAGAAATTTATATTCTCGATCATTACCTTGGCAAAGAAGCCGTTCGCAATATTTATTATTTGCGTCACGCGAATCCGGTGATCGAGAGGCTTCTCAAGAACACGCTCATCAATTCCGTGCAGATCACCGCGGCGGAATCTTCGGGGCTTGAGGGCAGAGCGGGATACTTCGATGCCGTCGGAACGCTTCGGGACATGTTCCAGAGCCATCTGATCCAGATCGCGGCGCTCCTCATGATGCGCCTCGTTAATGATCCCAAGGACATCAAGGCTGCGCGTCTCGATGCGGTGAAGAAATTCTATCTTCCTCCCGCGGGCGATCTCTCGGAGATCATCGTGCAGGGACAGTATGGAACAGGCCTCGTTTCAGGGAAGAAACTTCCTGCATACCGCGAGGAGGAAGGAGTGTCGAAGAAATCCAGAACGGCAACGTACGCCGCGGTGCGTCTGATGACGAGGTCATCGCGGTGGGAAGGCGTGCCGATTTTTCTTCGCTCGGGAAAGCGATTGAAAACGAAAGAGACCAGAATCGCGATTGAGTTTCAGGAATCGGCAACGCTCGTCGGGAAGAACGAAACCAAGAACAGACTCGATATCATTCTCCAAGGAGAAGCCGGTATGAAGCTGTATCTGCAGACGAAGCTCGGTGGCAGCGAGCCGAAGTTTCGTCCTCTCGTGATGGAAGATCCTCTTGTGTGCATGGGCGATTGCCTTGTGGAACACAGCTTGCTTCTGCTCGAGGCGATCGCAGGCAATCAGCAGTGGTACTTAGACAGCGAAGAAGTGCGTGCATGCTGGAGGATCATCGATCCGCTCCAGAAATATCTTGACGATCCGAAGTCACTGCTTGCGACTTACGAATCGGGTTCAACGGGACCGAAAGAGGCGGATGACTTCATTGGGAGGTTTGGGGAGAGGTGGTTATGAGCGGTCCTCATTCTGGCGCTGATGCGCCACCTCTCCCCATCGGCTGGAGAGAGGATGTTTGTAATCAGAGAGACAGAAGTCACCCCTCTCCCCAAGCACATCAGTGCTGGGAGAGGGGCTGGGGGTGAGGACCGTAAGCGGATGAAGCTGCTATGCTCTCTCCATGGACCTCCTCAAAACTTCCACCCCTGAAGAATTCATTGCCACTTCTGTTTCGTATCTCACCGATGCGATTCTTGAAGCACAGCAAGGAGGGAAGACAGCAGTCATCGGTCTCTCCGGCGGGTCAACGCCGAAACCCGTATACCAAAAACTTTCTGAGGAGAAAACAATCAACTGGAAGCGCGTACAGTTCTTCCTGATCGACGAGAGGTACGTGCCTACGGATCACGCCGATAGTAATACGCGGATGATTAGGGAAGCTCTCCTATGTCACCCTGGAGCTGATGCGGCACTTCTTGCTCCGGATACATCTCTTCCACTTCCGGAGTGCATCGCTGACTACGACAAAAAAATCGCCGCACTGAAGCCCGATCTCGTTGTTCTCGGCATGGGTCAAGATGGTCACATTGCATCACTGTTTCCTCCTGTTCTCCCTGAAGCATTTGGACCTGCGAGTGTGATTCATACAACGACAGAAAGTTTTGCAGTCAGAGACAGAATCAGTGTGACATTTCCGGTTCTTGAGAATGCTTCAAGTCGCCTGTTCTTGATTACGGGAGTCGAGAAAATCGCATTGCTTGAAAAAGTGCAGGACGGCAATCAGGACGCGAGCTTATTTCCTGCATCAGTGCTCATGGACGAGAGGACGACGTGGATTGTCGGATGATAGCCATGCACCGCGGGCAGGAATGCCCGCTCTTATTGTTGAAGGTACATCATCGGATTCTTCTTCACGCCGTTCACGTGCACTTCGAGATGGAGGTGGATGCCGGTGGGTCCGTGGACGCGCCCGGTGTTGCCCATGAAGGAGATCGGCTGTCCCCGAGACACCCGTTCGCCTTTCTGCACGTAGATCGTCTTATTGTGCGCATAGAGTGTCACAAGACCGTTGCCGTGATCGATCTCGATGACGTTGCCGTATCCTCCGTTCCAGCCGTAGTCCGCGCGGATCACCGTGCCGGCTTCGGTAGCGAAGATCGGGCTGCCGCCCCGATGCTGCATATCGACACCGAAGTGAGCGCGACCGAAGTACTGCGTGTAGAAACAGTCGCAGGGGATTTGGAAGATGCCGCCACTCGGTTGGATCGAGTAATTTTTGAGCTCTGGGAATGATATGGGACCGCTGCCGACCGGAGCTTTGATCGGCGGTTTTTGCGTCGGTATCGGTTTGGCAGCGACAGAAACAATCGGCTTGCCGTCGGGGATGATCAATTCTTGTCCCGCAAGCAGATAGCCCCCGCGGATTTTGTTCTGCGCGGATATTCTGCTGGCATCGATGCCATAGAGATCCGCGATCATCTGGAGATTCTGTCCTCGTTTCACCGTATGCAAAACACCGTCGACGGGGAGGATCAGCAGCTGCTGTCCCGGTTTCACCTGGTCTTTCTCACGGAGACCGTTGACGTAGCGGATGGTCTCGGGCTTTAAGAAATTTCGCTTCGCGATGCTTGAGATACTCTCATTCGGTTCAACGGTATGCAGAATGCCTTGGCTGTACGCACTTCTCGCCCCTTGCTCCGTGAGTGCGGAGGTTTTCATCAGGAATCCGTCCTCGGCGAGCAGAAATCCGTAGGTTTCCTCCCGCAACTCTTCGGGTGCCGCGATGCTCGTCTCGGGGGAGTATGTCGGCAGGAACAGTGACACGACAAAGGCTCCGATGCAGAAGATGCGGATGCGCGTCGAGAGCCAGGAATGGGCGGGGGAACGGGTGGTTCGCATACGTGGCTTCTTTTAGCGCTCCAAGGCGACATTCTCGGAGAGCGATTTGCGCAGCGCCCCCAGAAGATAGAGGCTGTCAGTGTAGCGGTCATTCGACCCGATGAGGACCAGCAAGTACGGACGATTCTGCTCCTCGAAGAGGACGATCAGACATTCGCCTGCCAGATCTGTGGTCCCGGTTTTCACACCGAAGACTTGCGGATTTTCATGCAGCAATTCATTCGTATTCCGGAGGTCGAACGATTCTCCGGTCGTGGTTTCGATCGATGAAGATTTGGTGCTCACGATCTTTCGGAATGTGGGGTGCTTCAATGCTGCAATCGTGAGCCACGAGAGATCGCGCGCGCTACTGTACTGTTCCTGGCTATCCAGACCCGCGGGATTCGTGAAGTGTGTGTTTTTGAGCCCCAGACTGCTTGCACGCTTGTTCATGCGTTCCACGAACCGAGAGACGCTTCCAGCATCATCGATTGCGAGAGCGTACGCAGCATCGTTTGCCGAGGGAATCAGCAGAGCTTTTAAGAGGTCGCCGATCCTGAAAAATTCTCCCGCCTTCAAACCGACGGCACTGCCTCGGATGCCATCGGCGATTGTCGGAACCGGAACAATTTCACTGAGATTATGGTTCTCCAGGATCAGGAGTGCGGTCATGATTTTCGTGAGGCTCGCGACTTTTCGTCTCTGGTGTTCATTCCGCGAGAGCAGCGTTTCCCCGCTCTCAAGATCCAAAAGCAGCATTCCGGAAGCCGAGAGGCGACCCGGCATCGAGACCGCTTTTCGCTTCTCCGCGGGAGCGACGATCGACAGGACTTCGATCCCCGGGAGCGGCCTGATGACAGGGCTCGCCGCCGGAGGAGAGATCGCGCCGAGGAGTAAGAGTGATGCGAGGGTCGAGAACATACGGAAGGTTCACTGGAAGATGATTTTATCTGCGATGCGAAGATCAATATAGAGCTTTACCTGATCGAGGGAGAGGGTCTTGAGAAATTGTCTGAATCGCTGGAATTGAAGTTGCAGGGGGCTTCTCAGATCAAACCAGATCGAGAGTTTGTTCGTGCGGATGTGAAATTCTTGCGCTCGAACATAGACGACGATGTCGAGGGTCGAGAGACCGAACTCCGTGCGAAGGATGTCGCGTGCTGTGAAGATGCGTTCGATGAAATCGGGAAGGATCACACGCGTGCGATTCTGCGGTCGGAGGCCCCAATCCGTGAAACGCAAAATGGGCACGGGAGTTTTTCCGGAGAGCTTGATCGGGGAGCTCACAAAGTACCCGCTCTTCGTGATGTATGCGTAGGAACCTGATCCGATGATTGCTCCGCTCTGTGAATCCTCTGAGGCATCTTCGCTGTCGACGATGACCCGTGCAACAACCGGCTCGAGAGCGACGAAGACCGAGAGCGTCGACGGATATTGTTTCTCGATCTCGATGCGTTCGATATCCGGATACTGCGTTTCGAGGAGAGAAGCGATGTGCGCTTTGGTGATGAGGATGAGGCGCTGACGAAAAAGAGGTGCGAGAATCTGCTGCACATCCGAGGGGTCGATGCGGGGATCCTGCCTCTGGATCGTGATTTGTCGAACGTCGAAAAACGGAGAGAATAGGAGAGCAAGGAGGACGCTCACGGCGATCGTGCCGATGCCGATGAGGATCCATGTGCGGAACTCGGACGCAAGCAGCGAGAGGAGTTTCGAACATTTTTTACTGAAGCGTACCCAGCGTTCGTGCTTCCTTCGTGCACGGCGATCAACCGTGTGGTATCGCGTGCGTGCGATGGATCGCGAGAAGAGACTTGTCTGTCTGTTGAAAGATTTCGGAAGCCGGCGGGGTGAACGCAGCGCCATGATCACAATCTTAGATGATTCGATAGATTTCTTCATGGTCATTATCGCCTTGGCTAGCTTTGAGCTGTAAGCTTTGAGCGATGAGAAACACAATCCTCACAGCTCACAGCTCATGACTCAAAGCTCCTGCAAACTCGCAATGATTGCCGACTGGCTTCCTACCTACGGAGGCGCTGAACATGTCATCGCAGCACTCCAAAGTGTTTGGTCGGATTCCCCGATTTTCACGAGTGTTGCAAGACCCGGTGCCCTTGGACCACTCGAGCGCGCAGATATTCGCACCGACGCGTTTCTGCAGCGCATTTTTCGGTTGATCGGACGTCATCAGTATCTTCTGCCATGGATGCCGAGGAGTTTTGAATCGATCGATTGTTCGGGGTTCGATGTCATTCTGAGCTCATCTCATGCGGTCGCAAAAGGGGTAATCCCAAGCAGCCACTCAGTACACGTGTGTTACTGCCATACCCCGATGCGGTATGCATGGGAAATGGAAGATGAGTACCTCTCGGATTTTCGCATTCGTGGGATTCTCAAATGGTTTGTGCGCAGTGAACTCAAGAGACTTCGGCGATGGGACCAAACGACTGCCAAGCGCGTGGATCACTTCATCGCCAACTCCGGTGAAACACAGGAACGCATCAAGCGCATTTACGGGCGAGACAGTGTTGTCGTTCATCCACCGGTCGATGCCCGTTTCTTCGACTTTCCGCTCACCCCCACCTTCGCCAAGGATATGGTGGGCAAGCCTAGCCCCCGTCCCTATTTTCTCGCGATCGGTCGTCTCGTGCCGTACAAGAGGTTCGATCTCCTGATCGAACTCTGCAACAAGAGTTCGCTTCCCTTAAAGATCGTCGGAACAGGGAGCGATCTTGCGCGCCTTCGGAGACTGGCGGGAGGGACGGTCGAGTTTTTGGGTCACGTGCCCGATGCCGATTTGCCTTCGCTGTATGCGGGTGCGAATTGCCTGCTCTTCCCGCAGGTTGAGGATGCAGGCATCGTGCCGCTCGAGGCTCAGGCATGCGGCATTCCGGTGATTGCGTACGACAAAGGAGGAGTGCGTGATGTGCTGGTCGACGATGTCACAGGGGTGCTCGTTTCAGAGCAGTCTGTTTCTGCATTCGCCGATGGTATTCAGAAATTTCAACGACAGAGATGGGACCCGGAAACAATTCGCACGCATGCGAAAAAATTTCACATCGATGTCTTTAAAGAAAAGATGAAAAAAGAAGTGGAGAGTGCAGGACGCAAATACAGAGCAGGCGTTCCCGCCTGCGGTTCAGCAGGTTCCGCCCGCGGTGTACAATGATCTCATGCGTTCCCCTGCTTCTCACAAAGGCGAAAACGGTTCTGTTGCGATCATCGGCGGATCGAAGTTTCAGCACGGTGCGCCGCTTTTTTCAGCGCTTGCGGCGGAAGCATCGGGTGTTGACCTCGTCTTCCTTTTCGTTCCCTCTTGTCACGTCGAAGTTGCAAAAAACACGTCGCTCAATTTCCAGGTGCATCCGTTCGGATCCGACTCGAATGATGAAATTTCTTCGAGAGATCGCGCACGAATGATCGAGAAGCTCGCGACGATGGACAGTGTCGTCATCGGTCCGGGACTCTCTCGGACATCCGAAAATCTCGCGTCGATTTTGGTGCTTCTTGAAGAATGCCCGTGTCCTCTTGTCGCCGATGCGTCCGCATTGCAGGAGGCAACGCTTGCAGTGTTGCAAGGGAAACATGCGGTCGTGACTCCTCATCTTGGAGAACTCGAGCGCATGGGACTGGCTATGGAAGAAGTATTTGCGACTGCGAAAAAACATTCCTGCACGTTTCTGATCAAAAGCAAAAACGATACGATCGTCGATGAAAAAGGCGTACCGAAGACTGTCCTCGGCGGCAATGCGGGTCTTACCGTCGGAGGTACGGGCGATGCCCTTGCGGGGCTGACGGCAGGGCTTCTCGTACAGGGTCATCCGCAAACCGATGCTTGTATTCTCGCGAGCACCACCATCAAGAGAGCGGGAGATATGCTGTATGAGAAGCAGGGATATGCATACACGACGCGCGAAGTAATTGCGCTGATTCCGGCGATTCTTCGAGATTTGGTTTCATAAACGATGATCAAGAACCCTTTCACAATCTTCGAGCCGTACCGGGATATGCTCGATGTTCGCATGCTCAAGCGTGAGGATGATGTCGCGTCGGATGAAGAGACGCAGCGGGTGCTTGGGATGGAGGAGATCGTCGTGCTCGATCAGGAGCACGGGCATCGTTGCATCGTCGTTTCGACACCGTCAAGTCGCACCGAGAAAGCTGATGCGGCGGCGACCGACCGACCAGGTCTCACGCTCACGATTCGTTTCGCCGATTGCCAGAATTTCATCGTGTTTGATCCGATCAAAAAAGTGCTCTGTCTCATCCATGCAGGTTGGCGCGGCGTGCAATGCGAAGCAATCGCACAAGCGTTTCTTTGCATGCAATCCGAATGGCGAGTGCTTCCGAGAGACGTGCTTGTCGGTGCAGGTCCGTCACTCTGCCGCACGTGTGCGGAGTTTACGGATCCCGGAAAAGAAGTTCCGGAGCTTGTTTCGTACGCGCAGGGGAGATGCATCGATTTGAATGGTGCTGCAGACGATCAATTGTTCTCGCTTGGCGTGACGCGAGATCGCTTCGAACGCATCGACGATTGCACGCTTTGCAATCCTGAGAAGTATTGGACGTACAGAGGAGGAAAAGACGAGGTCGTGAAGAACGGAAAGAGGAATGTACTGGCGGCGACATTATGTAAGCAGAAATAAGAATCAGGAATCAAGAATTATGAATCGCAGCTTTTCCTGATTTCTGATTCTTGCTTCATGATTCTTTTTACTCCTTCAATTCCTTGCACCGATCTTCGTGCAAGTTTACGCTTCCACCCGTCTCGACGATCCGTCAGTCCGCTCTACGCTTTTTTCCTACTCTTCGTTACGGGAGGCCTGAATCTCCGTCCCTCGTGGGGGATGGATGCGGTCACCCACCTCGCTTGCGGGGGACGAGCCAAAGCGGACAACGGTCGTCTTGATTTTGCGCTGTTCATGAAAGCGTTGTACGCTCATTCTTCTGATGAAGTCCATCTCCGATCGCATAGCACAGGCAAATTCTCTCCTCGCTCCGTACGCCGTTATTCACGGTGGCGGACTCGGGCGTGAATATCCAGAACCGAATGATTCCACACGCTTTCCGTTCCAGCGTGACAGAGACAGGATCATCCACACCCAGGCATTTCGGAGACTCAAACACAAGACGCAGGTCTTCGTTACAGGCTTGCCAGCCGTAGCCTTGGCGAAGGCTGGTCATGGCGATCATTACCGTACACGCATCACGCACACGCTCGAAGTGGCGCAGATCAGCCGCGACATTGCGCGTACGCTTGGACTGAATGAGGATCTCGCAGAGGCGATCGCGCTTGCGCATGATCTCGGGCACACGCCTTTTGGACATGCAGGGGAAGAAGCGATGAACGAATGCATGCAGTCATGCGGAAGAATATTCGAACATAATGATCAGTCGCTTCGGATCGTCACAGTGCTCGAAGATCGTTCGGCGCAGTATCGCGGTTTGAATCTTTCGAAGGAGATCCTCGAAGGTCTGATGAAACATCCCACTCCGCCCCGCGCGGCGGGGCTACGCGGGACAAGCCGCACTCTCTCGCTCGAGGCGCAGCTGGTGAATCTTGCAGACGAAATTGCGTATACGGCACACGATACGGACGATGGGCTTCGGGCAGGGCTTTTCACGCTCAAGCAGGTTCGCGAAACAAAACTTGGATTCTTGGCTGCGGAAAAATCGAAAGAGAGGAAGACGGAACTCCGAGGTGCGATCGTCGATCTGCTTGTGTCGGATTTGTATGTCGAAACGGAATCACTTTTGAAAAAATTCTCGATCGTGTCGCTCGTCGATGTGTATGCCTCCCGCGTGTCGCTTCTTTCGTTCTCGAAAAAAATGGCTGATGATTTGGGTGAGCTCAGAAAATTTTTATGGAATCATTTGTACAAAAGCTCTGCCGTGCAGATGCAGGCGAAACATGGGCAGCAGGTGATCAGAGATTTATTTGCTGTGTACAAAAAATCACCGCCTGCGAAAGTCCTTGAACTGCAGAAGAAAACGGGGGGAGCTCTCGAGGAAGCCATCAAAGACTATGTTGCAGGTATGACCGATCCGTTTGCGATGCAGAGGTGGGAGGCGATAAAAATATAATCGCAGCGGAGGTTCGTACCCTCCGCTACTGCTACTGACGTATCGTCGGTAAATACTTCATCGGGTCCACAAGCACACCGTCTTTGCGAACTGCGAAGTGAAGGTGCGGACCCGTGGTGGTAAGCCCCGCACCCAGCGTACCTGGCTGCCCTCCTGTATGACCGATCACTTCTCCTGCTTTCACAGTTGCCCCTTGCAGAACGGTCGCATCCGTCATGTGTCCGTAGACGGTTTGCATTCCTCCTTCATGCTCCAGAACGATGTAACTGTACCCGAGTCCGTTCATCGAAATCTTTGAGACAGTGCCTCCGGCGGGAGCTTTGACTTCCGTCCCCTGCTCCACCGGTATGTCGATCGCGTGGTGCTTGAATCCGAACAGTTTTTCATACTCTTGATCCTCGAAGGTTGCCGAGAGCCCGAGTGTCGGCGGTACCGGCCACAGGAGGACTCTGTCGCCGATCACCCCTTCCGTGCGGTAGGCGGTGCCTTGCGCTTCCCACAGTTGTTCAAGCGAGAGAAGTAGAAGTTTTTCGGACTGACTTCGTTCCTTGATGATCGAGAGGAGGACGGCTCTCGCATCGTTGAGTTTCTTGATGTCTTCAGGTGATTTTGTCTCCAGCGCAGCGCGTTCAAGAATGCTTAAGTTATAGCGAAGAATTTCCTCACGTTTTTCAAGCACCGCCTGGGTTACCTTTTCGCGATCGATATCACGGCGTGCATCGGTGACAACACTTGCTGGATGTTCGCCGCCGAGCGCATCGTCCCGGAGCTCGCTCCCCGGCCACTGAACCGTGACAATGCCGGTTGCGTAGAGAAGAACGGCAACCGCGATTGTGATCGTCAGGAACGGCCTTGGGAGATGAATGCGTATTTCCATCGGAGAGTGGCTTTCAGCATACTCCTTTTCGGTTGAATACTAGAAAATATTCCTATGAATAGGCAAATACTACCTGCGGATTTTTCGGCATATTTCTGCTATAATATCAAGATTTGGCTGCACAAAAATATCATCAGAGGCGATGTCGCACAGGCGCACTCACACTAGCGCTGATTCTTGCATTCGGCACTCCTTCGGTGCGTGCAAGTTCCTGGAGTCCGACACTTCTCGTGAATACCGAATCGTTCCAGATGATTGATCCCGGCAGCGGCAGTACGACGGTGGATATTCAGTTCGGTTCTTCCTCCAATACACTCAAACTCCTTACCACCAGTGCTTTTCAATTCAACAAGCCTCTCCGCGTGGTCGGCAATATCTCGGGCTCATCGCTTACGATTGACGGCGTCTCGTCGCACTCGGGTGCTGCGATGTTTAAGACGACGGTTACCGCAAGGAGCACGGTCTCGGGTGCCAATCTCACGTTCATGGGTGCGACAAATTCGTACATCTTAGGTTCCCTTGGTATTGGCAAAGCAAGTCCCAAGGCGAAGCTGGATGTGGATGGAACACTGTCCGGGAATACTCTCGTGATCAGCAAGAACGGCTCTTTCTCGGGTGCACTGAAAGTGCTTGGGAATCTGAACATCATGGGGACGCTCACCGGCAACATCATTCATGCTGAAAAATGGCTCACGAGTTCAGGTCTGTTGATGGTGACCCAGCGTGCTCCGCAGGGATCCGGAGCCCTGGTGGTGAGGCAGCGAACGAATGCGACGGGTGCCTACATCGTCGGTTCTGGTGCGCACATCACAAGCCCGCTCCTCGCTCTCGACAGTTCCACAGGCTCCGTGCATGCCCCGCATATTCTCTTCGGATACAAAGGCAACTTCGATATCAGTTTGTACCGCACAACCGATGCGATTCTCAGAACGAACGCCACGTCACTGACTGCTAAAAACAACCTTTCGGGTGCGACGTTGAATATCGGCGGCAGTGGTATGGTTCCGACTGCGGCGCTCTGCTTCAAGGCGACCGGTCGTATCGGTTACTGCAGCTCGACGGTGGGTGCTGGCGGTTTATGCACGTGCAATTGACGAATGCAGGGCACAACAAAGATCAGTCTCTGCTTTCCTTCAGCATCGCATCGATTGTCTCCCGAAGGACAGGGAGATTTCCCCCCCCCCTTCTTTTGTGTACTCGGTGATCCGCTCGATGGCTGAGAGAATATCCTGCAAGTAGATGCGATGATCTTTCCTTGTTTTTTTGTTCACCGCGTGCGAATGAGCCGAAAATCCGGACAGTATCGATGTCGTATCGTTGTGCGATACGGAGTACGACAGGCGTGAAGTCAAATATCACCGATTTGGCATCCTCGTATGCGCCGAAGTTCTCGATTGTGTACGCATGGATTGAAAGAATGCTCAAAGTGTAACATATCTTGACGCATCTGAAGAACATGAAAAAATCCCCCCGTACTCGCGGAGGGACTCTCGTTTGAAGCAGAGAATTATTCCCCTCTCCCAAGCATCAGCGAGGGAGAGGGGTTAGGGGTGAGGCGATCATTACGGTGTCGTCGTCTCGAAGTTGAAGTTGACGAAGCCGACTTCGGCAAACTTTCCGGTGAGTGAGGCGAGCTTGATGTAGAGCGTGAAGTAACCTTTGGCTGCAAATGTACCCGAAGTCTCTGGTCCTCTTAGGTTCGATGTCTTGAAGGAAGGACTGAGCATGGAACCCGTCAGAGCAGCAAGGTATGCATTGTTCGTGTCCTTCATGAGTACTTTGATGTAGTTATTGGCAGCGACTCCGTCGGAAGTCTTGTAGCGGATTTCAACCGGTTTCACCGGATCCCAACTCGAGAAGTTGTCGGGAACGCGAACACGTATCGAAATCCAGTAATCCTGCAGCGTCGCCCTCGTCGTCGTCCAGTGGTAGAAGTTTTCGTTGAGAGCCGAGCTTCCGGAAGCCGAGAGCTGTCCGACAAGGCTGCTGCCGGAGCTAAAGTAAATTGAATTTGGATACTCCGGGTGCAGAGAGAGAAGATTGCCGCTGCCGTTGCCGACTGCTGCAGATCCCCACGTGAGGTTTCCTGCACCATCGTTCTTGAGGAACGTATTCGCTGCGCCTTGGCTCACCGGTGCGCTGTACGTGATGCCATGCAACGTCATATTCCCGTCGACCGTGAGTGTGGCACCGGAAAGATTTCCCTTCGTGCGGATCGAGCCGGTTGCCGTGAGGGAGCCTCCCACCGTCGCATTTCTATCAATATTGAGAGACGAACCGGAGAGTGTGCCGAGAATACTCAAGGACTTCGTGAACTGGAATTTCTGTGTTGTGTTCAAGAATTTGAGTGTTTGGTTCGCCGTTGCATTTCCAAACGTAAAGACGGCATCCACTGCACCGGCATCATCGTTGATCGTAAGATCACTGTCCGTTCGCACTGCTCCGGAAGCATTGAGGGATCCTTGTACGTCTGCTCCTCCACTGCCGATTCGTAGCGTTGCACCCGAGAATGTTCCCTTCGTGCGGATC
>SICN01000014.1 GCA_009691405.1 Candidatus Peribacteria bacterium | reverse complement strand
CAGTGTTGTCGGTTCGTATGTCCTCTTTATACCTAATGAGATGTCTTCCGCTCCCCGTTAAACGGGACTGGGAAGACCATTAATACGTCGACAACCGCACGTTCAGGAAAGCGTGCTCCCTGACAATTCATTTTGTCTTTTTATTTATCTTTCCTTTCTACACCTTATTTCTATGAACATTTCTCGTTTGAAGAAAGCGTTCGCAGGAGTATCGGCTGCAGCCATCATGTTGTCGCAAGTTGCGACAGCTGTTGCTGCCTACTCCGATGTTCCGGCTGGCGTTTGGTACGAGGGTGCTGTCAGCGCATTTGTTGATGCTGGCTACCTCGATGCCGCACAGACACGTTTCCGCGGTACGGATAACGCAAACCGCGCAGAATTCGTCAAGCTCGTCGTCGAGCTCAATGGCGGTGTCATCAACACGGCTCCGGCTACGCCGAGCTTCGATGACATTTCCACCGGCGCCTGGTACTACAAGTACTTCGAGGAGGCCGGTAAAGAGGGTTGGGTTCGTGGTGACGGTTCTTGCTACGGCAAGCACCCTTGCTACTCCCGCCCAAGTGCCAACATCAATCGTGCTGAGGCTGCAGCGATCATCGTTCGCGCCTTCGGTCTCGATTCATCTGGCTCTGCTGCCCAATTTGCCGACAACCCGACAGGACAGTGGTACACGTCTGACATCCAGACGGCTGCCGATCACTGCGTCCTTCAGGGTGACGACTCTACGGCTCGCGTCCGTCCAAGCGACAACATGAACCGCGCCGAAATGGTCGTCATGTTGCACCGCGTGGACCAAGGTCTTACGTACGGCAAGGACTGCGGCACAACCGCTTCCTCCATGCCAACCGTGAAGACTGCAATGGCAATCTCGGCCACAGTTGTTGAGCTCACGTTCAACGTTTCTTTGGATCAGACGGCTGCAAAAGACAAGAGTCACTACACGGTCACCGGTTCCCCGGAGATCCCTGTCGACTCTGTCAGCATGACCAGCAAAGACACGGTCGAAGTCACGTTGGCTTCCGCCATGGACGCAGGTCACACCTACACCGCTACCGTTGTTGACATGCTCACGACGGACGGCAAGAAGTTCTCGGATTCCACGACATTCACCGGTTACACATCTCTCGTGCTCGGCAACGGAACCCTCGAGGCTACGTTGTCTGCAAAGAACCCTGTCGGCGACACGGTCCCGAAGGGTGCTCAGGGTGTGATCTTCTTGAGCGTTGACCTCACCGCCACAAGCGATGATGTCGTACTCGAGAACCTCACCATGCTCCACGAAGGTTTTGGTGACAGTGCTGATTTCTCAGGCGTTTACGCCGTTGTTGACGGTGCTCGCGTCACACGCAAGCGCACGATCGACTCTCAGAGTTACACAGCAACGCTTCGCTTCACGAAGCCTCTTGTCATCATGGCCGGTAAGACCGTCACTCTCCAGCTTGCTGGAGACCTGATCACGACCGCTACGGTTGCAAGTGAACACGCTTTCACGCTCGAGCTTCCGACGGATTTCGCAAGCAACGCCAAGTCTGTGACCGGTAACTTCCCTCTCAAGGGCAAGTCCTTCCGTGTCGCTGCTGTTGCTTCCGGAGTTGTCACGATCTCGTACCGCTCTGTCACCCCATCCAGCATCAAAGTTGGCGACAAGGGTGCAACGATCGGTAAGTGGGAGGTGTCTCTCGATTCCACAGAAGACCAGACAGTGTACTCCATGACCATCCAGAACAACGGTACGGCTGGTGATGGTGATTTCGGAAACATCCAGATCCGCCGCTCCGACGGAACCGTGCTCACCAAGTCCGCTGATGCGACTGTTGGTGACTACGCCACACTCGTCTTCGATCCTCCTTTCACGATTCTTGAAGGCGACAGGATCACGATGAGCGTTGTTGCCGACATCTCCGGTGGTGCTGCAAAGAACATCCAGGTCACCTTCGATGAGACCGGCGATATCTTCTCCGTTGGTTCTCTCTACGGATACGGTGTGAACGGCCAGCTCTATGGCTCTTCCATCGTTCTCTCGACGACGACCACGGCTTCCACCGTCACAATCGACGCTGGACAGTTCACGATCTCGATCGACGGTCCTGTGACGCAGCAGTTCACCCGCAAGGACAAGAACGCTGTGCTCGCAAACCTCTGGTTCGAGACAGGTGGTGAGGACGTCGATGTTGAAGAACTCTACATCCTCGTTCAGGGTACGACTTCTACGGGTGCTGCTTTCGTTGTAGGTCGCGGTGGCGTTGCTGCCACAGTCGATGACGTAAGTGAGGCAATCGAGAAAGTCGAAATCCGTAACACGATCTCCGGTCGCACGATCTCCGGCGTCAAGCAGGGGACTGCCTCCACGAGCGCCGTGACATCGGGTAACACCACTCTCACTTCCACCAAGTCCACGAATGGAACGGGAACGGGTTCATACGCTGTCTACCGCTTCGATGATTTCATCGTAAAGGGTAAGGAGAAATACGAATTCCGCGTGAACTTCATCGATAACAGCGGTACCAGCTCTGTTGCTGCTCCTGCAAACGGTGACAGATTCCGCGTTCACGTTTGTGGCGAGGCTACGCATAACTTGAGCACCGCAAACGTTCTTCAGACCAACGGAACAGGTTGTTCCGCAGGTGGCTTCTTTGTCGCTACATCCACGCTTGGAAAGTCCATCCAGATGCAGATCAAGGGCGTCTCCACGAATGACCGTATCGGCGACTACCGCCCAGGCGGCACGGTCACCGGTAACGTTCAGGAAATCAAGACCGCTGGTCTTACCATCACCGGTAAGGCTACGGCCACGACCGACACGACTGTCTCGAACGCCAAGAACGTGAACCTCTTCCGTTTTGAGGGTCGCGCTACCGAGGCTGCAGACATTCTTGTCACGAACTTCATCTTCATAGCTGCAAATGGCGTTTCTGGTGTCACGTACCCGGCACAGAACGGTCAGAACTACACACTCTGGGCAGACACGAACGACGACGGTGTCGTCGACACGATCCTCCAGAAGGGTGTTTCTTCACAGGCTGGACAGGTGACCTTCGACAAGCTCACGGGCGGTGGTTACATCATCCCGAAGCAGAAGTCGATCGTCTTCGAAGTTCACTCCGACATTTCCGCTTCACTCTCCGGTTCTTCCCCGGTCCTCTCTCTCCGCTTCGACACTGGTGCAGTGTTCGTGCAGGCAGAGCAGGTCACGGACGGCAGCTCGCTCTCCGGTATTCAGACCAAGAGCATCACGTCGACGAACGCGGCTGAAGCAAGCACAAGTAGTTACACGGATGGCGGCGCTACTGCCGATATCCAGGTTTTGACCCAGTTTGCTACGGCTTACACGCTCAGGTCTCAGGGTGATCTTTTCGTCACAAAGTCTTCGACGCCGGTCAGGTCTCGCCAACTCCTTGGTGGAACCCTTTCCGACGAGATCTTACGTTTGCAGTTCCATTCTGAGTACGAGGATATCGACGTGACGGATCTCGTTCTCACCGCTTCCGGTACGAACATAACCTCTCACGCTTCGAACATCGATCGTCTTGAGCTTTACAAAGTTGGTGCTACGACTCCGTTTGCTACTGCTACCGTTGCCGGTTGTGGAAGCGATAGCGTTCCTGCCAACTCTGTCTGTGCCAAGATGAAGAATCAGGAGTTCATCGTTCCGAAAGGATCGAACACGAACATCTTGGTTCGCCCGAGAATGCGCACGGACGTCGATGGTGCTACGACCAACCATGTGGTTGCGTACAAGATCGACAGATTCGCAAGCAGCTCGACGGGTGCAGTCCGCGCACGCGGCTTGCTCTCGAGCAATAACCTTAGTGTAAACGATGCTGACACCACCGCAGAAGGTGAGGTCTTCATTGGAACCACCACGGTGACGGGAAGCTCAGTCATCCGTACCAATGAAAACCGCGTCGTTCTCTCGAAGATCACGTCCATCACGAACGCTGATCCGAACGCAAACGGCACAGCCATCCCGACTGGAACGCAGCGTCAGATCGCTCAGTTCAAGTTCTCGACGGCTGCCGCAAGCAACCTGAAGAACGGCACGAACAAGTTCACGCTCTCCGGCATCATCTTCAACGTCAATGCCACGAACGTGAAACTTGGAAACGCCAGCAACACGTCCACAGCCACTTCCACCTTCAAGCTTTACAACAAAGCTGATCAGACGGTGAAAGCAACGTGTACGGGTTCCGGTGGAGTCGTCTCCGGCACGCCGGTTGTCGCCTCTCCAGGTGCTCAGTCTGGATCTCTTACTGTCGTCTGTCGCTTGAGTACGACCTCGGTGAACACCGAGATCGACCCAGGTAGCGATGCAACCTTCGTCCTTGAGGCGGAGATCGCAAACGCCAAGATCAGCAACAGTTCGACCTCCACGCTGCAGGTTTCTCTCCAAGGTTACACAGACGTCGGTGCTTCTACTTTCCACCAGAATGATTCTCACATCTCCTGGAAGGATCAAGACAACGCAGCATCTCCGACTGTCTTCCGCTGGATTGAGTACCCAGACACGAGCATCAACGGAACTAGCTATAACGGCTAATTTCGTCCGAACTCTCTATCGGCCGCGACCGATATGCCAAAAACCCCTGCCAGCAATGGCGGGGGTTTTTTGGTATAAGCCCTCATCCCCGTCCCTTCTCCAGATCGCTGGAGAAGGGTGCGCTGCAATTTCTGATTACGGACATTTCTCTCTCCAGATCGCTGGAGAGAGATGTCGCATCAGCGACAGAGTGAGGGCTGTAAAAGCGGCTTAGCCGAAAATACTTCGCTTGAGCTCTAACATCATCTTCGCTATCGGTCTCAGCACAATCATTTGTTCTTTCGGATATGTGATGACTTCTCCCCCGAACTTGCGTTTAAAATCACTGATTCCTGCCCACGGATCGTCTTTCGATACATTCTCCGGAGCAATCCCAAGCAGGTCATAGCGCGTACATCCTGCACTCTTGCAGTACCGTATCGCTTCCCACTGCAGCAGGTAAGGCGCCATAAGGTGCCGGTGCTTGTAGGATGAAGTACCGTAATAATAGAACCCTGTTCCATTCCACGTTACCCCCATCAGCCCAGCAATAGCCTTTCCTTCGTGCTTTGCAATCAGCATGAAGCTACCTTCGAGGTCACTGAGAAAGCGCGTGTAGTGCGATTTTTGCGAGATTTTGAAGCCGTCACGGTTGCCTGTGTTCTGCAGAAGCTCATAGAACGCATCGATGTCCTGCTTTGAGCCTTCGGTCACCGTAATGCCGTGCTTCCTCGCAACGCCGATGTTGTATCGACCCTTCGGATGCATGGCTGCAAGAATTCGGTCTTCGGTGTGGGTGAGGTCGAGAATGCGGGTGGCTTGAGGATAGACATGACGAATTGAGAATTGAGAATTGAGAATTGAGAATGCCTTGATGTCTTGAGCGGGTGAATACAATACCTCTATGCATCGATTCTTCTTTGCATCTTCAATAATTCTTTCTAGCAATAGATCGACGACGTTCTTCTCATTTTCCATTTTCCAGAGCGGTCCCCTCGCAATCTCCCACGTCGACAATCCTCCGATTGTTCGGTCGATCGAGATCAGTGCCGAAGCAGCGATTGCTCCACCGTCATCCTCCGCAACATAGATTCGCACGATTTTTCCGCATGCTTCGAGATACTGCTTCCGTTCGAGCGATTGCCAGAGGTTTCCCTGGGGATGAGTAAGAATCCAGTCATTGTATCGTCTCAGGTCATGTGCGGTGGTGAGAATACGGATGTTCATAGAAGAAAATTGACAGGAGGTTGCCGCTCATCGACACTGAAGACTAGCAGGACTCGTGATTCATGCTTGCTATTATCAATTTTCAATTATCAATTTTCAATTTCTACTATGGCTCACACTCTGCCCACTCTCCCCTACGCTTTCACGGCACTGGAACCTCACATCGATGCCAAGACGATGGAGATTCATTTCACGAAGCATCATCAGGCGTACATCGACAATTTGAACAAAGCCCTCGACAAGCACCCAGAGTTGCATGAAAAATCAGTGGAAGAACTTGTTGCCGATCTCGAGATGATTCCCGAGGATATTCGGACAGCCGTCAGAAATCACGGAGGAGGACATTTGAATCACTCGTTCTTCTGGCAGATTCTCTCTCCAGCGACGGGAGCAGAGCCTCAGGGAGCCTTACTGGAAGCCATCAATAAGGCATTTGGCAGTGTTGATGCATTCAAAGAGCAATTTGCCGCCGCGTGCGCCTCGCGTTTCGGTTCGGGCTGGGTTTGGCTTGTCGTCGACGGCAAAGAGATCGCGATCGTGAGTACGGCGAATCAGGACAATCCGATCACGGATGGCAGGACGCCGATTCTCGGACTGGATGTTTGGGAACATGCGTATTATTTGAATTATCAGAATCGACGTGCGGATTACGTCAAAGCGTTTTGGAATGTCGTGAACTGGAATGAAGTCGGTCAGCGGTATACTGATGCGTGCGTCTAAGGTCAAATTGCGTTGACGCAAGGGAACTTCCCGCTACAATTCTGCAGTCACAGCGGCTTCCGATTGTGTTCTGAGAGCTGTGCCTATCTTCATTTGTTGTCGCATGGCGATACTAAATGAAGCTTGGTACAGCGTTTTGTTGTGCTCCTCATTTCCCTCCCCCTCTCCTTATGGTGAAGAAGTCCGCCCCCAAGAAAAAAGTGAAGAAGCTGATCATAAAGAAGAAGCCGGTTGCCAAAAAGAAAGTTCCTGCGATGAAAAAAGCTCCGCAGAAAAAGCCTACTCCTCAGTCAAAAAAAGTTGTTGTTGCAAAGAAGCCGCAGAATACTCCAGGGAAGCCTTTCCAGTCGATGAAGAAAGCAGTCATCAAACCGTCGAAGACGAAGATCGCCTCGAAGATGCTTGTTGCCGAAGGCAAGAAGCCGGTGCTCTCGAAGAAGGCACCTCTTCGGAAACGTGACTATGCCTATGATGTCGAAGAAGCGATTTTGGCTCAGCATACTTCCTTCAAACTCACGAGTTCCGAGCGCATTCCTGCATCTCTCAAAGATGTTTCGCCCGAGCTCACACCGAAGATGACGATCAGCGGACGTGCGTTCCTCACGAAGGATGACTCCATCGAGATGATGCGCTCCCTGATCGATGTGCAGATCCATAGTTATCGATGGTTTTTGACGGAAGGGCTCTCGGAGCTTTTAAAAGAAGTCAGTCCGATCACCGATTTCTCGAGCAAGAAAATGGAGCTCAACTTCCTCGGTCACACGTTCGATCGACCGAAGTACGATCCAGCAACCTGCAAGCGTCGAAACCTCAGTTACGAGGCAGCGATGAAGGCGCAGGTACAGCTTATCAACAAGGAGACAGGTGAAATCAAAGAGCAGGATGTGTTCCTCGGAAGCATCCCCCTTATGACCGACAACGGTACGTTCGTGGTCGGCGGCATCGAACGTGTGGTGGTCAGTCAGCTCGTGCGAAGCCCGGGCGTGTTCTTCTCCGCCATGACGGATTTCCCGAAACACCATGCGGCGAAGATCATCCCGAAGCGCGGAGTCTGGATGGAGATCGAAACCGACAGACGCGGCATTATCACCTGCAAAATCGACCGCAAGAGAAAGATCCCCATCACGCAGCTCCTCAGAGTGTTCGGCTACCAAAACGACAGCCAGATCATCGATCTCTTCAAAGATGTCGTGAAGACCGAGAAAGATTATATTTTGGCAACACTCGAGAAAGACACGGTGCGCACCGTCGACGAGGCGTACCAGAGCATCTACCGCAAAATCCGCCCCGGCGATCTTGCGACGGCCGAGAACGCGAAGTCCCTGATCGACGCGCTCTTCTTCGATTTCAAGAAGTACGACATGGGCAACATCGCCCGCTACAAGCTCAATCGTCGCTTCGGATTCACGACGCCGAATGACGAGGCGCACCGCGTGTTCCAGGTCACCGATTTCGTGGAAATTCTCAAAGAGCTCGTGAGACTCAATAACGGCGAAGGTTCACCCGATGACATCGATCACTTGAGCAACAGACGAGTTCGCTCCGTCGGAGAGCTTGTCCAGAACAAGTACCGTGTCGGTCTCATGCGCACCGAGCGCATCATGAAAGATCGCATGACGGTGATGGATCTCGAGACCGTGACCCCGACCCAGCTCATCAACTGCCGTCCGATCACGGCGGCACTCCGCGAGTTCTTCGCATCGTCGCAGCTCTCGCAGTTCATGGATCAGACAAACCCTCTCTCGGAGCTCGCGCACAAGCGTCGTCTCTCCGCGATGGGCCCCGGAGGACTCTCTCGTGAGCGCGCCAGCTTCGACGTTCGTGACGTGCACCCCAGTCACTACGGTCGCATCTGTCCGATCGCCACACCCGAAGGCCCCAACATCGGTCTCGTGGTGCACCTTGCGTCGTACGCGAAGGTGAACGAGTACGGATTCCTCGAGACGCCGTACTACGAAGTGAAGCACACGGTCAAAATGGACAGCGATGCACTGCTCGGTCGCATGATCGACGTCACCGTCCGTGACGGTCACAAAATCATCGCGAAGGAAGGGGATGTTGTCGCTACGAAGCAACTCGCCTCGAAAATCATCTCACTTCTGAAGGCTGAAAATATGAAAGAAGTGCCGGTTCGGGCGTACCTCATTATGAAGGAAATCTACATCGATGCCGATCGCGAACGTCATCTCACGATTGCGGAAGCGAACAGCAAGATCAACGAATTTGGTGAGCTTCTCGCTTCGCGCGTGCACGCACGAAAGAAAGGCGAGCCTGTGCTCGCGCACGTTCGCGATGTCACGCACTCCGATATTTCTCCGAAGCAGATTCTCTCGGTCTCGACATCGCTCATTCCGTTCCTCGAGCACGACGACAACACGCGTGCCTCCATGGGTACGAACATGCAACGTCAGGCGGTCCCTCTCATCAATCCGAAAGCTCCGCTCGTCGGAACAGGTATGGAAAGTGTCGCAGCCAGAGCTTCGGGTCATGTGCTCCTGGCACAGGAGGAAGGCGAAGTGCTCGCCGTCGATGCCAGAGAGATCGTGCTTTTGTATCACTCCGGTCGAAAAGTCACCCATCCGCTCGATACGTTTGCGAGGAGCAACCAAGGAACATGCTGTCACATGCGCCCCAGAGTCGACTGCGGTCAGAAAGTTCGTGCAGGCGAAGTGCTCGCGGACGGTTCTGCGGTGGATGGAGGGGAGCTCGCGCTTGGTCAGAACTTACTTGTCGCCTATATGTCATGGGGAGGCTACAACTTCGAAGATGCCATCATCATTTCCGATCGTATCGTGGAGCAGGGTCATTTCGATTCGATCCATATCGAGTCCTACATCACGGATGTTCGAGACACGAAGCTCGGATCCGAAACGGTGACGAGAGATATCCCGAACGTCGGTGAAGGCAAGCTCAAAGATCTTGATGTCGATGGTATAGTCCGCATCGGTGCGACAGTGCACGAAGGTGATATTCTCGTCGGTAAAATTACACCGAAGGGAGAAACAGAACTGACTCCGGAAGAGCGTATTTTGCAGGCGATCTTCGGTGACAAAGCCAAGGATGTGAAAGACAGCTCGCTTCGATTGCCGGGTGGCGCAGGAGGAAAAGTCGTCGACGTACACGTCTTCGACAGAGGCGAGGGAGACGAATTGCAGACCGGTGTCATCAAGCAGATCAAAGTTTTCGTTGCTCAGACTCGTAAAATTCAAGTTGGTGACAAAATGGCCGGTCGCCACGGAAACAAAGGCGTTGTCGCGCGCATTGTCGCGAAAGAGGATATGCCGTTCCTCGCCGACGGTCGTTACGTCGATATTATTCTCAACCCGCTCGGTGTGAGCTCCCGCATGAACATCGGTCAGATTCTCGAAACGCACCTCGGTTGGGCGTGCGAAATTCTTGGCATCAAAATGGCGACGCCGGCCTTGAACGGTATCTCGACGGATCAGATTCTCGGCTTCCTCAAGCTTGCTGGTCTTCCGAATACCGGAAAGATTCAGCTCTTCGACGGTCGCACAGGCGAAGCATTTGCAAGTGAAACGACGGTCGGACAGGTGTACATGCTCAAGCTTCTGCACTTGGTCGAAGACAAGATTCACGCTCGTTCCGTCGGGCCGTACTCTCTTGTCACGCAGCAGCCTCTCGGAGGCAAGGCGCAGCACGGAGGCCAGCGTTTTGGAGAAATGGAAGTGTGGGCGCTCGAAGCGTACGGAGCCGCACATACGCTCCAGGAAATGCTCACGATCAAGTCCGATGACGTGGTCGGTCGCAGCAAGGCGTACGAATCGATCGTGAAGGGCGAAGCGATCAAGAAGCCGTCTACTCCCGAATCATTCAACGTTCTCGTGAAAGAACTCCAGGCTCTCGGACTCAAAGTCGATCTCCTCAAGTTCGCCGACGAAGTGCCGGCCGAAGCCCCGATCGTGCAGCTTGCCGAGGGCGAGGCCGAAGTGGTCAAGCTCAAGACTCGCTTCGACGAAGAGCAGGAGACCGAAGAACTCATTCCTTCCACCGATAAGATCACCGATCTCGACCTCGACGAAGAGGATCCCGATGAGATCAAGAAAGGCATCGAGGAAGGCGAGATCGATGCCGAAGAAGGCGGCGCTACAGCGAAGAAAGAGATGAAAGAGGCAGTCGAGAATGATGACGACAAAGTGGGAAATGACGATGATAAATAGTCATCAAAAAGCGCGGGTCTACTGACCCGCGTGACCCGCGACCGGAAAAAGGCCCTGCGAAAGTGGGGCTTTTTTGGTTTATCTTTTCCTCTGTATCCCGTGTAGCATTTTATCATGCGTATACTACCTCCTTCTCTTCTCTTACTATTAGCAGCAAGCACAACTTGTCTCGCTGCGATGACAGCAACCATATTTGTGGATGTGCCATCGAATGCGTGGTTTGCTGTGTATGTTCAGCAAGCCGCAGACCTTGGTATTGTATCAGGGTACAAGGATGCTCACGGAACACTGACTGGACAATACGGTCCGGGCAATTCAATCACTGTGGCAGAAACATTGAAGATTGCATCGGAGGGTGCTGGATATAACGAATCGGCAGTAGATGTTCCACCTGGTTATACTGAGTTATATGGCTGGGCAACTAATTATATATTCACTGCGCAAAACTGTTGCGGCATAGCAAAAGGTTTCAGTCTACAGGAATGGAATGATTGGAGTTTTGATCAGCCGGCATCAAGAGTCGAGGTAGCAGCTGTTTTTGCAAAGGCCTTCAAGATAAAAATTACCGAACAAAATCACCATGCTTTTAGTGATGTCAGTTCAGATATGTATTATCCGCTAGCAGATACTCACTTCGCCTATGCGGCAGAAGTGGACGCACTCGCGCGTGATGGAGTGATTTCTGGTGACGTGGATGCCGCCGGAAATCCGACAGGAAAGTTTCGACCGACTGATCCAATCAATCGTGCAGAGGTGGCGAAGATGATCATTCGTATGAGAGCGACATACGGCACGCCTGGGAAATAGGAAATATTTTCTCTGCAAAACCTTGCTATCCCGTACGTAAAAGCGTACTATAGTGACATGACTGCAATCTCTGCCACCGCCGCGCGCACCACGCTCTACCGTCTGATTGCAAATCTGCAGGACGGACAGGAGCCGATTCTCATTACCGGAAAGAAAGGAAATGCGGTCCTTCTTTCGGAAGAAGATTGGCGTGCGATTGAAGAGACTCTGTACCTCACATCGATCCCTGGTATGACTGCATCGATCAAGAAAGGGATGAAAGAGCCTGTGTCAAAGTGCGCTACAGAGATTGATCTATGACGTATCGCATCGTCTACACGAAGCAGGCGCAGAAAGATGCGAAGAAATTAAAGAATACGGATCTCGCACCGAAGGCGAGAAGGCTTTTGGAAATCCTGAAAACAGATCCTTTTCGCAATCCGTCGCCGTTCGAAAAACTTCTTGGAGAGCTTGAGGGCGCCTATTCAAGGCGCATCAATATCCAGCATCGACTGGTGTATCAGGTGCTCAAGAAAGAGCAAGCCGTGAAAGTGCTGCGGCTCTGGACGCACTATGAGTGAAGCAGCGCAGGAAAGAAGGCTGTCATTTACGGCTTTCCTTTCCTCCCGCTTTGCCCTCCCGTCGGCAGACCGGAAGGTGGAGTCATGATGGGCTGTGGCAGAGGTCTCAGAGGCAGCTGCTGTTGTGTCGTGGTTACTACTTGCGTCCATGGATCAAGTTCTTTTTCTTCGACAACCGGTTGCTTAAACAAATCGAACACCGCTTTGATCTCAGCAGCAACGTCTTTGCGCAATTCCTCCCATAGCAAGTGGTCACCTTCGATGCCTTGTAGCAGTGCAGATTTCAGTGTCGGATAATCTTTCGCGACTGCATCTGCCAATGCTCGTGCGTTCGTGACACATCCATCTCTGCTGGTATCGATATGTCCAGAGGTGATGACTCGATCAAATGATTCGAGAAGAGCAGGCTGGTTGAAAACTTTCTGTCCGAACCGCAGCACCAGAACACGAATGGCATCATGACAATCATCTAGGATTTTCCGCAGTGCTTTGAGCGGAGAAGTTGTTGGAGTCGTTCGGTATTCATCGATTGTTTTTGAAGCAAATCTTCTGCTTCCTTCAGAAGTTGACCCGGACCCAGGGTTGGGTTTCCAAAATTCAGTGGAGATTGGCCGTCAGACATAGGAAGTTACGCTGCGGAAAGAAGCTCTTCGGTACTGTCTGGTGTCATCACTGCTGCGACATCATTCTGCGTTGCTTTTTGCATCAGCATTCTCTGCACACTTTCCGATGCATTGCGCTCAGGAAGAGGGTGCTGCAGATGTTCTTTCGGTACTTCGCGGCACAGTGCTTGGCGATCTGAAAGAGGAGCGAATGTTTTTCTGAGAAAGTGCATGGCAGCAAGGTACGTTCTTTTTTGTTCTGTCAAATATTTGACCGAATTCGACAGGGCTTTTCTCGATCACCGATCTCTCCATATTTTTCCCGTTTTTCTTCTTGACCCTGCAATTTCCCTGAGTACAATGCCTCAGCACTATGCAATTTTCCCGCTCGTACCCGTAGCATCATTTGCCCTCACGGCTCATGGTTCTACGGGTGCGCGCGAGCCACCCGTTTTTTTTACTCCGAAAGGAGTAAAAAACCCCGCAAAGCTCCCCTCAGGGAGCGGAGTGGGGTTCCCTCGGGTCGTCTCCCCATCATGATCATTGACACCATCGGTTGGTATAAAAAATGATCATGATTCAATTTTTTTTGTTTGCGTGTCACACGCGCGATACGTATCTACGTATTGCCCGCGCTGTGATGCGTGAACAGCACAATTTTTATTAAGCGTATATGTTACTCAACGCATCACACGGATGCCTCGACTCTGTACTCCGATGAAGGACGTGGCCAGCTGCGATAAGCTTCGGTCAGCCGCTAGGCAGGCGCTACCAGCCGAAGATTTCCGAATGGGGAAACCCCATAGACGTAATAGTTTATGATCCTGCTCACGCAGGAAGGTATACTCCGTGAACTGAAACATCTCAGTAACGGGGGAAAAGAAATCAAACGAGATTGCCTTAGTAGTGGCGAGCGAAAAGGCAAGAGCCCAAACCCCGCTTCGGCGGGGGGTTGTAGGACCTTTATATCCGATTGCTTGAAGGTAGACGAACGACCTGGAACGGTCGGCGATACAGGGTGAGAGCCCCGTAGTCGAAACCCAAGAGCACGGTGAAGGATTCCTGAGTAAGGTCGGACACGTGAAATCCGGCCCGAACCCGGGTGGACCACCATCCAAGGCTAAACAGGTGCAGAGATCTATAGCGGATAGTACCGTGAGGGAAAGGTGAAAAGCACCCCGAAAGGGGGATGAAATAGTTTCTGAAATGTGATGCGAACAAAGAGTCGGAGCCCCGCTAACGCGGGGTGACGGCATTCCTTTTGCCTAATGAACCAACGACTTAGTTCTCAGCGGCGTGGATAAGGCAGCAATAGCCGAATCCGTAGCGAAAGCGAGTCTTCAATATGGCGTTTGTCGCTGGGACTAGACCCGAAACCGGGTGAGCTATCCATGAGCAGGATGAAGGTTATCGAAAGATAGCTGGAGGTCCGAACCATAAAGTGTCGCAAGACTTTGGGATGACTTGTGGATGGGAGTGAAAAGCTTACCGAACCCGGAGATAGCTGGTTCTCCTCGAAATGTTTTTAGGAACAGCCTCATGATACTCAGCAGGGGGTAGAGCTACTGTTTCGACAAGGGGGCCTTCTAGGCCTGCCAAGTCCTGACAAACTCCGAATACCTGCTTTTAATTTTCATGGGAGTGAGACGGTGACAGCGAAGTGCCATCGTCGAGAGGGCAACAGCCCAGATCGTTTGCTAAGGTCCCCAATATCAGTTCAGTATATCAAAGGAAGTGCCATCGCATTAACAACCAGGAGGTTTGCTTAGAAGCAGCCATCCTTTAAAGAAAGCGTAACAGCTCACTGGTCGATTGCGATAGCGCGCCGAAAATTTACGGGATTAAACTGATAACCGACGCAGCGAGTGCCGGAAGCATGCGTGCTTCAGGCGCAGTAGAGGAGCGTTCTCTTCAGCAGTGAAGCCTTCCTGTAAGGGATGGTGGAGCGAAGAGAAGTGAGACTGTTGGTATGAGTAACCACAAGGCAGGTGAAAACCCTGCCCGCCGAATTCCCAAGGTTTCCCACGCAACGTCGATCGACGTGGGGTTAGTCGGACCTAAGGTGAGGCCAAATGGCGTAGCCGATGGACAGCAGGCGAATATTCCTGCACCTCGTGTGTACCGCCCAAGAGAAGAGTTTGAAAGCCGAGCCGGCCTCTGTTCTCTCGCAAGAGAGAGTATGTCTGTTTGGAACGATGATTCGGATCTAAGAGAGGCGTGACGGAGACGGAACACCAGAACGTCTGCATTGACTGGACGTGGAAAGCGCGAAACGTTAAGAGCCGGAGGCAAATCCCCGGTTCGAGTCGAGCGCCGACCGATTACCCGCATTTATGCGGCTGAGTCTGACTGTTTCAGCTTCCAAGAAAACCGTCGCTCTGAGGGACACATGAGACCGTACCGTAAACCAACACTGGTGGGATGGTCGAGTAGACCAAGGTGATCGGGACAACTTGCGTTAAGGAACTCTGCAAAATAGCGTCCGTAACTTCGGGATAAGGACTGCCCCATGTTTACATGGGGCCGCAGCGAAAGAGTCCCTGCGACTGTTTACCAAAAACACAGGTCCCTGCGAAGCCGTAAGGCAATGTATAGGGGCTGATGCCTGGCCAGTGCTAGAAGGTCACGTGAGGGGGTTCACGCCTCCGATCTAAGCCCTAGCGAACGCCGGCCGTAACTATAACGGTCCTAAGGTAGCGAAATTCCTTGTCGGGTGGTCGCAAGACACTTGCCCGCATGCATCGCAAGGTGCAGCACTAAGGAATCAGCAGTGTATGTTTGGTGAAGTCCCCCGCGACAAGCGGGGTGCTCTGGCCGAAAGGCGTAGAGCGGACTTAAAAGATTGCGAAATCTCTTTCATAATGTTCCAAGACAAAATTTTTAGAGACAGTAACTACTAATGATTACCATTCATAGTGAGAAACGTGGCTATATGCTGGAATATCCGAGTATGCAGCGATACTTGATGGATTCATCAAACATAGTAATATGTATGTATGACTTCTGAGAGTAAAAATTCGGCTGCTGCGGACAATCAGCAGGGAAGAGTTCGGGAGAACAGATTGCCTGAAGCAGGCGATCCCTATTCTCTCGCGGGTCTGACTGTCGTGAGTTTGCGTACAAGAGTGAAGCAACAACTCAAGGCAGTAGACTTCGACGACAACCATCAATCTCAACAACTTGTTGAATTCTTGGATGCTCGATAACTCCCCTCAGAGACTACACGCCACGCTCCGAACGTTCACTTGAACGATGCGGAGATGATATAGTCCGATCCCCGTAGCGATACGGGGTGGCAGAAATTCGTCTGCCAGATAAAAAACAAGCGTTGCTGAGAAATCAGCAAGGTATGTGCGCCCCGATTTCGATCAGGGTCCCAGACTAACCCTCTGGGGGAACCAAAAACGAAGTTCCGACCCGCACGAATGGTATCACGGTGGGGGCACTGTCTCGACGCAAGGCCCGGTGAAATTGCAGACCAGGTAAAAATGCCTGGTGAATCACGGTAGGACGAAAAGACCCTATGAAGCTTTACTGTAGGCTGGCATTGTGCCGTTTATTTGCGTGCGCAGGATAGGTGGGACCCTTTGAAGCTCCGACTTTGGTCGGGGTGGAGGGGCCGTTGAGATACCACCCTCGCGTTTGAACGTCACTCACCTACGGTCTTAGAAGAACTCTCCTGATGAGAGTCTTTCTACGACCGTAGGGACATTGTTTGCTGGGCAGTTTAACTGGGGCGGTTGCCTCCTAAAAAGTAACGGAGGCGCGCAATGGTCACCTAGCGCCGGATGGAAATCGGCGTCGTCGTGTAATCGCACAAGGTGGCCTGACTGTGAGACGGACATGTCGATCAGGAGCGAAAGCTGGTGATAGTGATCCGGTGTCCGGGAATTTATTTTCCCTTTACCACGTGGGTGGGACATCGCTCAACGGATAAAAGTTACTCTAGGGATAACAGGCTGATCGGTTCCAAGCGCCCATAGCGACGAACCGGTTTGGCACCTCGATGTCGGCTCATCACATCCTGGGGCTGGAGAAGGTCCCAAGGGTTTGGCTGTTCGCCAATTAAAGTGGTACGCGAGCTGGGTTCAGAACGTCGTGAGACAGTTTGGCCTCTATCCTCCGTGATCAATTGGACAATTGCGAGAACTTGCTCCTAGTACGAGAGGACCGGAGTGAACAAACCTCTGGTGTACCTGTTGTTGCGTCAGCAGCATTGCAGGGTAGCTATGTTTGGTTGAGATAACCGCTGAAAGCATCTAAGTGGGAAGCTCATCTCAAGATTGATTGTCCCCATAATCCCCCTCGCAGACTACGAGGTAGATAGGCTACAGGTGTACGTGCAGCAATGCATTCAGCCGAGTAGTACTAACGGGAGATTGAACATATACGTTTATTTTCTGTGCTGTTCATGCGTCATGAGCGGGCAGTACGTGGGTATGGAACTCGTTCCATTCTCCGCGTCTGTTATACTCAGACTGATTTTTGATCTTTTTTTTACCAACATTCTGTCTTGGTGCCTACGGCCCCGGGGAAACACCCGTTCCCATTCCGAACACGGCAGTGAAGCTCGGGCGCGTCGATGGTAGTGTGGCATGCGTCATGCAAGAGTAGATCGGCGCCAAGACAGAGTGTTTGTAAGCCATCAATCAATCCTCGTGTGAGGATTATTCCTTGTGGGTCTAATACCCCGCAGCTCTGCTGCGCTTCCTTTCCGAGCTAGAATGAGGGCATGAGTAAACATGTTCATAGGCAGCACAATGTTTCCCTTCTCCTCTACCACTTCGTTTGCCCTGCGAAGTACAGGAAGCAAATCTTCACAGAATCCATTGAACAATCGCTGAAGGAGATCTGCGCTCACATTGAAGTAGCGTACGAAATAACATTCGTTGAAATTGGTGCAGATCAGGATCATGTGCACTTTTTGATCCAATCGGTTCCCATGCAATCACCCAAGCGCATTATCCAAATGGTGAAGAGTCTCACAGCTCGTGAACTGCTTCAGCGTCATCCCGAGATCTCAAAAATCCTTTGGGGCGGCAAGTTCTGGACAAGTGGTTACTACGTAAACACCGTTGGAAGACATGGAAATGAAGAGTCGGTCAGACTCTACGTTCAAAATCAAGGCAGTGATTACAAACAGCTTCAGAGAAAAGATCTTGTCGAGCAACCGACTCTGTTCTCCTCTTAACTCCGTAGATACCGCGTCAACTTGCTGCGCGGTACATCATTTGACATAGGGATTCTTTTCAGTAGTATCCGTCCAACTTTTCCTTCTCCACTATCTTATGGAAGCACCTCCTACAACTCCTGAAAATTCCGACATTCATCCGCAAGTTGCTGCTGCACTTCAGCAGAGAGCCAATACGATTCTTCAGTTTACCGTAGACCAAAGACAGTCTGCTGCAGGAATTTTTACCCTTGTGAGTACTGCTCTTGCGGAAAGACCGGACATTCGTCCTTTCTTGATTCCTGCGCTTTTGCAGCAAGGAGGTGAACATGCAACCGTTGCTCAGAGATTGCAGAAGAATTTTAGGGTTGCTTAGTTTCCATGGGCATTCACGCTCCCTCCATCGGCAGAGATGTCGTGAGTATGATTGCTTCTGCTGCAAAGCCAGCTACTCCGAGTACTCCTCCTCCAATGGAATATTCTGCAACGCCTCCTCAAGGAACCATTCTGGGTAAATTTATTCAGTTTGCCAAGGAAAGAAGGCAGGCAACGATGCAGGTTGTTGATGGATTGCAGCATGCAACACAGCATGAGCGAAATTGATCATGACGGGTGAGCGATAGATGTAAAATGTGTCTATGTTCGACAAATTGGACGATGATTTCCTCGGTGACGAGGATGTCTTTGATGATGACGATGGGCCGAGATCAAGATCAGCGCTCCGGCTTTCCGCTATGATCGAATCATGCAGGAACGATTGCAAAAAATACTGTCCGCACGCGGCATAGCATCGAGACGGAAGGCAGAGGAATACATCCTCGCCGGTTTGGTGAAGGTCAACGGCGAAATTGCGGTGCTCGGGCAGAAGGCCGATGCGATGACCGATCAGATCGAGGTCGATGGCAGAGTCCTCCAGGATCGCATAGAAATGCTCTATTACGTGATGAACAAGCCTGTGGGAGTAGAGACGACCAATGTCGAAAGAGACGCGTCTGAGAGTGAAAGAATGTTGAAGAAGCCTGTGCCCAAAATCACTCCTGCAATCACCTACACGCCCTCGGTTCGCGACGTTCTGCCGAAAGAACTGCAGGGCAAGATCTTCCCTGTCGGCAGACTCGATAAAGATTCTTCCGGACTGTTGCTGTTTACGAACGACGGCGTGCTTGCTTACAGGCTCACGCATCCGTCGTTTCAGCATGAGAAAGAATATGAGGTGCTCCTCGATCGTCCGATCGAACCGATCGCGTGCCGGAAGATCGAAGAGGGGTTCGAGATGGACGGACACAAGACGAAGCCCCTGAAGTGCGGCAAAGTTGCTCCGAGCATTATCCATATCGTGCTGACTGAAGGAAAAAACAGACAGATTCGTCGCATGTGTCAGCATGTCGGCTACACGGTGCGGAGCCTCAAGCGCATTCGCATCATGACGCTGATGGACAGCATGCTTCCTGCGGGGCAGATTCGCATGCTTACGAAAGATGAGAAGAAGGCGCTGCTACGATCGGTGGGATTATAGATATAGCTGCGATACCGTATCGCAGACGGTGGCGAGAGCCGCCGAATCTGAGGCGCAGCGCCTCAGCTACGGGGAGAGAAACAACTGTCTATTTTTTTGTCATGCGTTCATAATCAAAGCCATGGACATCAAGCTCATCTCCCACGGTGCCGCGCGCGAAGTCACCGGCACATGTCATGAGATCCAAGTCGGAGACAAGAGAATTCTTCTCGACTGCGGAATGTTTCAAGGTCGTCGCAGGGAATCTGCGGAGAAGAACGCAACATTCAGCTTCAAACCGAAGACAGATATCGATGCCGTGGTCCTCAGTCACGCCCATGCCGATCATGCGGCGCGTTTGCCGCTTCTCTATAAACTTGGTTTTGCCGGTCCGATCTACGCAACGCACGCAACGCAGGATCTCTGCGCTGTCATGCTCCAAGACAGCGCCTACATTCAGGAAAAGGATGAGGAGTTCTATAGAAAGCACCTTAAAAAATCCATGCTGCCCTCACCCGGGCCTCTCTATACACAGAAAGATGCAGCAGAGTGTATGGATCTCTTCGTGGGTAGAGACCTGCATGAACGCTTTCAAGTCATTCCAGGGATCACCTGCGAGTTCTTCGAGGCCGGTCACATTCTCGGCTCCGCCATGATGCTTCTGGAGGTCGAAAAAGAGCATGGGAGTGTCGTGCGTATAGGTTTTTCCGGGGACATCGGCAGGAACACGCTGCCCATCATCAAAGATCCCGAAGCAATGCCTGCGGTCGATTATCTGATCTGCGAGAGTACGTATGGCGATCGCGAGCATGACAGCATCACGACAGCGAGGGACAAACTTCGGGAAGTGATCATTAGGACTGCCGCGAGGGGAGGGAAGCTTCTGATCCCGGCGTTCTCTCTGGAGCGTACGCAGGAGATCGTCTATGACCTGCATATCCTCTGGGACAAGAAAGAGATTCCCTCGATTCCGATCATCATCGACTCCCCGCTTGCATCGAGAGTCACAGAAATCTTCAAGAAACATCCGGAGTGCTATGACCAGGCGATGTACGATAACTTCCTCAGCAAGTCGCATAATCCGTTTCAATTCTCCTTGGTGACGTACACCGAGAGCATGGAACAGAGTAAAGATTTGAATGGCAAACCGGGACCGATGATCATCATGGCGGGATCCGGCATGTGCGAAGCAGGTCGCATTCGTCATCACCTCAAAAATGAGCTCGCAGATCCGAGAAACACCGTGCTTGCGGTCGGCTACATGGCGGAGAATACGCTTGGCAGAAGGCTTCTCGATCCGGACCAAAAAGACGTGAAGATCTTCGATGAAATTATTCGAAAAAAAGCAGAAATTCAGTACATCAATGCGTACTCGGGACATGCCGACAAAAACGATCTCGATCACTTCATTCAAGCAGTACCGGGACTCAAGCAGCTCTATCTCGTACACGGCGAAGAGAAAGCGATGTTCGCACTCGCCGAACGCACGGTAGCTGCAAAACCGATCGATATCGTGATGCCGGAGAGGGAGAAGGAGTACATACTGAATTGAAAATAAGAAAAAGGGAGCAGGATGCTTCCTGCGTTTGTTGTGCTTACTGTATAGTTCTTTTGCATGTCCCCCGCCTCAATTATCACCAAACCTGTCTCGAGAGCTTTTCTGAAGGAATTGGCTTTGGAACGCTTTGGAGACATGGTGAAGGTTGTCGTTGATTGTAAGCGCAACATCATGGCGATCGGAGCTCAGATGCATGCTGATGAGGAGCAGATGCTTCTGGAAGACGGTTCGGCTCAAGAAGATCTTTGGGGGATCAATATTTACCCCGAAAGGTTTGGTGATGGCTTCATTGAGTTTGATTCGATGATCAATCTGCGGCCGAGACAGAATAATCGAACGCGCTCCGTTGATGATCCGGCTCAACAAAAAGTGATTCGTTCGACTGTTTCCGTTCTCGTACCATCATGAAACCCTTCATCCACGAAGAACTTGCCTCTGGTCGCTGGTATACATTCACGCTGGCTTTTCAACTTGCCAATGTCGGTGCGGATTTTGGTCGAGCACTCAAGGGAAAACTTTCTGGCGATGAAGCTCGCATGTGGTCGGCACTTGAGCGGTGTCTCGAACTTTTGGATTTGACGATTGCTGATCCAAAGCACAGAAAACGCTTAAAAGAGCTCTGCAGGCTTCGAGAAGTCATCTGCGATTTCTTCGTTGGCGACAACGAATACCAATCGACCGGGGAATCGCTTGATCGATATTTTCTGGCGTTCAATGTTGAGGCGCAGAGGGAGAGGGAGGTTGCTTCTTTATAGTCCCAACTCTCCCGCCACCCCTTTCATCGCCTCCAACGTAATACCAACCATCTCATCGAGGCTGATATTCAGTAGCTCCTGGCACTTGCCTATCTGCTCTCGACTGACCTGCGCTGCAAACGTTTTGTCCTTGAGCTTCTTCGTCACGCTTTTTACTTCGACGTCGGCGATTTTCTTACTGGGGCGGACTTTCGTGACCGCGATGATGAAGCCTGTAAGTTCGTCGACACAGTAGAGACATTTTCTGAGCATTGTATTTAGTGGGTATTTTTCGCCGTACATGTCGGCATAGTGTGCTCTGATGTCAGCGAGAAGTTCTTCCGGAGCTTTAATCGTCGCAAGCATTTGTTCCAGCGTAGTACCACAGTGTTTTTCAGCATCTTTCTGCAAAGAATCCCAATCGAGATCGTGCAGCATGCCTGCAACGCGCCATGTTGGCGCATCGCCGCCGAATTTTTTTGCGAGAGCTTCCATTGCGGCTCCTGTTGCAATGAGGTGTGCTTTTGTCTGATCAGCATGTGCTTCGATCAGGTCGTGAGCAGCTGGGAGGAGATGACCGTAGTCTGCATGCTGGAGGAGGTGAGTTGAGGTTGATGTTGGTAGTTCCATGGTTGAGGAGTGGTTAGTGGAGAGTGGAGAGTGGTTAGTTTTTTTGGTCTTGCTTGCACTAGGTACCACCTGCTGATCATGAGCTACTTTTGTGGGCTTCATCAGTGGAAACAACACCACATCCCTTAAATTTTCTTGAGCCCTAAGCAGAGCCACAATTCGGTCAATTCCCATGCCCCAACCTGAGCACGGCGGGCAGCCGTATTCGAGAGCCTCAACAAACTCATCGTCTTTGCCATGGGCATCGGCGTCGCCTTTCTTTTTCGCTTCCGATTGCGAATCGAACCTTCCTGCTTGGTCCACAGGATCAATCAGCTCGCTGTAGGCATTCACGATTTCCCAGCCACCGACGACGAGCTGAAATCGGTCAG
>SICN01000001.1 GCA_009691405.1 Candidatus Peribacteria bacterium | reverse complement strand
AAAAAGGGTGTACAATCGTACACTTACGCAATCAGCCTCCTCTTGAACGTTTGCCCCTTCTTCTCCGGACTCGCCTTCGGGGTTGTGCCGAGAGCAAATCGCCATGCCATTTCAAAAATCTGCCTTTGGGTTTCTGCGACTTCTTTGCTTTCGATGATCACGCCAAACATGTCCTTGTCACCGCGAAGTCCCGAATCGAACGAGCAGATCGCCACTTTGTGATCGTAAATGTTGATCTCGTTTGTGAAATCGAACTCCGAGGCAGGCACCAGACGGATCTCTCTAAGGCGCTCGTGATCTTCTCCGTGCACATTCCGTCCTGCGGCGTCATCCGGAGAAATACCGCGAAGCCGGATACCCTGCTTCACCCGTTCATCGACGTACTCTTCGTCGTACCGTGGCCAGAACTTTCGAACGACGCCCGAGTTTGCGAAGTTCAAGAGTTCTCCACTCGCGGTGAGTGTGTCTTCGTACACGTGTCTCACTCCTTCCCATCCCTCGAAGAAACGAACGCAAGGCTTTCTGTACTTCGCACCCTGCAGCGAGCGAAGTTCCGGGAGAACTCGTTCCAGAGCTTCGGCGTTCTTTCTGGCTTCCAGAGCCACAAACTCCGGCGCAACCGGTGCATACCACTTGGCACGCATCTTCTTGATGACGGTGAAGTAACTCCGATGCACCATCTCCTCGAGAAGATTGTAGGTGGTGATACGGTTGATCCCCGTCGACTTGGCATAGTCGGAAGCAGGGGCGGTCCCAAGTTGGAGACCCGCAACGTAGAGTTGCGACTGCTTGCTATCCAGCCCGACCGCCTGCAATACGTGAATGATGTCTTTCGCCATGCAAAAATGAGCATAGCAAGTTGTTCATGATTTGAACAACACAAAAATAGACGCGGGAAATGAGCATGGATGTTGGTACCGTAGAAGACTGATCTGAAGCCATTTTTCAGGAATAGTGTTCTGTTGTTCAAAAAAGAAACAGAAAAATATTCTGCTCAATCGTTGGGTTGCCGTACAGAAAATACTGCGTACATAATAATCGCGGATCATGAGACCCACGCTTCCCCCCTTCCCTATGACCGCCAAAGACGTCATCGCACGCACGGATGAAATTGCGAGCTGGATCTCCCGGAAATAGGCACACTCGGCTACCCACCGGATTTTGTGGCACCGCATAGCGCATAGCTTTCGCACTACCCGCCGAACGTGAATGCAAAAGCCTCGACTCCGGGGCCTTTCAACATGAGGACGATCTCATGCTCGCCATACTCACCCTTGAAGAGAGGATAGAGATCATTCCGATCGATCGTAAACGTCTTGCCTTCCTTTCCGTCAACGATCACCGACGCCTGGACGAGCTTTGCTCCGGTCTTTAACCCAAGGACCAGGTTGACCTCTCCCCCTCTGAATGCGAGACGAACCTGACCTTCTTTGCTTCGAAGAACCTGATGCTCTTCGTCAACAAGTTGCCATGAACCGGAGAGGTAGTACGTGTCCAGGACAAACGCATCTGGGAACGTGTACGCATGCACTGCGCTGTCCGGCTCACCCGAACTATTCCCGAAGGCAGGCCAACTACGAGAACCAAGATAGATCTCAGGGGTAATCGAACTGCGAATCGTACCTCCTGAAGGCGATACAACGGTGCCGCCACTCAGCGAAGCAAGATCGACTCCGGTCTCACGAAGCAAACTCCGGATCGCCAGATCCGTCCCTTCGTATTCCCCTTCTCCGAAATGCATGTACCGAATGTATCCCTCTCCGTCGATCAAGTACTTTGCCGGCCAATACTTATTGGCAAACGCCGACCACGTGTCGAAATCATTGTCCTGCGCAACAGGATACGTAAGCCCATGAGAACGGATCGCCATCGCGACATTTTTCTGGCTCTTTTCGAACGTGAACTCGGGACTGTGAACGCCGATCAGCACAAATTTTCCGGTATCTTTAAATTTCTCCCAATAGCCTTGAAGATACGGCAGAGTACGAATGCAATTGATACAGCTGTAGGTCCAGAAATCGACGAGGACAATCTTGCCTCGAAGACTTTCCAGTGTGAACGGTTCACTGTTGTGCCAAGGACCGAGGCCCGCAAATTCGGGAGCACGGATAAGACGGGGAAGAGTCGGCAGTGTCATCGCAGAGGATGATACCCCGCTCTCGCTCTTGAGGAGACTCCCCGTTCCACTCGGCATCGTCTTCTTGAAAATCCGTTCCTCAATACGCGTACCGATCTCACCGAACTTCGTATTGCTGACGAGCCATACTTGAAAGCTCTGGAACAAATTGAACTGCAGTGCGATAGCAGTGAGAATGAAGAGAACTCCAGCAACTGTCTTGATGTGCCCTGTGTATCGATTGAGGAAGCGCACCGAGTGCGTCATCGCTTGTCCTCCGTATCCGATGATGAGGAGAGGAATACCCGTACCGACGGCATAAGCAAGGAGAGCAAAAAACGCCTCGATCCCGGGCTTCTCTCGAACGAGTGTCAGCGCAAAACTAAGAGCAGGTCCCGCACACGGAACCCACACCAAGCCGAGTGTTAAACCGATCAAGAATGCAGTCACCGGCGAATCTGCACCAAACTCTTGCCTTGCCGTATTCTGAGCATCCGCACCAAGTTGCTGAATTCTGGAAGCGATGCGGCTGCCAACAACAAGAAGTGCGATGCCAACGACTGCGGCAATCCCGACTGCAACAAGACCATTCTCCATGAAAAAGAAAGCACCAAGGATTGCGCCTATGAAAGAGAGTGCACGATGATGAATCGCAAACCCGATACCGAAGAGCAGCAGAACGTAATTTGTCGCAATGCGAATCGTATCAGCAAGTTCGATGAACTCACCGAGAACGACGGTGAGAAGAAACGTGAACCCGATGAAGCTCACGATCATGCCAAGGACGGTGAGAAGCGGTCTCCACTTGCTTCTGCCTGAGATGCTGACGCCGAGAACGATCGGCAGAAGTGGCAGAATGCACGGCAGGAGAATGGTGAGCATACCGGCAATGAAGAGCGTCACGTAGAGAGCCATAGGGTTATTGGGGAGAAGAGGTCAGCAATGCGTGAAATTCCGCATCACTCGGATGGAGAATCGATTGTATCCTTTCGGCATTCTTATTGAGAAGAACGAACGTATCGGGAAGAACCACACCATACTGCAACTTCAACTTGCCGGCTGACTCGAAATCGACTTTGTAGACAAGAAGATGCAGGCGACTCTCAAGTGCCGCGTCACGGAGCATCGTTTCATGAATAACGGAGAATGGATCCTCGTCATCCGCAAAGAAAAGAACCGTGCTCTCGCCTCGAAGATCGGTGTCTGCCGCATAGGGGCGATAAAGCCCGCTCGACGTTTGTTTCCCCAAATCCGGTGACACGCGAATGATGAGATTGAGAGAAGAAGACGATGACGAGTCACTTCGAGAATTGACAGACGGAGACTGAGCCCATGCGAATCTCAGGAGAATGATGATGACGAGACCGACCGAAAGCAGGGCAAAGAATGTTGAATGTTTCATGGATCAATCATAGCGGATGCATTGACCTCCTTTCTCATGCCCCATCAAAGATCCCGACCATACGATCAGAAAAATGTACGTACATATTCTTATAACCGACACATTCCACTCAACGGACCGCAAAGCGGGCAGCCCATTGGGCAATCTACACTACCATTCGGACAGGAAATGGGGAGGGGAGGGGTGCCTCTAAGACAAGGATCAGGGGGTGGAGGAGGTGGGGCTGGGTTGCAACAACAGGTATCCGCCGGAGGAGGAGGAGGAGGAGGAGGAGGAGGAGGAAGTGGAGGAGGTGGAGTCCCTGTTGTTCCTGTGGTTCCTGTTGCACCCGTTGTGCCTGTCGTTCCCCAAGTCATACAGGTAGAACTACATCCGTCGCCAGAATTAATATTGCCGTCATCACACGTTTCACCACTATCGATCGTACCGTTTCCGCAGTTTCCACATGCACCACAATCCATGCCACAGAAACATGTCTCACCCAATTCGCATATGAGGTTGCCGCAAACGGGGACTACCGCTCCGCGAAATTTTCCGCTCTTCATGAACGATGATTGTGATGCAATCACTACCGTAACAAGTACCAGAGCACCTACGATGGAAAGCTTGAGCCTATTTTTATTACTGCTCATGCATTGTTTACCTTTTCACCCCAATTTTTGGACAATTTTTCAAGAATACGCATTCGCTGCACTTCGGTGACCTCGCGATGCACGTGTTCCTGCCATGAGCGACAAGCAGATGTGAGAGCATCGCCCAGTCCTCCCGCGGAGTTTTCTTCATGAGATCAGCCTCGATCTTGCCCTGGAGTTTCTCTCGAGTCAGCCCGAGCCTGTGACTCAGGCGTATGCAATGCGTATCGACCGGGATCCCCTCGATAATGCCATACGCCGTCGAGAGTACGATGGATGCAGTTTTTCGCCCGACACCGCGAAGCAGGAGCATCTCTGGCATCGAGCGTGGCACCTCGCCTCCAAAACGATCGAGGATCATTCTGCAACTTGTTTGGATTGCGAGGGCCTTCATGTGAAACGTACCGCAGGAATGAATGTCCTGCTCAAGTTCCCGAACTGGTACCGATGCGTAATCCTTGGGTGATGTGTACTTTCTAAACAGCGACTTCGTGACGATGTTCACACGTTTATCGGTGCACTGCGCAGAGAGAATAGTCGCAACCAGAAGATCGAGAGGCGTCTTCCAATCGAGACTGCACTTTGCATTCGGAGTGAGCTTTTTGAGCTTCTTCAGCACGACATCAACCGTGAGTTTTTTCATGAAGAGAGTATAGACAAAGAATGCTCGCCCCTCGAAGCTTTATCCGAACAGAAAGCGAAGGGGGGTCAATTCTCAATTATCAATTATCAATTTTCAATTCGTATCCCAAGGTATAGCCTCCACTCGCTTCGTACGATCCCTCTCCCCTCATGCCAACCCCCCTCCCTCCACTCACGGTTTTCGATGTCGAGACGACGGGGCTGGATCCTCGCAGAGGTCATAAGATCATCGAGATCGCCGGTATCAGGATCGAGAACGGTTCCATCGACGAAACAAAATCGTTCGTGTCACTCGTGAACCCCGAACGCGATATTCCCTGGGAGGCGAAAAGGGTGAACAAGATAAGCGACGACGCCGTCAAAACCGCACCTGGCATCGAGGAAGTGTTGCCGAAATTTCTAGAATTCAGCAGTGGATCGATTCTCGTCGCACACAATGCGACATTCGACATGGGATTCATGGAAATCGAAAAACAGCTCTGTTGGGGATATGTCGATCTGCCGGACTGTCTCTGCACGATGCGCCTGAGCAGAGCGCTCTTCCCAACCGAGTTCGGTCACAGTCTCGACGCCGTCGCGCGCCGTCTGAATCTCACGATCCCGGCAGCTCGCCACAGAGCACTCCCGGACGTTCTACTCACGGCACATGCGCTGATGAAGATGATGGAGCTCGGGGAAATAGCCTCGATCGAGGATCTGCAGGCAATCTGCGGCATTGGGGTGAAGGCGTAATGCGGTATACTCCGTCCGTGCCTGTTCTCCCGATTGTCATCGGCCGAAATACCAAGGTTCTGAGAACGAAGACGAAAGACGTGCCGAAGATCACAAAAGAAATAAAAGAACTTATTCGGAATATGAAACAAACGACGGTCGCGGCGAAAGGCGCTGGACTAGCAGCGCCGCAGGTGAACCGATCGGAACGCATCTGCATCGCGATGATCTCAAAAAAACTCACGCCACTCGTGAACCCGAATATCATCTGGCGAAGCAAGGAGACTGACACGGTGGAGGAAGGCTGTCTAAGTCTTCCGGATCTCTGGCTGCAGATCACAAGATCCTGCGACATTATTGTGAAATTCCTGAGTGAAACCGGCAAAGAACGTGAACTGAAGCTCTCGGACTTCGACGCGCGCGTTGTGCAACATGAAGTGGACCATCTGGAGGGGGTGCTGATTGTCGATTATCACAAAGAAAATCTGATGTAAGATAGACGCATGGAACTCGAAACCATCACCAGCCTTCGCTGAAGCTTCGGCCGGCAAGTCGGCCTCTCCCTTCTGAATTATGAAACAATCACTGGAAGTTATTATCGGTTTGGAAGTCCATGCGCAGATGAATACCAAATCGAAGATGTTCTGCGGATGCGACAATGATGCATGGGGCAAAGAGCCGAACACAACCGTCTGTCCGGTGTGCATGGGTCACCCGGGGTCTCTGCCCGTCGTGAATAAAGCCGTCATCGAGAAAGCCGTACGCTCTTCGGTCGCACTCGGATGCACCGTAAACGAAGAGAGCCACTTCGACCGCAAAAATTACTTCTATCCGGATCTGCCAACCGGCTACCAAATCTCGCAGTACAAGCATCCGCTTGCGAGCCACGGCACCGTGAAGTTTTCCGTGACGGATCCGAAAACGAATAAGAGTGCTCCGGGCATATGCCGCATTCATCGGCTGCACATCGAGAACGATGCGGGGAAATTGATGCATCGAACGGGATACACGCTTTGCGATTACAACCGCGCGGGTACGCCGTTGATGGAAATCGTCACCGAGCCGGATCTGCGATCGGCAAAAGAAGCGAGTGCGTTCGCCGAAGAACTACGACGCATCTTGATCAACGCCGGCACGAGTGAGGCCGACATGTACAAAGGAATGATGCGCTTCGATGCCAGTATCTCGCTTCGCCCGAAGGGTGAAGAGAAACTGTATCCTCGCATCGAGATCAAAAACTTAAATTCATTCAAAGCCCTGGAGAAAGCCCTACTCTATCAAGAGACAATGCTGACGAAGCTCTGGAACGAAGGAAAGCAGCCGACGGGTGAGACAACGGTAGGCTGGATCGACGAGGAGGAGAAAACCGTGCTGCTTCGTGACAAAGAATCCGCCGCCGACTATCGGTACTTCCCCGAACCGGATATTCCTCCTCTCCATATCAGCGAATCATTTATTGCCGCCGTCGTGTCGGGACTCGCGAAATTGCCGTCCGAAATGAAAGCAGGGTATGTAAGCTTGGGGCTTACCGAAGCGGAAGCCGAAATGCTCATCGATCAGGAAGTCCTCCGCGATCGTTTCGATGCAATCGAGAAAGCGATCGGAGAGCCAAAACGGGCATCGTCCATTGTGCTCACCCAAATGCCAGGCTTCCTGACCGCACACGGCAAAACTCTTGCCGATGCTCCAACGATTGCCGATATGGTCGAACTCGCGAAAGCGATCCACTCCGGAACGATCAACGTCAATGCCGGCAAAGACGTACTTGCGAAAATGATCGTCTCCGGAAAATCTGCGAGTGCAATCATCAAAGAAGAAGGAATGGGGCAAGTGAGCGACAACGTAACCCTCAAAAAATTCATCGCAGAAGCGATCGCGGCGAATCCGAAAGCGATTGCCTCATTCAAGGAAGGAAAGACTGCGGCCCTCGGTGCCGTTGTCGGTGCAGTGATGAAGCTCAGTAAAGGCCAAGCTGATGCTGCAAAAGTGAATACACTCCTCCTGGAGATGCTGGCAATCGAAGGTTGACATTTCAAAAAAAATGCAATAACCTGCATTGTCACTTTCTCCAAGCTTTTCGCAATGCACCATTCTGAAACGACTCTCGATACCGAGCATCACGTGCAGACCATTCTGCTTGGAGTTTCCGTACTTGTAGACAATCGAGAATGGAATCATGCGATCCACAAATTTCAGCGACTCGAGACACTCGTGCGGAACGCAATTCGAGCATGTCTTCTCAAGCACGAAGCAGTCGAAACCGTCCACACGGCGATCAGACGTGCAACCATGAATTCGGAACACTGCGTGCAAACCGTCGGAAGGAGACTGGAAGAATTCTTCCGTCACACATTCGAAATCCCCTCCCTTCATTCGAAGAGAACGGACGATGACGATTCCCTCATGCAAAGTGCGGAACCGGATTTCAACGTGCATGACCACGATGAAGATGAACACGAGCCGCCGATGAGCACGCATGACGAGGATGACGAGGATGACGAATGGCCGGAAGCGGCTTAGCCATTCGCCCGCTCGACGTACTCCCCGCTCTCGGTATTCACTTTGATCTTGTCACCTTCGTTCACAAAAAGTGGAACATTGATCACGGCACCGCTACTCAGGGTTGCGGCCTTTCCGCTACCGGTCGCCGTATCACCACGGACACCAGGGGGAGTTTCCATCACCTGCAAAATAACCGTGACAGGCAGCTTGATGCCGATCGGCTTCTCTTCGTACATGAGTGCATCTACTTCGAGTCCATCGACCAGAAACTTCACGCCCTCTCCGATCATGTCATCTTGGAGTTCAAATTGATCGTACGTCTCGAGATCCATGAACGCCCTCGCTCCCTGATTCTTGTACAAGTACTGGACGTGCTTGTATCCGACTGATGCAGGTTCGATCTTCTCGCTTCCTTGGAAGTTTCTCGCGACGATGGAACCGGTCTTCAGATTCTTCAATTTGCACTGCATGTTCGCCTTACTCATGCTCTTGCGTCCAAATTGTGAAGCCATGATGAGGTACGGATCGCCGTCGATGGTGACGGCACGCCCAGGCTTGAGATCGGTGATGGTGTACATAGAAACGCGGGGAAAGCTCAGGGAAGGTACCTGCGAAGCAAAGGGAAAGTCAACGGGAAGGCAGGAAAGCCTCGTACTACCTCCCATTCAACTCATCCCCAAAATTCTTGATCTCCGTGAGTACGTATCCACCGAGCCCATTCTCGGGAAGAGCGCTGTAGAGGCGACGCAGAAGCGTGCCCCTATTTTGGTTCCCTCGAAGCTCCAACATCTCCTGCATCAATTGATTGTAACGGCTGAGGGGCGATTTGAAGATGAAAATGCGCTGCAGGATCTTCTGAATGACCGCATTCAGTTTCGCCTCGGTAACGAGCACCGATTCCTGTTCCGGAGGCAGATACTGGCTGAGGTCTTGTTCCACGGCGACAAGAATCTTGTTCTGATCGGCATTCTTAGCTCCTTTCAAAAGAGAAGCAGTGGACACCAAGAGTGACCTCGCTTCTTTCTGGAGAAGCGGATGCGTTCCATTCTCGGACAAGAGTTCTTTGATGTACGGACTGACATCCGAGTATGCGAGAAGTGCACCCGTGAGATTTTTGTCTACGGAGAGGGCATGATTGATTTGGGTCAGCTTGTTCACGAGCACATATCCCTCGATGTCTTTGGATTGCAGTGCGGTGTCCGGAACCGAGGCACTGATCTCAAGCACTGCGAGGCTGACGAGCTGAATTTTTCCGGATGATGTCGTTGGAGAAATCGTGGCACTCGCATCGGCGATCTGTCTCTTGATCAAGTACTTCACCAGGTTATCGCCTGTTCCGCTCGCCATTGCCACAAGACTGTCCCTGTACTCGCTGAGAGGAACCGATGCTTCCGTATTCTGACCATCGTGGATGAGGGCAAGCGCTTCACTCAAGCGGGTATCGGCCTGTGCGATCAGCTTCTCCGTACGACCGTCGTGCGTGAGGGTGAAGAGCACATCCACTCTCTCCGCAATTCGTTTTGCGGGATACAGAATGGAGGTGGGAAGAATGCCCGCCATGCGCTCTCGTCTCTCCTTCTGCAATTTTGCGATCTCGTTTCGGTGCACGGCATCTTGTTCCAGATTCTGGCTTACGAGCGGACTGCCAAATGCGCGAGTCGGCATTGAAAGAATGGAGAGGGTGGGAGTCCGGTCGCTGATCATCCCTTTCTCTCCGGACACGATGAACGATGTTTGCTCCTCATCGCGGAATGTCACGCCGCGATCGTAGACCGCAACCGTTGTGCTCTTGTTGTCTTCGGTGATCGAAACGCTGCCTGAGTTGATTTCGACTTGCCCCCTCGTCGTCTCGATGAGGATGCTCTCGACCACGGGAGGAAGAAGACCCAGCACCCAGATCTGTCCGCGCACGAGCGTTGCCGTAGGTCCTGCACTCACAAACTGTGGGCGATCGCCGATGTCATGAAGTTTGAATGTGGTATCGGACCCGAGACGAATCACTCCATCGTCATTCAAGATGATCGTCACCTGCGACTGCCCCGTGCGAATCATCATGGGTCCGCCCACCACTTCCGGAGAAATAACGCTCCTCCACACCCCTCCGACGAACACGGACACATCGTCTCCATTGGGAATGAGTTGCACGCCGATTCCTGCCTGCGTTGTCGGAGCAAGGAACACAAGAGGCATCGCTCGAATAATCAGAAGGAAAAGCGCAAAAGACGCCGCCCACTTCACGCTGCTATGAACAAGTGACGGCTCGGCTCTGAGCGCAAGACGCCCAAGGATCATCTCTCGAAGCGAGAGCACTCGCTCCCCCGAGAGAGAGACGCTCTTTGCAAGTTCTCGCATGCTGTCTCCCACAGGAGATCCTTGCAGTGCAAGAAGGACTCGATCCTTCATAGATTTTCTGAACACCAGTGACGGCTGAGTGAGGTCTACGCTCTTTTGAAGCGGATTGATCCGCTGCTGAATGCGCATCCTCAGACGCGACCTTTGGTCATCACCCGGGGTGATGTCTTGAGCGAGCCTTTGGAGGATGGTTTCATCGAGCATAGAAATATGTCTATCTTCGCTTGTTAAAACGAAAAAGAAGCGATTGCGTTACAGCGAAGATCGGCAAAAAACATATGAATAGAGACGAATATTATAAAAAGTCAATCATTGGGCAATATGGAAAGGCTCAGAAGCCCCTCAAGTTTCTTGAGCGCCCTGAATTTGAGGATGCGTACGTACCCTTCGGTCATGTGGAGCGCCTTGGCCACCTCGCGATGCCCGAGACCCGAAATGTAGTGAAGCAACACGACGTCACGGTGGTCCTCCGGGAGTTTCATGATCGCTTCGCGCACGCGCCTGACCGAGAGGGACTGCTCTGTTCTGAGCTTCGGATCGCTCTCTCGACTCTCGTCGACAAACTCCTCGCTGAGTTCCTCGAATCCCCTGTTCCGTCTGTACGCATCGATGATGGTGTGGCGAGCGATCCGAAACAGCCATGCGGAGAACGGCACGCCGAAAATCGGACGATAGCTGTGCAGTTTCTCGAATGCTTTCACGAAAATGTCGGCGACCAGATCCTCGGTGAGATCCGCCGGAAAACGGAACACAACGTAGCGGTACACAGGCGTCAAAAACTCATCGTATATTTTGCCGAACGCCTCGGTGTCACCGTCCTGTGCCTTGAGGACCAGTGCGGCAAGTTCTTGCGGCAAAAGAGGAGTGTTCTTTCCCATGGAGATGACAGTATAGCCTATTCCCACTCAATCGTAGCCGGCGGTTTATTCGTGAGATCGAGGAACACCGCATCGATGCCGCGTAGCTTCAGTATTGCCTGCGTGATTCTCCTCAGAACTTCCTTCGGGAGTCTGTACGCCGCAGCCGTCATCGCATCGGTCGATTCGATCGGACGGAGAATGATCGATCTCATGCCCTCTTTCTCTCCAAAAGGAAGAAGTACAACAGGAAATTGCCAAATTTTCTCGTACAAATTCGCTTCACGAATCGCATCCGTCACGATTGCATCGGCTTCCCGAAGAAGATCTGCGCTTTCCTTGGTGATGAACGTCGGTGTGAAAGAAATTTCAAACAGTTTGGCGTGCGAGAGGCAGAAGAGAACGCGGTTGATCGTCTTGCTGCCGTTCGGGATCGACGATGCGAGTGCGTAGTGAGAATCAGTCGGACACTCGTGATCCTCTGCAAACAGCGCAAGCGCATGCCGATACGTCCGACCGTCACCCTGCACCCCGACAGAGCGCACTGGCAGCACAACTCTGTCTATATTTTCCCTTCCCCCCGCTTGCCCTGAGCCTGTCGAATGGGCGGGGAAAGGGCTAGGCTTGCCCACCGAAGCTCCCGCAGGAGCGAAGGCGGGGATGGAGGTGGAGGCTGAAGCACACAGAATCCTTACGCCGAGTCCAGGACCCGGAAACGGATGTCTCCAGACAAGTTCATGTGGCAATCCAAGTTCTTCCCCAAGCTGCCTCACCTCATCCTTGTAAAGTTCTTTCAGGGGTTCGATCACGAGTCCTTCTTCGATCATCTGCTGCACAAGTTCGACACGGTTATGATGCGTTTTGATCTTGTCCGAGTTCTTCGTGCCACCGGTCTCGATGGTATCGGGGTAGATCGTCCCCTGCCCGAGCATCCAACCGTCTTCGATTCGAAGTCCCATGCGCTCGCTGACTGCGCGCTGCACATCAAGAAATGTTCTGCCTATGATTGCACGTTTCGCTTCGGGCTCGTACACGTCTTTCAGTGCCGCAAAAAACCGCTCCGATGCGTCTTCGACCTGCAGATTCTTGATCCCAAGCGGCTCGAATGCTTTCTGTATTGCAGTCACTTCGCCTTTGCGCATCAAACCTGTATCAACAAGCAAACCCTGCACGCGATCTTCGCCGAGAACTTTATTCAGGAGCGTGAAGGCAACCGTCGAATCGACGCCGCCTGAGACAAGCATGAAGACTTTTTTCTCTCCAACCTCTCTGAGAATTTCCTCCCCGATGTGTGAAGCATAACTTTTCATGGACCATGCTTCCGGTCCGCAAAGATCGACGAAGCGTCTGAGGATGTCCATGCCGTGCTGTGTGTGCGTCACCTCGATGTGGAACTGGATCCCGAAGATTTTTTTCTCCGCATTCATCATCGCCGCATTCTTGCAATTCTTCGAACTCGCGACCGTCAGAAATCCTTCCGGCAATTCTTTCACTTCGTCTCCGTGCGACATCCAAACCGTGAACTGCTGAGGAAGTCCCGCAAACAGACCGTCACCCGACAATTGCTCGATATCGGTGAGTCCATATTCTTTCACATTGCCCGGTGCCACCCTCCCGCCGAGGGCGTGGGCAAGCCACTGATGACCGTAGCAGAGACCAAGAACAGGAATACCGAGTTCCAGAATTTCTGGATCTGCCTGGGGACTCCCTGCTTCATAGACACTCTGAGGTCCACCCGAAAGAATAATGCCTGCAACATCTTTCAGGTCCTGCGCCTTCGTTTCCGAAGGCAAAATGTATGCCTTGAACCCGAAGCGTCTGATTCGGCTTGCGATCAGATGCGCGTACTGTCCGCCGAAGTCGAGGATGACGATGGACCCTGCGATCGGCTGAGAAGGCGATGACATGGGTGAAGTGTAGCAAAAGCAGACGCAAGCAGCACCCAAACCGTGTACGCAACCGCGCTGTCCTCGAATGCATGTAAAAAGAGAGCAGCAAGAGAGAGACCCAGAAAAATTGATAATTGATAATTGATAATTGATAATTCCACATTTATTTTCAATTTTCCATTTTCAATTATCAATTGTCTCAAGATAAAAATTGGCAACAACAAGCTCAGAATCAATCCAATCCATCCGAGCTCGACGCCAATCTGCAGATACCAGTTCTCGGTGAGAAGCGGACAGGAGCACGCACGGGCGGAAGGCTGGCCTGCCGGCCGTAGCTCCCCCGACGGGAGCGAAGGCTGGACTTGATTGCCATCGACAAACACGCAGAGATCCTGCCGATCCTTTGCCCACGACCAGTCGGAATCTTTCGGAAGTTTCACGCACGTATCACTAAAACGATTGCTCGCGGGTCCTGCCGTACCGAGACCGAGACCGAATGGATGATCCATCATTATCCTGATTGCTTCGACGGGTTTTCGGATGTGATCGGATGAAGACTGGAAGCGGAAAAAAACTGATGGAAACAGAAGAGTGACTGCAATGCCGAAGCATGCCAAGAACCCAAGAATCACGACGTAAAGTTTACGACAATGCAGAGCACTCGTTGATCTGGCGAATGCAAAGATGATCATCACCGCTGCTGCGATCCAGGCAGCACGGGAAAAACTGAGCATCAGTGCCAAAAGCAACAACACACCGATTGCTATGCGTTTCCCGCTCATTTCTTCTCCGACATTCTTTCCTCCAAGCAACACCCCAAGAGGAATCAACAGCCAAAGCCCCAACTGATTCGGCCCGCTCATACTGCTCTGCGCTCGTCGCATCATCCCGCCTTCAAGTTCCTGAAATGCTGCAAGCGGACCGTTTGCGACGTATAGAGAATGCAGATCGGAGTAGCCAAGCCAGACGAAAAATCGGAGCGGGAGAAATTCGGCAACGATGCCGTACGCTGCGACAATGCAACCGACCAGGAGCAGCAGTCGAAGAAGCGTTGTGTGGAATTCGTCAGACCAGTTGACTCGGCGGAGGAGGATGAAAGCAATGAGTGGAAGCAAGTCGTACTTAAAACCGAACGCAAACACTGTTGCCGATTGGTGATGCATCAGCCGAAGTGCCAATGCAACAAAACCAAGCGAAAGGATGATGCAATCGATGACATCTGCGACCGGTATCGTTCGTTTCTTCACAAGTTCTACGAATGCAAGGATGAGAATCAATCCAAGAATCGCCTCTTTCCACACCGCGAGTTCGGGAAGCGGTGCATGACCCGGTCCTGCGATCACCCGAGTCAAAACCGTCACTAAAAAAGCATGAAATGGCAGCAGTGCAAGAAGCAAAAGCGTGAGCCGTTCACGAGTGTGCTGAAAGGTCATGCTCAGCAGTGTACAACGGAGTGAGAACTCACGCCGCAAGCACAGGGAAAAGACTACGAACGCCGCGCGGATGATTCGGTCGCATCGGGAAAGGATTCTCGTCGTCTCGACCGCGATCATTGTCATCTCTGAACATCTCGAGAAGAAGTGCTCTGATTCCCAACGTGTTGGCAAGCACGCGGACTCTGGCAATCTGCTGCAGAAGCGCAATATTCGATGTGTGCTCCGCCGACGTTGCAAACGCACGCGAACGATCAACCATGTCGGTCAATTCCTCCTCGGATGGTCCGTCACCCGACAACAATTCCCTAATCGGTTTCGATCGTCCATGTCTCGCATTTCTTCAAGCAATCTATCGAAATCGATAACCGATGGCTGACCGGAGATCTGCTCCATAGCGGCGAAGTGTATCACATCCGAAGCCTTTCCTCCTCACTCCGGAAAACATTTCCTGTCTTCAGCACACTCTCCACAGCATCGATGCACTTGCTGCTGACACCTGTTCCGTAGATCTTTTTAGCGCTACGCATCTCCTGATTATTCCATGCGTACTCGATCGTCTTCTGAATCATCTTCGCATCGACGGGCGGAGCAATAATATTACCACCGTTGATCGCCGATTCGCTTCTGTCTGAGCCGAAACGTAGGGTAACGCACGGCACGGAGAGTGCATTCATCTCTTCCTGCATCGAACCCGAGTCGGTCGCACAGACGGAAGCTTTGCTCATCGCCGCGACGACATCGCCGTACTCTGACCATACAGGTGAGAGAATGAAGTTCTTGTGCTTCTTTGCAAGTGCCTCGACTTCCGTCTTGAGTCCGAAACGCTCGAAGGCGAGATTGGTCTGGATCATGCTGATGAGAAGAACCGTACGACCCGATTCGATGAGGGATTTCATCGCATCGTAGATTGCACGGAAACGTTTTTCAGAGAGACAATTTTCCCGTCGATGAATGCAAAACCGAACGAAGTCACCGTCCTCAAGCACCGGATATTTCTCGAAAACTGGTCGTCGAAGACCCTGAGCGAGTGGAGCGAGTCGAAGGGCATCCACAACGGAATTCCCGACAACAAAAATCCTATCGTCTGCATATCCTTCCGAAACCAAGAATTCGCGATCGAGTTCCACAGGGGCAAGATGCACACCGGTTGCAGCCTCACTGCAGCGTGTATTGAACTGCTCCGGATACGGCTCCTGGCTGCCACACTCCCAGTTCTTACGTTGCATGAGAAATTTTCGCCACTCACCAATATCCATCATATCGCCTTTCTTGTAATTCGGAGTGAGCGTGCGTATCCCCGCCTCAACATGCACCGATGCAAACCCGTGACAGTAGCCCGCATTGCTTGCCGCCATCGCCGTCGTCGTGTCGCCATGCACGTAGGGAATCACGATTTTGTTTTTTGCTTTCATCTCTCCGACCACAAAACCGAACCGCTCGATGATCCGGCTCACCACTTCGTACATGCTTCCGCGAACATTCAAATTGAAATCCGGTTCCACGCCGAATTCCTTGAGCATTCCACCGCTCAGATTTTCGTCGTAATGTTGCCCCGTGTGTCCAAGAAGCACCGCGTGCCCGCGTGTCTTCAGCTCCTTGTAGAGTGGAATCTGCTTGATGATATCGGGCTTCGTCGCAATCAGGATGATATGAACATGCTCCTGCGGCAATGCCGCCACTGCATCGAAGAAATCCGGTCTGGAATACGTGATTTGACTCATGAACACCCTGATTGTAGAGGATCGGATGAATGAAAACACGCTTCTGCCCTTCCTGCCATTTCTGCCATCCCCTACACCCTCCCCTCTTCAACTTTCTGAGCAGTCTGCGATGCACCAAGAGTCACGATTCCCGGAACTTCTCTCTTTTCCTTGCGCACAAGTTTCTCTCCCTCGAACGTATAGATGAACGGCGTGCAGAGACCGACCTCCATCGCTGCTGTCGTCTCGTCGTCGAGCTGATCAAGAAATTGGATGATGGGACGGAGGCTGTTCCCTGATGCCGTCACGATCACATTTTTCCCGCTCTGAACCAGCGGCAGGATTGTGTAGCGGAAGAACGGGAGTGCGCGCTTCGCCGTGTCGGCGATGCTCTCGCCGTTCGGCGGCGGAATGTCGTAACTTCTGCGCCATTGCAACACTTTTTCCTGCCCGTACTTCGCCGCAGTCTCGGCTTTATTCAGTCCCTGCAAATCACCGTAGTGCCTCTCGTTGAGTGCCGAATCGGCGACCATCGGCAGTGTCTGCTGTTTCAGTGCTTTCAAAATGATATCGAGCGTGACCGATGCCCGCTGCAAACGCGATGTGAAGGCAAGATCGAAACGAACGTCACGGAGAACATCCGCAGTCCGGAGCGCATCCTCACGACCTCGCTCTGTAAGCGCTACATCGGTCCATCCCGTGAATCTGTTCTCCAGATTCCACTGCGATTGACCGTGACGGATAAGGACGAGTGTCGACATGTCCCTATCGTAGCATTACGGAAGAAATTCGTGTATAATAAGGAGAAATGGATATCGAACACTTCAAACACAGACATTTTAAGCCTTCGCTGATCGTCTCGGTGATCCTCTCGATTCTGGTTGTGATCCTGGCTTCCGCTCTTGGCAGAAGCACGCTCAATCTGAAGGGCGCGGTCTCCTTGAATGAGCCGAAAGAAATCACCGTTATTGCTCTCGTGGAACTGAAACTCAAAGAAGATGTTCACATCAGTGACATACGATTTCTGCGAAAAGAAGATGCTCCTGACGGACAGAAAGCTGTGTATGCGTATCACGTGCAGACGAATGACGAGAACGATTACCTTGTGAAATTGAAATTTGATCCAAGTCCAAGGACCTGGACTCTCTCCGAGTTCGTGAAACTGTACGGATCAGATACCCCTTCGTCGGCGCGAGAAGAGGACTAGGAGAGAAAATACAATCACTGCAGTGAAGATTCGACCGATGCGTCTCGGTTCTTGCGCAAGTCTCCAGAGCCATTCCAAACCGAGCGTTTGCAAAAACACGGGAGCTCTTTTCTGGATACCCGCGAGAAAATCAAACGATCCTCCGACACCCATCGCGACGCGTATGTTCGGCATGCGCTTCAGGTTCCTCGCAATCCAGAGATCCTGCACGGGAGCACCATACGCAACAAAGAGCAGCTTCGCACCACTTGCATTGATCCGCGAGAGAATTGCGTCTTCCTCAGCTGAATCAGGAGTACCGGCATATGTTCCTGCAATCATCAGTGCGGCATTTTGTTTCTGAAGAACATGTGCAGCCGATGCTGCGACTCCCGGTGCGGCACCGAGGAAGAACACTGGTCTATCGGCGTGAAGGCATAGTTCGACGAGGAGGTCGACACCCGAAACGCGTTCCAAAAGAGCGGAACCAAGATATCGCGAAGCCAGAAGAAGACCAAAGCCGTCGGGGACATTGAGTGAGGATGATTGCAGCACCGATAAAAATTCCGGATCGAATTTTGCAGCAACAATCATCTCGGGGTTCGGCGTGAGGATGTGATGCTGAAAGTCAGAACGCAACATTTCTCGAATTCGCTTCGTAGCCTCCGCAAGCGTGACGGAGTCGACGGGAACGCCAAGAATGAACACACGGGCAACCATAGGGTTTCATTATCCAGAGAAAGGCATCAGAATGAAACACGATGCGTCCTCATTCTTGGTTCAAGGCACTTGTAGCAGTCATGCTTCTGGGTGCATGCACGGCTGCTCCCACCCCTCCTGCCCAGGAGGAACCGATCACGAGGAGTGACAGCATGCCTCAAAGTACGCTCGTAGAATCTCCAAACGAGAAGACACCAGTGACAACCGACAGTCTGGAAGTATCCGAGAGGAGTGGCAGCATTCTCCCGGTAATCATCACGGCAAGCGGCACGATCGTGATGGGGGAAACCCAAAGTCGGCACCGTCTGATCGTTTTTTCCGATTACGATTGCGCATACTGCAGGCAATTCATCACGAATGATCTGCCGTGGATCAAAAAGCAGGCTGAAGAAGGATCGATGGCAATTGCACTCGTGTTCGTTCCGATGACGGCGGACGGAGAGAACGCAGCAAGACTTGCGATATGTGCAGCTGAGCAAGAAAAATTTCCGGAAGCGGACGAGTGGCTCGCCACGCATGACATTCGCGCGGTTGATAGGAAGAAATTCGCAAATATTATCGGGCTGAATCTTCAGAAACTCACACGGTGTGTCGCAAAGAAAAACCTGCTCGAAGGAAACCGGAAAACATCGGAAGAGTACGGAGTGGAACGCGTTCCGTTCTTCACCCTCGGCTCGGACTCCTGGCTCGGATTGTTTGAGAAAGAAGAATTGCAGGAAAGAATCGAAGCAGCGCTCCGGAAGTAACAAGCGTATTCTCTCATCATGCTCCTCCGTGACGCCATCTACGACTTCCTCACGCACTGCGAGGTAGGCAAGTATCAGAGCAAGAAGACCGTGGAGAACTACAGCCATTATCTGCGGCGTTTCGAGCGCTTCGCGAAAGCGAAAACTGATGTCTCCAGAATCACAGGTGATCTCATCCGCGATTACCGTCTGCATCTGCACCGCACACCCATCGTCGGGCAGGGCGTGACGCTCGACATCAAGACGCAGCAATATCACCTGATCGCACTTCGAGCGATGCTCAAGCACCTGCAGAAAAACGATATCCAAACACTCTCCCCGGAGAAAATCGAACTGCCAAAGGTCCCGGGACGCCAGGTGGAAGTACTTGCGAGAGAAGAACTCGAGGCGATGTTTCGATCGATCGACGTCACGAAGCGGAACGGTCTTCGTGATCTCGCACTGCTGCATTTGCTCTACTCCACCGGACTCCGCGTGAGCGAACTCTCCAATCTGAATCGCAAAGATGTGAATCTGGTGTCACGCGAATTCCGCGTCATCGGGAAAGGAAGAAAGGCACGCATCGTCTTCATCTCGGAAACGGCCGTGCAGTTTCTGAGAGAGTATCTAGATGTACGCGATGACAACTACACGCCGCTCTTCCTCAGTAATTCCAATCGCTCAAGCGTGAAGAGCTTGTTTGGAGAAGAGAGGCGACTGCAGCCGCAAGCGATCGAACGCATCGTGAGACAAATGGCAAGGGAGGCAGGGCTCGTGAAGAAAGTGACACCGCATACGCTCCGGCACACGTTCGCGACAGAACTTCTTCGAAACGGCGCAGACATTCGCTCGGTACAAGAGATGCTCGGACACTCGAGCATCACGACAACACAAATTTATACGCACCTCACGAATAAAAGGCTGAAAGAGATTCATGAGCAGTTTCATCGGTGACCATCTGTATACGCGGCAAGCATGCCGCTCCCAAGAAGAAAACGATGATCATATTCATCGAAAATTGCAAGAAAATCTTGCTGTTCGAAAATAGAAATAGCAAAGAAATTTCCCTATAAAAACCGCTGATCTCTGCAATTCTTGTGTTGTTCAGAAAAGAAACAGAGTAAGAAAACAGAACGTGATTGTTATTGTCGATGGAATAAAAAAAGAAAAGTATGCAGATATGACAAGAGAGGCTGTGTCCACAGACGATGAAATACTAGATCAGGTATGCATACTGGTCGGACCGTTTAAAATCCCAAAGACAATCGGAGATTTGCGTGTGTTGCTCAAGCAAGCAGCTACGGCGGAATGTGACACACCGCACAAAGAGTTACTGTCTCTTTTCCCTCCGTACAGAGCAAATATTGGCATTCTCGAAGCAAAATCATCGGAGCTTGCTTCGATGCCACCGGAACACATCATCGATCCTGATACGCGATATGCAGCAAGCCAGATGATCCGCCATCTCTGGAGCGAGATTTCATTTCACAAACAAAAAAGCCTTGAAGCCACGACGAAACCTACGCGAGTTGGTTTCAAACAACGCCTGAGGGATCTTGCTGCTGCCTTCTGATCACCGGAGTTTCGATTCCCTCCACTCTTCTATCTTCTTGTGATTCCCGGAGAGAAGCACCTCGGGAACTTTGTGATCCCGAAACACCTCCGGTCGTGTGTACTGCGGATACTCGCGCTTGCGATCGAACTCTTTGGAGAAACTGTCCAAGTCCGCCGAGACGTCTTTCCCGAGCACGCCGGGGATTTTTCGGACGACACTGTCGACAATCACCATCGCGGGAATTTCTCCGCCCGTGAGGACGTAATCACCGATACTGATCTCTTCATCGATCCAGCCGTCGATCACTCGCTGATCGATGCCTTCGTAGTGTCCGCAAAGAAGAAGGATCCAATCTTTCTTCGCAAGTCTTTCGACTTTCGACTGCGTTAGACGTTTGCCGCCTGCCGACAAATAGATTCTGTAAGGAGTTGCAGAAACGCAAGATTTTTTGTCTCTACTTTTCTGCCCTTTCTGCCTTTTCCTGCTTTCCTGCCCTTCGCATGTTATCGCCTCAATGCATCGAACGATCGGCTCCGCCATGAGAAGCATCCCCGCTCCCCCGCCGTACGGCTTATCGTCTGCCTGCTTGTGACGCATCGTCGAGTAGTCACGAATATTGTGGACGTGAAGCTCAAGAGCGCCGGAGTCTGCAGCACGCTTCAGGATGCTCTCGGTGAGAGGACCCTCGAACATCCCGGGGAGGAGTGTCAGAATATCGATGCGCATGAGCCTAGCGTACAGGTTATACTTGCCTCATGTCCTCTGTTTCCGTCCTTATCCCGACCTACAACCCGAATCAGAGCTTCCTCATCGAAGCGCTGAAGTCGCTCCAGCAGCAATCATTCCAAGCTTGGACGGCACTGATCCATGACGACTGCTCGGAGAGGGATACGAAAAGCATTGTCGAACCGTTTCTAAAAGATTCACGATTCCGGTTCACAAAATCCGATCGACGCCTCGGCATCGGCGGGAACTGGAATGCGTGCGTACGGCAATCGAATCAGCCACTTGTTGCATTTCTTTTTCAAGACGACGTCTGGAACCATGACTATCTGAAGAATGCCATCGAAGCACTGCAGAAGCATCCGGATGCGGGCTTTGTGTCACTCGACCACGTCTACTATGGCGATGAAAACGTGACAACGATGCCTCTGTATCAAGCCGTGCGGATCTTCAGGAAAAAAAATATCAGAAACGGGCTGCATCACGGAAAAGAATTGCTCCGGTTCTGGACCCTGCACGAACTGCATCCGAATATCATCGGAGAACCGAGCTTCGTTGTGATGAGACGACCAGTCATGCAACAGGCGGGGGCATTCCTCGAAGACATGCCGCAATTTCTGGATACGGAGTACTGGCTTCGCTTACTTATGATCACAGACTGGATCAATCTCGGCGACGATGAGAGCGGCATCTTCCGTGTCCATGCAGACGGTGCAAGTGCCAAGAATCAGGAAGCAGGCGAAGGCCTCTACGACAGACTGCGATGCTTCGAGCGCCTGATCATGTCGTTGCACGGAGAACTGCGCTGCGCTGCAGTTGGAGCCAGAAAAAAGGCAGTAGAAAAAATGATCAGCAAATTCTTGAGTCGTGTCGGCTCCGGAAAGAAAGCATCACCGAAAGGAAGCGACACACTCGTCAAATTTTGCCTGCGACACCCGCTCATCATTCTCATGGGCATGTGGAACCACATGTACCAGCGGAAAAAACACATTGCGTAGAGTCTCTGATCTTCGCTACCCTCAGTCCACTATGAAGCTTCAGAAATTTTTCGAACGTGCGGTCGCTCTGGGAATTGAATACGATCCCCGCGGAAAGAAACGAATCGAGAAGATGTTTCGAAAACAAAAGGAGAGACAGAAGAAATTGGAAGGAAAAGAACTCGAATACTTCGACGTAGAGCGAACGTGGAACCCGTATCCGGACTCTCGCATCATCAATGGGGAAGCGGATAGCGAGTTCACGCACCTCATGGTCGGGATCGACATCGAAACACCCGAACTTCTCCTCGCAGACCGTCTCCGGAGCCAGGGAACGAAGATCGATGGTGCGCTAATCCACCATCCGGATGGCAGAGCTCTTGCCGATCTCGACAAGGTGATGCCGCTGCAGGTCGATCTCCTAATGGGTGTCGGTGTGCCAGTTAACTATGCAGAAGGATTACTGCAGCCACGGAGAGAGAAACTGTGGCGATCGATCCACGCGGACAATCTCTTCCGAACGGAACAAGCTGCCGCACTTCTCAATGTGCCGGCTGTCTGCTGCCATACGATCACGGATAATTTGGTCTGGGCATTCATGGAGAAGCACATCTGCAGTCACGAATACGACGACCTCGGTGAGATCCTGAAGGCGATCGATGAGATTCCCGAGTACACAAAATTCTCGAAGAAGGGAAATCCACCGATCATCGTGAGCGGCGGCAAGAGCAGCCGTCCGGGGAAAATCTGTGCGACCGAGTTCACCGGCGGCACGAACGGTCCCGAGGAATTCTTCGAAGCGAAAGCGAGAGCCGGAGTTGGCACTGTGCTCTCGATGCACGTCACCGAAAAGGCTTTGGAGGAAGCCAAGAAACACCATGTGAATATCATCCAGTGCAGTCATATCGCAAGCGACTCACTTGGGATCAACCTCATGCTTGATGAGATGAAGAAAGCTGACCCGAAGATGACGTTCCTCGAGGTCTCCGGATTTATCCGAGTGGAAAGAAAGAAGTGGTGAGCTTAGCTCTTCTCGGATATCAAATCACAGAAAAAGACGCTCCTTGGTCACTGGAGAAAATAGACCAAAACCTTATTTGCTGAGTCCCGTCTCCTTCACGATCTGATCAAAGATATCCGGATGATGAATGGCAATTTCACTGAGGGACTTTCGGTCGAGAGCGATCTTGGATTTTGCAAGAGCGGGAATGAAACGCGAGTAGTTGAGTCCGACTGCGCGCAGTGCCGCATTCATACGAACCGTCCACAGTGAACGGAACACACGCTTCTTGAGCTTGCGATCGCGATAAGCATTCTGTCCGGCTTTGATGACAGCTTCTTTCGCCTTCTTCACGGTGCTCCTGCGCATGCCCTTGTAGCCCTTGGTGAGGCGATGGAGGGCTTTGACTCTTCTGTGCCTGTGAATACCACGTTTTACGCGCATGATTGTTCAGGGAATCAAATGTTCGGGACAAGCAGTGCAAGAGCGCGCTCGTTCGTCGGATGCAGCATCTTCGTGCGATTCAACCTCTTCTGGCGCTTGCTCTTCTGCATCAGAAGGTGATTGCGACTGTTTCGGTTGAACGCGAGTTTCCCACTTCCGGTTCTGCGGAGTCGCTTCTTCGCGCCGCTGTGGGACTTGAGTTTAGGCATACGGACGAGAGAGTGTAGCCATAGATCCTCCGAAAGACAACTACTTTTTAGGACGCAGGATGACTATGTACTGATTCCCCTGCTTCTTCGCCGGCTGATCCACTTCGGCTGCATCGGCAAGCCCCAGAATGAATTTCTTGAGCTTGTCGACGGCAAACTGCTGATTGCTGAGCTCTCTGCCACGAAGCGTCACCGACACCTTCACCATGTTCCTTTCAGCAAGGAACTCACGACTTTGGTCTGCCAACCGATTGAGGTCACCAACATCCGTCCGAAAACCGAAGCGGATCACCTTCACTTCTGTCTGCTTGCTGTGGGACTTCTGCTGCTTCTCTTTCTTCTTCAGTCTGTAGAGATAGCTGCCAAAGTCACCGATCTTCACGACTGGAGGCACAGCCTTCGGTGAAACTTCGATGAGGTCATATCCCTGCTCCTGCGCTCGACGAATCGCCTCGGCAATCGGAAGCTTCTCTGCTGCACCATCTTCGGCAACGAGAAGAACCTCAGGCACACGAATCTGTTCATTGACTCTTGGTTTGTTGATCTGGAAGACCGGACGAGAGTAACGCTGTCGCAGAGGAATGAGGGGGAAAACAGTTGAAGAACTTATTCTGAACACACGAAAGGACTTGTCCTGAGTGTACACGAAGGATGCCGAAAAGAAGCGATGTGGTCAAGGTTCAGCACCACTACACCCCGCAGGTCGATCGATACAACCCAAGTGCTTCCAGTCGTTCCAAGCACGGATGAGTGAAAAGTGTCTGCACTTCCGGCGGATAGTACACGCGGAAAACATCCGTCGCGTAGAAATACGTGCCTTTCGGGTAGTGACTGATGAATGTTTGTCTCTCTTCGGCAGTACCATACAAAAATCTTTCCCATGCGGAGAGCGGCTGCGAATCGAAAATACCGGGACCGCTGACCGCATTCTGTGGCAAATAGCCAACAATCCACGGCGCCATCACATCGAGAACGATCACCTGCGAAACGGGTTCAATGACCCTGTGAAGTTCGGAAAATTCCTGAAGCATGCGCCTATCCACATGCGGATCGATCGTGCCGATCTGCCGGAACACCAAAAATCCCTGCATGAAAACAAACGCACCGCAGAGCAAACGATAGCGGTGATCGCGATTGGTCCACATCGCGTGAAGTGCGAGAGCAGAAAATGGGAGTAGGAAGAAATCCAGGGGGAGCAAAAACCTTCGATAGAAGAAGAACATGCTGCACACCGCAAGAGCGGACCAGAGAACTGCCCATTGCCACACCGTCCCCTTCTCTTTCTTCAGGGAATGCATCAATCCAAAAATTCCCAACAGTAGCATCGGGAGTGATAGCTCGAGGTACTCCGGAATCGTGAGGAACGAACCGGGAACGACATCGGTTTTTGTCAGATGACTGAGGAAGCCAGGTGCAATGCCGGTGTGAGGCAAAAGAAGGAGCACGATTCCGATCACGCCACACGCAATCAGGAGGATGCGATGTCCGTACTTCGGAACGACCGTGAAGATGAAGAGCGCACCGAGTACGAAAAGAACAACGCCGAGCGTGACAGTGGAAGAGGCCGATACCCGAAGCAGTGGCCAGAGATCTGAGAGTGCGTGCGTAAAATTCGGCAAATACCAGAGCAGTCCGAGCACGAGAGAAAGAGCCAGCCAGCCAATACCTTGCACCAGAGTCTTCCGGCGATGCGCCGAACTGAGCAATGAAGAAAAAACAGCGAGTGCAAAGATGAGTCCGATTTGCTGATGAATAGCGATTGTGAGCATGCCGAAGAAAACCCACATTCGTGACTGTCTCTCTCGTGCATCAAACGCCAGAATGCAACAGAAAAACGCTGCAAAGACCTTCCAATACATCATGAGAAACCCCTGATACTGAACGGTGGAGAGAAGACTGACGACAAGAATCAGAATTCCAAGATGAATGCCTTTTTTGCGTGCGAACACGATCGCGAGCACTGTGCTGAGAATCACGGGAAACAGATTCCACACCCAACCGATCAGCGAATCGACAGGGACACCCGCTCGCATGAGGACTGTCGAGAAGAAAAATAATCCGAGTGGATGACTCTCCGCCCATGGGGGAAGTTGCGTGACTGAGAAAGGGGGAAATGCCTCCGCGTGCTTGATGAAAAGGTAGCGGTACATGCCCGCGTCATAGCCAAACGGCACACCGGGGAACAGGAGCAACGACCAAAAGTATTTTATGCAAAGAAGAACGAGAAGAGCGCACGCAAGCCCGATCATCAATCGTTTCTGGAGAACCTTCGTCATTGGGATGCAGTATACCGCAGATAGAGAACTCTGTGCCGTTCAATTTCGAGCACACTCTCAAGCTCTCCTCGATGCTTTCTGCATCCGAGATGCAGTCGCTCCCAGACAGTGTCATCGGTGAGGAGGAGGATCAGTTTCTCTGTAATGTCTCTGGGATCAAGTGACGTGAGAAGCCCAGTACTTCCGTCACGCACCACCGACCGAAGACCCAGTACATCGGTTGCAACAACAGGCGTTCCGGAAGCGATTGCCTCAGCTGCAGCAAGCCCAAATCCCTCAAGTCTGGAGGGGCAAACAACAACCATCGATGCACCGAGAAGTTTTGGAAGCTCTGAGTCAGTGAGTGAAGAATGAAATGAACACGAAGAAGTGTCATGACCGTGAACACCGACAACGGAAAGATGTGCATCGGGAACTTTCTTTGCAACGATCTTCCATGCAGCCTCCAGCAAATCGAATCCTTTGCGACGATCATGGCGACCGATGAACACACAGGAACGCTTGCGCTCCAAGAGCACGCAATCGCTGCGGCTAAAACGTGCGACATCAATGCCGCAGTGCACCACCGACAGTTTGTCGCGTGCAATTCCATAGTCACGCACAAGAGACTCCGCAGTATCTTCGGAAATGCAAAGAATGCTGTCGGCAAGACGATACGTTCTCCGCTCAAGCGGAACAAGCACACGCTTCCACTGCTGACCGCCGATACGAGCTTGATCCGCATACGTATGGTTCGCAGTCACCACGAGAGGACAACGCTTCGGTTTCCTTAAAAGAAACACTCCACCGGGACCCGCATGGACATGCAAAATATCCGGCTGAAGTTTCTTGGCCCAACGTGGAAGGAAGAAAGGGAGCAAAAATGAGAAGAGAATGCTTCGACCAAAAGGCAACGGGAGATCGAAACGGCTGAAGACCGATACGGAGTGTCCTGCTGCAATCAAACCCGAGACCAAACCTGCCACGTGCCGACCCATGCCGCCGATCGAGGGAGTGTAATCCCACACAATCATGCCGATTGAACATCGCTTAGAGCCAGACATCGGTGCAGTAGGAATTAATGAAAGAATCCACGCTAAATTTTTGTCGGCATGCAGTTTTTATCGCTTCGGAATGCCATTTTTTTGCGAGAGCCTCTTTGATAACTCGCACGCAATCTTCTGCATTCTCAGCCTCAAAGAAGAGTCCTGTTTCCGATTCGATCACCGCATCCCGCAGTCCTTCCAATTTTGCAGCAACGACAGGCAGTCCTCTCGACGTAGCTTCGATGCAGGTGAGTCCGAATCCCTCCATGTCACCATTCACCGGAATATTCGGCATGAGAAACAGTGTCGATGAGCAAAAAAGATTTTCTTTTTCGACTTCGCTGACTGCACCGAGAACAGTCACCGACTCTTCAAATTTCGCATCGGACACAATCGTTTGAATGCTGGAAAGTTCCGGTCCGTCTCCCGCAATCGTGACACGAAGATCCAAAACAGTACGTCGAAGCTCAGGAAAAACTTTTGTGAGGAACCACGCGGTTCCCTTTCGTTTGATTTGACGACCGAGGAGGAGAATATGCGGCGCAAAAGAAGATCGTGAGCCTGTCTGCTGACAGGCAGAGATGAGGGCTGATGAGGGCACCGCACAGGGCACAACGACGATATTTTCCTTCCTCACTCCACGCTCCCTCGCTCTCTGTGCCGTTTCGTGACTAATCGCCGCAACGCGGTGAGCATGGTGGAGTGTGTGGCGGAGGCAATACTGATAGCAAACGTTCGGATACGTCAGATCGAGCCCATAGACCGTCACGCTAAGTCTGAGATCGGGACGCAGAAAACGGAAAACCGGCAAAAAGAGTGCACACACAGAATCACCAAAGTGCACGTACCGAGCACGTGTGAAGAGTGCAAGAAACCATGCACGCAACAAGAAGAACGGCAGTCCGATCTTCGATCCTGTGTATCCGACAATAACGACAACAACATCTGATCGATGCTTTAGTCCATTCAGGAGTGTCTTTGCATATAACTGCATTCCGCCGGATCCCGGCTGAAGACTGCGCGTAATGAAGAGCACATGTTTCACTCCCGAGTGCGGTTGCCTCCGAAGGTACGCCCGCACGATCGTCCCGCATGACCGAAGAATATGGTGCCGCAGTGTCCGCACCAACTTGCTCTTGCCATGAGCACGCGGAAGAAAGCTCACAGGAATTTCGGCAACACTGAGACCGTACGATTTCGCCTGGATGAGCATCTCATGCGTGTACGTATGAATGCTCCTGATCCGGAGCAACCGTCCGAAACGCGCCGTGAACAAACGAAAACCGGACGATGCATCGGTGACCGTCGTGCAGCGAAGCAATCGAAGCATAAAACTTCCAACCATGTTTCCGATGCGGTGCTTCCATGGCATGTGCTGGAGCTTTCGAACTTGGCGATCGCCGACCACAAGATCGGCACTCGTTTCGCGCATCCGCTTGAGGAGTAATGTCAGCTCTTCACCACGGTACTGAGAGTCGGCATCGAGTGTTGCGATGAGATCGGCATTGCGCGCGAGTGCCACAGAAAGCCCTGTGCGAAACGCCTCGGCGAGACCGCAGCGTTTTCTGTGCGCAACAACCGTGGCTCCATGCTTGAGAGCGATAGCAGACGTTGCATCGGTGCTACCGTCATCAATCACTACGACTTCGACGATGGTGTCCGGATCCATTCTCTTTGGGATCGACCTGAGAACACCTCCAATACTTTCCTGCTCGTTATAGGCCGGCACGAGAACCGTAAGACGCATACGCGCAGGATACCCTGTTTATCTCCTGTAGAAGGTCAGACCGATCTGCCACTTCTCCCCATCTCTTTGGAGACTGTCGACCGTGAGAAACGGCAACGGCCAAATGCGCTCTTTCTTGAGATTCGGTGCAATGTCGGAAAGCGATCTCCGCACATCGGCAAGACCCGACGCAAGCACGAATGCGCGGATATCGGGCTGCATCTCTTCGGGGATATCTTGGAGCATCGCCTGCTCGACTTGATCCGGCTCCGCCGCGTACGTGAGGAGATCGCCATACAAAAAGTCTTCCGCAGCTTTCAGTGACAGCGGAGCACTCTCATTGACCTGTCGCAGGAAGGTCGAGGATGCCTCATCCGAAAAAACATCCCGGATCATCATGTCGCCGCTGAGTGCCAGGATGGAGAGAAAACGCGCGACGAAACGGAAGTCACTGGTCATCTTGAGTGTCGCACTCACTGTTTTATAGTCACCGTGATCACTCGCTTTCTCTTGGAACGACAGCGCGTCGATCGAACCTTGGCTTTCTCCCGTTTCTCGAAGAACCCGAGCAATCGATTGCAAAACACTCACCGCACGCGATGCGGCAGGACCTGCCGGAAGGATGTATACGGATGCTTGCTCCTCCCTTGCACTCAGGGCGCTTCGGAAGAAGTGCTGCTCCGCCTCCTGATTCGCCTTTAGGAGAGATACAGTGGAACGAAGTTCGGGGAGTGTTGTGCCGATCATCACCGCCGTATCACGCTTGAGAGAGAATGAACGTGTGTGTGCGATGAGAAGCCCACATGCAGCAACAGACAAAAGTATGCCAAGAGTGAAGAGTGTGATCTTCATGGAGCGCCGCAAAGAGAGCAAATCAGGAAGAGGCATCGTGAAGGATGATGGTCATGGAGAAAGGCGAAACAGTCGTGCTGTCATCAGTTTCCTTCCTCTCGACGTACTCGGGCTCCGATACGGAGGAAACGAGTGGAATTGCTCGAAGCTGATCGACAAACGACGCGAGCGTGCGCATGGTGGAACCTCCAATATCGCGCACCTCTCCGGCAATCTTTATCACCGTCCCCGATCCGGAGACCGAAATTTGCGGGAGAGAAATAGGATCGACACTATCGGTTTTGAATCGGGTGCGAACACTCTCGATCGCAAGCAACACCGTACCGACCGAAACGTTTCGTGGCTTAAGAGAGCCAAGAAGATGCAGTGCAGGCGTCTTCGCATCGACAACGTCAATATGCTTCGCCTGAAGATCCGCCTTCTCAAGAAGCAGCTTCTCTTGCTCGGCTTCGAGATCGATGAGACGAACGACGCGATCACCGATCCGCACCGGAAACCGATCCGGCGTGAGAACGATCGTAACTGCGATCATCGTCACGAAGAACACAATGCCAAAGAGCAGTGCAGGGAGCGAGAGCCTCTCGATCGCAGCAAGGAGCACTTTCGAAGGAGTGCTGTCGCCGTGTGCGGGGTCGGAAGGTTTCATGACAATGAAATTGTGGCGACTGGATGATACGTCTGATAGAATACACCATAATCTTCCGCCTCTCCCATGGATGAGCTTCTGCGAAAAGTATCGGAACTCCTCGAAGCAGTGAACATGGGGAAGGACTCTCTTTGAGAAAAGAAAAATCCCCGACCACATCACAGAACTTGAAACCCTGACGACCGCTCCCGATCTATGGAATGACCATAAGAAAGCGGAGAACATGTTCGATCGCCTGAAGGCGCTCAAGAAGCAGTGGCTCCCTATGGTGGAACTTCGGTCGCAGGTGAGTGATCTAAGCGATATCGCCGCATCTTGCCACGCAGACGATCTTCCGGCACTCGAGAAAGAGTACGCAACGCTCTCGGAGAAATGGCGGATTGCGGAACGCGCACTCTATCTCGGTGGCAAGTACGATCTCGGCAACGCGTACGTCACGATCTCCGGAGGTGCGGGCGGCACCGAAGCACAGGATTGGGCAGGCATGCTCGGTCGCATGTACTTAAGATACTGCGAGCGGAAAGAATGGAAAGCCGACGTCATCGAGCGAACGGAGGGGCAGGAAGCAGGAATCAAATCGATGACGATTCACGTCACAGGCGATACCGCATACGGACATCTGAAATGCGAACTCGGAACGCATCGGCTTGTTCGACTGTCACCGTTCAATGCGAAAAATCTGAGGCAAACATCGTTCGCGCTCGTCGAAGTCATGCCCGACATGGCGGAGAGCAACGACATTCAGATCAACATGAACGATGTGCGCATCGACACGTACCGTTCGGGCGGTGCGGGGGGACAGCACGTGAATAAAACCGACAGTGCCGTCCGCATGACGCACCTGCCAAGCGGCATCGTCGTCGCGTGCCAGAACGAACGGAGCCAGATCCAGAATAGAGAACGAGCACTCAGTCTCCTGAAAGCAAAACTTCTGGAGAGGAAACGCATCGAAGAAGAAGCCGAGAAGAGAAAACTCCAAGGGAAGATCACGAGTGCGGATTTCGGAAGCCAGATACGGTCGTACGTCCTGCATCCGTACCAAATGGTGAAAGACCTCCGCTCTGGTTACGAAACAAGCGATACCCAAGGCGTGCTCGATGGTGATTTGGACCTCCTGATCGATGCGGAGCTGAAGAGAGAGGCGAAAGAGGGCTAGTTTGACAAAGAAGATATTTCAGGAGATAAGGCGTATCATTGGAATCTCCATGTCGATCTCCACGGAACATTCTCTCGGCGTCGATCGCAAACACGAGATGCCGCCGTCTCCCGCTCATCAAGGATTGTTCGCCGAAGCAACAGCGGACTCTCGAAACGCCGTGCGTTCGAATGTCCTAACCGCACTGACGACGGAAGCGGTGCCACCACTCACCGCACGAGCATTTACGGATTCGCTGAGAAAAGAAGCACAATCCATACGACTTGATGATTTCCAGGTTGCCAGAATTCCACCTCCGATTTTGGAGGAATGGAAAACAGAATACGCAGACGTTTGGGTGAATCCAAAGCGAAGAGATAATTTGAGAGGTCTCATCGGGGAACTGATGGTTAATTTTCTGCTGCAATCGGAAATAAAATCATGCATGAACCAATTGAGACAAGTCCGTGCCTTGGACATCGATCTGCATAACGAATGCTTCCAAGTGTTTCAGGGACCGCATGGAAGCGATGAAGTGCTCATTGAACAAAGAGGGAGAACAATATTGCTTGAGCCGTTCATGGAGTTTGATTCGCTGTACCAAATCAACTCATCGGGAGAGTATGTTGCATTCGATCCAACCTTCAAAAAAATAAGAAATTTTGCAACCGAAAAACGAACCGAGAAATTGCGTACGATCGCAGAACTTCTTAAGAAAAACATTGTCCTTATCGATGTCATGCTGACAGACGGTCAATTCGCATTCAGCCATATCTCAGAAAGCATGAAACGGTGGTATCTGCCGTGCACTATTGATACGGATGACGTCATCAGACAAATCATTCCGAGAAAACTCTGGGGTCGGACAATTGACTAAATTTATATATTATTATATAATAATACCAGTGCTTCGGCACTGTTGTCCACCGCCGATAGAGTCACTTCGTGACTCGACGATGGCAAACAATTGTCCAGGGGGGAACGAGGAACCGATCATGCAACTCCTCAAGTTCCTGGACATGATCCAGAGTCCCTGGGGCATCATCCCCATCGCTCTGGCGCTGCTGGTCATCTGTGTGGTTGCAGACTTCCTGCAATCTCTCAAAGACTAGCGGCAATCGCCCACTCCTTCGGGGGTGGGTTGTTTTCATAAGAACACGCTTCATAGAAAAGAATGCTGTATTGCCCGCCTTCGCACTTGATGGCTTGCCAGCCATAGCAAAGCGACTCTGTATTTGTAAAACATTCACTGAGCTCAAGTGCTACGGTGGACAGCTTTCGCTTTGCGAAGGCTGGCGGAGAGGGAGGGATTCGAACCCTCGAAACCCTTTTGGGGTTTACGCGATTTCGAGTCGCGCGCCTTCGGACACTCGGCCACCTCTCCAAAAAGAGCATACCAAAAACAATTCGCCGTGTATCGGTGCCAATCGCAATATGGAAAACAGTCTGGCTTCGAAAAGAGGTAGCCAGCCCCTGAACGCGTACAAGAATGCACACTAGGGACTGGCTACGGGTGGTTGACCTCACGGAGAGTTCCGTGAGCGGAGGGTGTGTCAGCAATTACTTACTGACAGCGGTGTTTTTGCAGACCAAAACTTTTTGGCCGTCAGGTCCGCGCTCGAAGTGAGCATCGGGCGGGAATGAGGCTCCCGGGGGGAGTCTCAGACGTTTCTTGTGGTCCTTCCCACTACGGCCCTCAGTCTTGCGCTTCATACAACACTCTCCCTCTAACCGACTGTTCCTCGATAACACTCGAAAATCCAATTTCGAAAGTGCTCTGTCTTGAACAGAAAAAAGACAGACTGTTTTCCATGTTGCGTTGGTTCCAAAGATCACGTATCGACGAAGCGGTACAAAAAACGATTGGCAGTATTCTACGAATATATTTTTTTATGTCTAATATATTATAGACTTTCTCTCGTTTTCCCGCAAACACGAGCCACGCAATGCCCTATGTTCCCTCTTGCCAACTCGCGAGATATTTTTTCTGTTCCTCCGTGAGCGCATCTAGAGAGAGTCCCATCGCGGTGAGCTGCAATTTCGAAATGTAATCGTCGATCTCCGGCGGGAGCGTGATGACTTCATTCTTCATGATGCCCTTGTGATCCACGAGGTACTTGCATGCCAGTGCCTGACCGCAGAAGCTCAGGCTCATCACCTCGCTCGGGTGTCCTTCGGCGGAGGCAAGATTCACAAGACGTCCTTCACCGGCAACGTAGACGATACGTCCGGACTTGAGAAGATATTCATCGAGGTAGTGCCTTACTCTCCGCTTTCGGCTCGCTTTGGCCTCAAGAGTTTTGAGATCGATCTCATTGTCAAAGTGACCAGAGTTTGCCATGAGCGCTGCATCTTTCATCTTCTCGATATGCTCCATGCGGATCACGTGGAGATTTCCCGTGACAGTCACGAAGAGATCGCCGAGTGAAGCCGCTTCTTCCATTGGCATCACGCGATGACCGTCCATCGCAGCTTGGAGCGCGCAGAACGCATCGACTTCGGTCACGATCACCTGGGCTCCGAGTCCCTTCGCGCGCATGGCTACACCCTTGCCGCAGCTTCCGTAGCCGAGAACCACAACCGTCGTTCCCGCGATCAACATGTTGGTCGAGCGGAGAATGCCGTCGAATGTGCTCTGCCCCGTGCCGTAGTAGTTGTCCATCAGGTGCTTCGTCTTATTGTCGTTCACGGCGATCATCGGACACTTGAGAGCGTTATCTCTGGCCATTGCCTGGAGCCTGATGATGCCTGTCGTCGTCTCTTCGCATCCTCCGATCAGTTTCGCGAGAAGATGCGGATGCTTCGTGTGAATCTCCGTGACGAGATCGCAGCCGTCATCGATCGTGATGTCGGGCTTCGTTTCGATCACCGCAGTGAGGAACTTATAGTAGTCTTCGCGACTCTCCCCTTTGTATGCCCACACGAGGACATCCTTCTCTTCGGCGAGTGCCGCAGCGATATCATCTTGAGTACTTAAGGGATTGCAACCGGTGATCGCCACTTTTGCGCCACCTGCCGTGAGTGTACGCACGAGGATTCCGGTTTCTTTCGTGACATGCAGTGCCATACCGATCGTGAGCCCTTTGAACGGCTGGGTCTTGATGAACTGCTCTCTGACCTTGAGGAGCGCACCCATGTGCTTCTCGGCAATTTCGAGATTGAGTCTGCCTTGCTCTGCCAACTTTGGATCTTTGACGAAAGACATGCGGGGAGACTAGCAGAGAGATGACCACAGGAAAAACCCAAATTCCAAATTCCAAAATCCAAAACGATCATTGCCGATCTTGAAATTTGGCTTTTACGTTTTGGAATTTATAGTGTTGGCAGCTCCTCCCCGTAATTCTCTTTTGCTCTCTTCTGAATCATGCTGGTATCCAGAGTATCGAGAAGCGTTCCTTCCTGCTCAACGAGGAGTGACCCAAGTACTGCGGCAAAACGACCTATCTCTCGGAGTGACCATTTGGAGGCAAGGCCAATAAGAAGGCCTGCACGTGCCGCATCCCCCGCTCCGGTTGGATTCACAAGTTTGAGAGGTTTGCATGCAGGGATGACGAGATCCTCTTCTTTCGTCACCAAACGAATGCCTTTGTCTCCGAGTGTCGTGATGAGCATTCCGCACGCCGAGACGACCTCTCCTTCTTTCCATCCAAGCTTTCCCGAAGCCAGCCCCCACTCGTACTCGTTGACCACTAGTCCCTTGCTGCCAGTAACCGCATGGCGGAATTCGTCTTTACCAAAGGCATGGACAAGCTGACCTGGATCGAAGAGATACGGAATGCCGTGCTGCACGCACATTTCCCCACCCCGAAGCATCAGCATCGGATTTCTCGGACCCATGATCGCATACGCAATGTCTTTCTTGAAACCCGAAAAATCGGGCAGTGTTCCTCTTCCGTCCGCACCGGGATGGAAAAAGCTGATCTGGCGCTCATCGATGTCAGTCGCAATCACAGCAGTTGCCGTCGCCGCATCGGGCACAGTCTCCACCAGAGACATATCCACGCCCTTGGACGCGAGAAGCTTCACATAATCCGCACCATCCGAACCGACTGCACCAAGAAGAAGCGGGCTATGACCCAGAAGCGCAAGATTCCAACCGATATTTGCAGCGACACCTCCGTGATGGCGCTTGTATTCCTGCGCAAGATAATTGACGGACAGACGATCGAGATTCTTTGCATCAATGCCACTCAAAAACGACCCTTCGTGAGAGAGAAGAAGATCAAAGGCGATGGACCCGTTCACAAGAAATTTCATAACCCTATCTTACATCTCTTTTCGGCTTGAGATAGACTGCAAGCACCCATGAAGATCACAATCGTCGGTACCGGCTACGTTGGACTCGTTTCCGCTGCATGTTTTGCAGAACTTGGACATGAGGTCGTCGGCGTCGATATCGATGCGGCGAAAGTCGCGATGCTGAAGCTTGGTAAAAGCCCGATCTACGAACCGGGACTCGAGGAGCTTCTCCAGTCGGGACTGAAGAGCGGAAAACTCCGCTTCACGACGAAACTTGAGGAAGCTCTTCCTGATGCGAAAATTCTCTTCTCGGCTGTGGCAACACCAGAAGGAGAAGGGCACCGAGCGGACCTCCGCGCAGTGTTCACGGTTGCAGAAACGGTCGCACAGACGATCGATGGCAATCTTGTCTTCGTGAACAAATCGACAGTCCCCGTCGGCACCGGTGCAGAGTGCCAGAAGAGAATCGATGCCGTGCTCAAGAAGAGAAAATCGTCCCTCTCCGTGCACGTCGTCAGCAATCCGGAGTTCCTTCGTGAAGGCATGGCTGTCCCCGATACGATGATGCCCGACAGAATCATCGTCGGGCTGAACGACGATCCGACATTCAAGAAACTGGATTCAAAACATCTGCTTGAAGAATTGTACCGACCGATCACGCGCGCGAATAAGCCTCTCCTCTTCATGAGTCGTGAGAGTGCGGAGATCGTGAAGTATGCAAGCAACGCGTTCCTTGCGACGAAGATCAGCTTCATCAACATGCTCACCGAACTCTGCGAGAAAACCGGGGCGAATATCCGCGATATCGCCGCCGGCATGGGGCTCGACCAGCGCATCGGGCCGAAGTTCCTGCACGCGGGCATCGGCTACGGTGGGAGCTGCTTCCCGAAGGATGTGAAAGCGCTTCTTGCGACTGCAAAAGAATACGGTCTTTCGATGCCGATTGTCGAAGCCACAGACAAGGTGAACCGGAAACAGCGTGAGCGATTCATCGCAAAAATCCTCACAACACTGCCAAAAAAATCCCAGGTCGGCGTGTGGGGGCTTGCCTTCAAACCGAAGACCGACGACATGCGCGAAGCTCCAAGTATCGATGTCATCACAGCGCTGATCGAAGCCGGACACGCCGTGAGTGCCTTCGACCCTGTTGCGATGAATCGTGCTAGACCACTGCTACCCAAAAGCGTGACGTATGCAAAGGATGTAAACGATGCAGTGAAGAAGGCTGATGCACTTCTTGTCCTGACGGAATGGGATGTCTTCCGCGGAGCTGATCTGAAAGAATTAAAGAAGAAAATGAATGGAAAACTACTGTTTGATGGGCGGAATATCTACGAACCCGACGAAGTGAGAAGAGAGGGCTTGCAATATTTTGGGATTGGGGTATAGTAATTCGGCTTTATTTTCCCCAAGCCCAACGATGAAATCTTCCGTAAATACTGTTGAAGGTCACCATGATGAATTATTTGGCGATCTCGATCACGGTACTGAAGCTGCGAATGTCAGAGCTAAACAGATACATCAACTTGTTGCTGCAGGTACACATACCTTCGGACAAGCAATGAACGAAGTCGCTGGAATGGATGATCATGTGTCACCTTCGAATTAAGATTATCTGCTAGAATTCGATTAATGAGAATCCTCCTGACCGGCGCTGCCGGATTCATCGGCTACCACACGACTGTCAAACTGCTTGAGCGCGGGGACGAAGTGATCGGGCTTGATAATGTCAGCAATTACTACGACCCAACACTCAAGGAGGCGCGGCTCAAGCTGCTGCAAGAAAAGAAAGGCTTCACGTTTATCAGAGGTGATATTCTGGACCGCGCCACAGTCGCAAAAGCGATGAACGGCGTCGATCGTGTGCTGCATCTTGCCGCACTCGCAGGAGTCCGGTACGCATTTGATCATCCGGACGAATACATCGCGATCAACATCACCGGGTTCTTCCATGTGCTCGACGAAGTTCGAAAACAGAAAATCCCCGGACTGATCTACGCCTCAAGCAGCTCGGTCTACGGCGGCAACACCAAACTCCCCTCCTCCGAATCGGATCGCACAGATGATCAGCTCTCGCTCTACGGTCAGAACAAGAAAGACAACGAGCTGATGGCACATACCTACCACTCGCTCTATGGCACAAACGTCACGGGACTGCGGTTCTTCACGGTCTATGGTCCACTCGGTCGACCCGACATGGCACTCTTCCTCTTTACGGACGCACTCCTGCATGATCGTCCGCTGACCGTCTACGGCGAAGGGAAAATGCAACGCGATTTCACATACATCGACGACATCGTCTCTGGAATCATCGCCGCGATCGACAAAAATTATCCGGAAGAACTCTTCAACTTGGGCTGCGGAAGGCAGGAGGAATTGATGGAGTACATCCGCATGGTCGAGACGTCTTGCGGCAAGGAAGCGAAGAAAGAATTTCACCCCATGCAACCCGGCGATACCAGAGCGAGTTTGGCCGACATCTCGAAGGCAAAGACAATGCTCGGTTTCGAGCCGAAGACACGCATTGCACAGGGTGTACCGAAGTTTGTGGAATGGTATAGGGAATATTATCAGCTGTGAGCTATGAGTCATGAGCTTTGAGCACTGTTCCCTCATCGCTCAGAGCTCAAAGCTCATCGCTTTATCCACACCTCCACCGGCGCACCCTCCATCCTCATCCAATCTTCAGAGACATCCTCTTCGCATGTGTGTTTGGTGCAAACGATTGCGGCAGCCGATGCTTCGATCGATGAAGAGAGCGTCTGTGTGAAACGACGGATCGAGTGCCCTATGCTCTCGTACTGCCACTCGTGTCCGAATGGTCCGTCGATCAGCACGAATCCTTGAATATTCTGCTCCGCCAAGTATCGCATCGTCATGCGTGCAGGAGTGATTGGTGTGCGTGGGAAAGCCATAAATATGAAGACGGCAGTCGAAAGAATATGAAGCGGTATGAAAAGTTCTCCCGAAATCTTCCGTTTGCCAAGGAGCAACATCACACCGGCACACAGCACGGGTGTCAGGAGAATCGCGTAGTAATCCTGGCTAGTAAGAGCGATGAATCCGGATAAGAGAAAGAGCGTTGCGATGAAATCGATGCGCTTGCTTAAGGCAATCCCGACGATCCCTGCAAGGGTGACAATGCCGCTTCCTGCGACCAAAGAAATCCAGAGCACATTCGACAAGCGCACGCCAAGTTCCAAGACTGCATCCTGCGAGGATACATTCACCATACTCGCAAGGATGAGAGGATTGATCAGTGTGTACATCGCAAGCAGCAGAAGCGGCAGAGCGAGGAACAACAACATTCTGCGATAGGAAGTCTGTGCAGCACGGAGAATGCCGATGAGAAGAGGAAGGTAGAGCACGGACTGGTAGACGCTGAAGAGTGCGAAGAGCCACAGGCACGCAAGAAGAGGCGCTGATGTTTGCCGAATTGGCTGCGGCCTAAGGGCAAGCCAAGCACACACGAGTCCGAAGAGTGCGGTGAGCGATACCATCATCACCGTACCTGCCTGCAACACGAGAGCAGAGCTCAAAAGCCAACTCAACACCAGCACTATCCGCCTCCGATGTGAGAGAACGTAACCGATATCGACGAGAAGCCATACCGCCTGCACGAGAGCGCTGGCGATGAGAAAACGAATGAAAAATTCCTGCAGGGGCATCTCTCGTAGCATCGCGAAGAGCGAACGGAGAATCGGAGGATGAGGATAAGGAATCGAAAGGAGGTACTTCGCTTCGTCCGTATGCACGCCACCCGGCATGCGAATGAGCGCAAGCGCTAACGCATAGAATTCAAGAAGCCAGATTCTGAGTGTTATTCCGGACATGACAGAGTCGATGAAGAAAGATGAATGGTGCAAGCGCGAACGGGTGCCTCGGTTCGAAGATGATCTCGATGCAATATTTCGATCGAGTCCGAAGAAACCGAGCGCAGCTCAATATCCGAGAGCAACCATCCTTCCCTATCTGCAACGGTCGTGAGAGCGGATTGCACGCGTTCTCGCATCGTCGGATCCGTGTAGAGAAGACGTAGGGAGAGCAAACGAGGGAAGAGCCAAACAGCAGTCATCACGATCAGCGTCATGAAGAGAATCATCCCTGACTTCCGGAGCAATTCCACAAACGAACGAAAGGACAGTCGAATAATCTGACACAGAAAAGCGACGTGCACTCGAAGCGATAACTTGCTCTGACCGTGCAGTCGCATGCGAAAAATCAACGGAACCTCCGTCAGCTTGGTCTGCTTCGGAACAGCTGCAAGGATTTCCAAAAGAATTTTGAAGCCCGTCGGATGCAATGTCGGACGTACGATTTGGTATACGCTGCGCTTCAATACAAAGAACCCTCCGAGCGGATCGCTCACCGGAACCCGTGACAAACGTTTAGCGAAGAACGTGCCGACTCTGCTGATGATGCGCCGATCTCTCACCCACGAACCGACACTTCCGCCTTCCACGTAACGGGAACCGATACTGATGTCAGCACCCTGCCGAATGTGCTCCACAAGTGACAGAAGAAGTTGAGCATCGTGCTGACCGTCGCTGTCCATGACGGCGAGAATCGTCCCGTGTGCCGCATCCAACCCGTCGACAACCGCGGAACTGAGGCCCTTCTTGTGCATACGCCGAAGCACCTTGATGCATCCGCGCAACTTCGAGGTTTCCGTTGCGATTTTCCACGTCTGATCCGGAGAGTTGTCGTCCACCACGATGATCTCGTGCGGAATGTTTGCAAGCACCCCATCGAGCATCTCGAGAAGGTTACTGATATTCGCCGCTTCATTGTAGGTAGGGAGGATCAGAGAAAGCACGAGTGACAGTGTAGAGATGTGAAGGAGATTTGTCAGGAGCAATGAGCTTTAAGCTTAAAGGTCAATACAGACCCTGCTACACTCCTCCCGATGAAAATCCTCGTTACTGGAAGTTCTGGCACAATCGGTACACGACTCTGCGAGAAACTTCTCGCACGGGGAGACACTGTAACCGGTTTCGACTGGCTCCCAAACAAGTGGAACAAAGATGTCCGGAACATCACAACCCTGCTCGACATGCGTGATGAAGAGGCGGTGAAGGCAATGCATGTCGATGCAGACATGCTCATCCACCTTGCCGCCAACGCGCGCGTCTATGAACTCGTCGAGCACCCGGACAGGGCACGCGACAATTTTCTCACGACATTCAATGCACTCGAATTCGCGCGCGCAAACAACATCAAGCGTTTCATGTTCGCATCGTCTCGCGAGAGCTATGGCAATACCGGTGTCGACAAGTACACCGAAGATCTCGTGCGCGTGCACAATTGCGAAAGCCCCTATACCGCAAGCAAAGTCGGCGGAGAGGCACTCGTGGAAGCGTACAGGAGATGCTACGGGATCGACCAGATCACCTTCCGATTCAGCAATGTCTACGGTATGTACGACAACTCGGTGCGCGTCGTTCCGCTCTTCATCCGCCTCGCGCGCAAAAACGAACCGATGACCATCTTCGGCAAAGACAAATGCTTGGACTTCACATACATCGACGACACCGTGAGCGGCATCATCGCGGGCATCGACAAATTCGAAACCGCAAAGAACGACACCTACAACTTAGCAACAGGTGAAGGGCAAACAATCATCAAGCTTGCTGAGGACATCAAGAAGATCACCGGAAGCTCTTCGATAGTCAACCTTGGAGCATCCCGAACCGGCGAAGTCATCCGCTACGTTGCAGACATTTCAAAAGCAAGGAAGAAGCTTGGCTACGAGCCAAAAACTTCGTTCGATGAAGGAATACAGAAGGCGGTTGAGTGGTACTTGACAAATACTTTTATTAATATATAATAGGTGTATATGTAATCTCCCACATCATTTCCTCCGCAAGATTCTGAAGTCCCTCGCCAATTGCACGTCTCAGTAAACGAACCAAATAGATCTGGGGTTTTCCGTACATTAGTTACAACCGGGATGCTTGCGCTCGCTGCCATAGGTTGCAATCAAGAAGGCAACAGTGGACCATCCCAAGTAGCGGGATCTGGAATAAATGAAGGTCCGAAACTCAAAACACTTGATCAGCTATTAGTAATGCTAGATTCGGCAAAAAATTTGGAATATAGGATGCAGTTAGAAGAGGCAGAAGTAATGAAAGAGAGGATGATTTGGCAGATCGGGGCAGACGGTGCTAGGCCAGAAAAATACGATTTGTTTAAGAGCAACATAGATAAGCTTGATCAAAGACTTCTCGTCACCTCTCCCCTACTCAAGTCGGCAGCTGAAAATATTGCAAAAGCAGAAGCTCTTACGAAAGAAGCAAAGCCTAATCTCAATGAGGCAGAGTCTGCCATCACAGAAGCAGAGTCAGCCCTCAATCAGATATTGGAAATGAAGACTTCGGAGCAAAAAGCAGTGGATTTGCGGATTAAGGAGGAGCTTGAGAAAAGACGCTGAAATGGAAGCATCTATCTGTCATCAAAAAAGTTTTGAATCATAGAAGATGTATAAGATCGTACGAGCAACGTTGTCTAGGAGAGGATTTTCGCAATCCTCTCCCCTGCCTTTCCGTCCCATTTCTCTGGGATTTTGATAACGAGAGTGACGGGATTGTTTGCAAACTCCAGAACTTTCGTCCGATCTGACGAAACATTCGGATCAATCAGAACATTGCTACCACTGTCGATCGTACTCGGACGCTCGGTATTCCTGCGCATGGTGAAGCAGCGCTTCCTCAGGAGCACAGCTTCTTCCTGAATGCCACCGGAATCGGTGAGAACGAACGCTGCATGTTTGAGAAGATGCAGAAACTGCAGATAGCCGAACGATTCCGTAATGAAGATGCCAAGTGATACAAGCTTCTTCGGATCGATGCCGGCTTTCTGAAGAGCAGCAGCAAGACGCGGGTGCGCGGGAAGCAACACAGGAATATATTTTGCGATGTCTTTCAAAAATTCGAAATTTGCAATCAACACGTCACGATCGTCGACATTACTGGGCCGATGCAACGTGACGATTGCGAAACGTTCCGGTAACTCGGGTGCGAGCGTCACTGCATCAATCTGCGGCATCATACGGATCAACGTATCGATCATCGTATTGCCAACGAAGTGCACATTGCCTTTCATGCCTTCGACCCCGAGATTGTCGATTCCCGATTGTTCGGTCACGAACAGCTCATCCGCAAGCTGATCGATTTCGATGCGATTTAATTCTTCAGGCATTAAAACGTCGAACGACCGAAGACCTGCTTCGACGTGCCCAAGTCGTATGCCCGCGTTCTTCGCAGCGCGCGCCGCACCGACGGCACCGTTGACGTCACCATAGACAAGCACAATATCCGGTTTGTACTTCTCCAGTGCAAGTTCCATCGCGATCATCGTTGAATCGATCACCTCTTCCCTATCCCCGCCCCTCACGCCAAGATTGCTATCCGGTTCGGGAATCCCGAGCTGCGTGAAGAAAATATCCGAGAGGAGCGGATCGTAGTGTTGTCCCGTATGCACGATGATGTGCCGAATGTCTTTGTGCTTCGAAAGCGCATGGTGCACGGCAGCCAGCTTCACAAAGTTCGGACGTGCGGAGGCGCTGCTGAGAACAGTGATCATGATGCGATTCTAGCAGCCTGCAAGATGCGAATCATGCGTTTTTCCCATGTGAAATGTTCAACATGAATCCTTGCAAGCCTTGCTCTCTTCGCGCTCTCTTGCGGCTCCTCCAGTGTGAGTCGAATGCTCTCCGCAAGCGCCTCACTGTCTCCTGCCGGAAAGAAACGCGTCATGGTTTCATCGAGCGCATCGTGAATGGGCGGAAGATCCGCCGTGACGGTCGGTCGACCGGCAGCCATGTACTCAAACAGTTTGAGGGGCGACGTATCACGGCGATAGAAAGGATGATCCGACTTCGGTGCCGGATAGACGAGAACATCGGCAGCCGTGAGGAGTGTGGGGATTTTAAGGTGCGGGATATGACCCGTGAAGGTAACACACGTCCGCAGGAGCCTAGGGAGCGTCTCTCTGAAGTGCTCGGCAATGTTTTCTGGGCCTCCGGCGATGACCGCCCGATACTCAAGCCCGCGCTTGCTGAGGATCTCGAGTGCATCGAGAAGCTCGGGGATGCCTTTCGAGAGTCCCATCGATTCCAATTGTCCGGCGTAGACGATGAGCGGCATGCCAGACGGCACTCGAAGAGAATCTCTCGTTGCTTTCGAATCGGGCACTGCTTCGAAATCGTGAAGATCGACGGCATCGCCTTCGGCTACCACCGGAATATCGGAAACTCCCAGATCGATGAGCGCTTGACGCATCGGGCTCGTGAGCGTGACGATGAGTGAGCAGGAGCGAATGAGCGAGAGAAATCTCCATCGTCCGAGGCGTGGGATGCGATGGAGCTCCACAATCAACGGTACGCCGATCCTCGAGAGTACCGACAGAAGTTCCGGAGTACGCGTATAGATCACGTCAAACTCTTTCGCACGCTTCAAAAGAATCTTCTGAAGAATACGACCGAAGAGGAATGTCGTGAGTTTGAGCCCCAGAACACCGGGTGCCCACCATGCAGCGATGCCGTCGATCGTCCCGAGATGATGCAAATGCACGTTGTCCGTCAGCCCGTAGTACGACGCGAAACTCTCATCGATGGCATTCTTCCTGTACGGAGCGAAGATCTCGACCTCGTGGCCGAGCTCCCGAAGCGCCTGCGTGACCTTGGCGATCTGGTGGCCGTGCGCCCGTTCACTCGGAAGACGGACGTTGGTGCAGTAGGCGATGCGCATACGTGAATCCGGAGAAAAATGTTTAGAGCGGCGGAGTACAGTACATCCGAAGATTGATCCCGAGTGATTTGGTTCCTGCCAAGTACAGCAGTGGCCACTCTACCTCCTGCCATAGGAACATGTAATTGGAGATGAGATTTTCAGTAGGCAAATCAGTTGCAATGAATGATGCGCACAGTGGTAATGCTTCTACGTCCGGAATGTGCTCGTTTTCTTTCAGCAAAAAGAAGAGGCGCTTGGCATCCTGATCGGTCTTCGCGTATTTTTCATCGGGAACATTCAGAAAATACGTCGGTATGCGCGTGAGAAGAAACCCGTCCTGAGCGTTCACGAACGCACTGGCTCGCTGATATGTATTCGGCTGTGCTGCCAACAAAGCCAATTTCGCAAACATCAGAATGCACAGACACGCGATTGCCATGTGCAATCTTCGTCGACCGATGAGCGCCGGAGCGCCAAGAATGGCAAAAAACGGAAGTACGGGAATAAAAAATCTGGGCGAAGTGATGGGCTGCATGCCAAAAACCAGAACAAACAGAAAGAGCGTGATCAAGATCGGCATGGTCTTCTCTTTCTTCTGCCATGTTTTCCATACGCCGTATGCGGCGGCAAGAAGAAGAATGCTGTCACACGCGAACAGTTGCCAGAATTTGAGAGGCAAAAGCTCGGGAAGCATGAAAATACCAACATCATGATTCATGCCGGCAGCCAGCGTCGTCGCACCCGTAGCCCCCGACAACATGGTGAGCACGAACGGATAGCCGACGATGAGCCCGAGAGCACCTGCTCCAATGCTCCAACCGGCTGCCTTCAAGAAGGGTTGAACGTGACGATCATAGAAGAGTATTGCAAATACGGGGAAGAAGAATGCAAAAAGTCCGCTCTGCAGAACCGCAAAAGAACATGCTGCAGATCCGAACGCCAGACACTTCATCTTCAGTGAGGAATCGTGCCGCAGATCAAAGGAGAAAGAGAATGTCATAAGCATCCAAAAGGCGGCTGCCATGTGAGGACGGACAGCCGTCGAGAAGAGAAAAAAGTTCGTGCTGGTCATGAGGAGCAAGGTTGCCGCTCGATGATCCCCGAAGAGTCGACGCGTGATGCGACCCAGTACCCAAAAAGTCCCCAAGGCATACAAAACGGTGACCAAGCGCGTAATCGCGTGGACATGAATCATGTCCATCCCCTCATTCGACACCCAAAAAAAACTCTCGAGCAATGAGAAGGGCAGAATATAGAGCAATGGATATTTCCGCGGAGGAATCTGTGTGAGCCAGTCCCACAACTGACCTTGGTCTTTAGCGGAGAGCAACTCGAGTGAATAACGAATGCCCTGCGTATCAAATTGCGGATTGATGTCGAGTGCATGAAAAAAATACGCAACCAGCGCAATCGCATACATCAAAGCGGCAAGTCGGAAGAGAATCTTTCCCCAATCCCACGTCTTTTCTTCAGTCATAGAAATCATGGAAAAATGATGCGAAAGAATCTTACACTACTCTCTCTTTTCTCCGCTGCTCCAAAAACCATGAGACCGTTTCTCGAAGCCCGTCCTCAAGACCTATATTTGCGGTAAAGCCGAGAATCTTCTTCGCTCGCGAGACATCCATACATCGTCTCGGCTGTCCGTCGGGTTTCGCGGCATCCCAGAGGATTGTCCCCTCGTATCCGACAATCCTCTGAAGCAGACTCACAAGTTCTCTGATCGGCGTTTCTTCTCCGGTCCCGAGATTCAGAGGACCGCACTCCTCCTCCGTTGCCGTCGCGAGAACGATTGCCCGTGCCGCATCGCGTACAAAAAGAAATTCCCGCGTGGCTTTCCCTGTTCCCCATACCGTGAATGTCGGTTGTTTCTTCTCCTTCGCTTCCACCATGCGAAAGATCAGTGAAGGAATCACATGACCGTACACGGGATCGAACGTATCGAAAGGACCGTAGAGATTGGTGGGGATCAGCACAATACTCGAAAGACCATACTGCTTTCGATACGCGTCCGCCTGCACAAAAAGCATCTTCTTTGCGAGCCCGTAGTACCCTGTTTCCTCATTCGGATACCCGTCCCAGAGCTTCTCTTCCCGAAGCGGAATAGGACAAAGTTTGGGGTACACGCAGGCAGTGCCGATAAGAACGACTTTCGACAGTCCTTGTTCTTTTGCAGCGTGAATCAAGTGAATGCCCATGATCGCATTGTCATAAAACATCTCGGCAGGACGCTCTGCATTCAGTCCGATGCCGCCGACGTGCGCGGCACAGTGAATGACGATATCTGCGCCGTCTAGCACCTCCATGCAGATCTTTTTCTCACGAAGATCGTGCTTCCTGGATTCCGTCACGACAATATCTTGTACGCCGGCTACTCTCAGTTCATCGCAAATCGCTCGACCGAGAAACCCCCTTCCGCCGGTCACAACGATCCTTTTCCCGTGTAGATCAGGCATAGTGCAATGGTACCACGACTCCTGAATGTACATCCGCTACACTGTACAAGACCCATGAGCACAAAGAAGGCACTCATCACCGGCATCACGGGGCAAGACGGTTCCTACCTCGCGGAATTGCTTCTCTCGAAAGGGTACGAAGTGCACGGTCTTGTGCGGAGAGCTTCCACCTTTAACCGCGGACGCATCGAACACCTGTTCCATGATCGCCACTCGTCGAAATACCCCCTCTTCCTGCACTACGGTGATCTCTCCGATAGCAGTTCACTGCTGCGAGTCATCCTCGAAACGGTTCCCGACGAGGTCTATCACCTCGGTGCCCAGAGCCACGTCGGCGTCAGCTTCGAGATTCCCGAAAGCACGGGCGACATCACGGGCCTCAGCGCGACCAGAATCTTAGAAGCACTGCGATCGAGCAAGATCCCGGCAAAATTTTATCAGGCAAGCAGCAGTGAGCTCTACGGAAAAGTCAAAGAGACTCCGCAAACGGAAACCACTCCGTTCCATCCCCGCAGTCCTTACGCATGTGCGAAAGCGTATGCCTACTTCCTGACGCAGAACTACCGCGAGAGCTACGGCATGTTCGCAACAAACGGCATCCTCTTCAACCATGAATCTCCGCGCAGAGGTGAAAATTTCGTCACGAGAAAAATCACGATGAGCATTGCGAAAATTTTGAGCAACAAACAGGAGTGTCTCTATCTTGGGAATCTGGAAGCGCGACGCGACTGGGGATACGCACCGGAATTCGTGGAAGGAATGTGGAGGATGCTGCAGCAGCCGACTCCTGATGATTTTGTGCTCGCCACCGGCAAGCAGCACTCGGTGCGGGAGTTCCTTGAGGGATGTTTGAATCACGCCGGCATTCGCTGGGAGAAATCCGGAAAGGGCAACGATGAAATCTACGTCGATGCGAAAGGGAAAACGATCGTCGCGATTGATCCTCGGTACCAGCGTCCCGCGGAAGTGGATACGCTTCTCGGTAATCCTGCAAAAGCGAAGAAGATTCTCGGGTGGGAATCGAAGACGACGCTCGAAGAACTTGCACACATTATGATGAAAGCCGACTGCGCACTCTTCGGCATCACACTCTAAGAAGACAATGAACACTTCGCAGGAACCGCGCCGGATTCTCACCCTCACTCCGTGGGTTCCGTTCCCGGTGACGGGAGCCTGCCAACAGGATCGTTTTGCCGGAATGCAACAGATGAAAGCTCTGGGGTATGAGATTTCAGTGATTGCGAAAATTCATCATTTTCAGGATGCGACGGGAGCGCGAAGTTCATTCGCAAAAGAAGGCATCCCTCTGACTCTGGTGGAACATCCAAGGCATCCGTGGATGCTTCTGTTCATGAAGTTCTTCTCTATTCTCAAAAACCCCGCGCTCCTCGACGGTGCGGCACTCGAGTACACGGATCCGGCATACGAACGAGTCGTGATCGAAACGGTGGAGCGATTCAAGCCTGATCTCGTCTGGATGGAATACTCTTCGCACTGGCCTGTTCTGAGACTGCTCAAAAACTATGGCATCCCGATGATCGTCAAGTCATCGCTCAATGAACCCCAGAACTGCATCGATGAACACGGAGGCAGTCTGCTGTCCCGTCTCAAATCTCTCCCGAAGCATCCGGGCGAACGTATTGCCGCGCAGGAAAGCGATCTGATTCTTGCAATCTCTCCTGACGAAGAGAAATTCTATGCGGGTCTCGGCGCGAAACGAACGGGTGTCATGCCGCTTCGCGGACTCTCCAAATGTTTCGTGAAAAAGAATCATGAGAAGAAAGAAATCCTCGACGTGGTATTTTTGAGTTCGAATTACAACATGGGTCACAATCGCGATGCTCTCGTATTTCTTCTCACGAAGATCGTACCGCTTGTGCGCGAAAAACTCCCGGGTAAAGTCCGATTTCACCTGACGGGAAAGAAATTCCCGAAACAATACGAGTCTCTTCTCGGACCCGACGTACGGACGACCGGATACATCGAGGATCTCGGAGCATTCCTGCTCACAATGGATGCGGCACTCTGCCCGTGGATCTCGGGGACGGGCATGCAGCAGAAAGTCTTCGAACCGCTCTGCCGCTCTCTCCCGCTGCTTACAACGAAGACGGCAGGATATCCGTTCGAGAATGGCAAAGAGGTACTGCTCTGCAAAACGCCGGAAGAATATGTTGCGGGACTCGAGCAACTCTTTGACCCAGCAAAGCGTAATGAGCTTGCAGAGAATGCATACAGGAAGGCATTCTCACTTTTCTCTGAAGACGCAGTAAAGCGAATATTCACGAGCACCATCGAACGAATCTGTACACCTCAGGGAATCCCTGCACGCGGAGAAGAACTGGTATGATGACGGCATGAAGCAACTCTCCGTTGCCATCGTCGGTCTTGGATACTGGGGACCAAACTGGCTCAGAAATTTCTCCAGTTTGGAAGATTGCGATCTGAAGTACGGTTGCGATCTCTCGAAAGATCGCTGTGCTAAATTCTTGAGACTGTATCCGGGTACCGTCTTCACGCAGCGCTATGAAGATCTCCTGAAGGACAAAACACTCGATGCCATCGTGATCGCAACGCCCACCTCGAGCCATTTTTCTCTTGCGAAAGCCGCACTCGAAGCGGGGAAACATGTGCTGATCGAAAAACCGATGACAAGCACGAGTGCCGAAGGAAAAAAGCTTGTTGCTCTTGCAAAGAAAAAAAAACTGCAGCTGCTCGTGGATCACACTTTTGCGTACACATCATCAGTAACGCGCATTGCGGAGCTCGTAAAAAACAAGCAACTCGGGGATCTTCTCTACTTCGATTCCACGCGCATTAACTTAGGACTCATCCAGAAAGACACGAACGTTCTGTGGGATCTTGCAATCCATGATCTCGCCATCCTGTCTGCGATCGCAAATCTCGAGGACATCACCGAAATTATGGCGACCGGGAGTGCTCACTACGGAAGGCATGTCGAGGACGCGCACCTCCATCTCAAGTTCTCCTCGGGGCTTGCCGCACACATCCACACAAGCTGGCTTTCTCCGGTGAAAATCCGGAAGACACTCATCGCCGGTCGCAAAGCGATGATCGTCTACGACGACACGGAACCGAGCGAGAAGATCCGCATCTACGACAAAGGCATCGACAGCGACACAATGAAATCCGATCCGTTCTTCCCGAAGTACCGAAGCGGCGACGTTGTGATTCCCGCGCTCCTTTCAACGGAAGCTTTGGCAGTCGAAGCGAGACACTTTCTACAATGCATCACAGGCAAAGAAAAATCGAAGGTTTCCGGCGAGGACGGACTACGATTGGTGCGGATTCTCGAAGCCGCTGATGAATCCCTCGGAAAAAACCATCCAATTACATTGTGACTATCCCTATGCGAACAATTCTCATCACCGGCGCCGGAGGGGCTCCAGCGACGAACTTTGTTCGCTCGCTCAGGATGGCGAAAAACGAGCAGTTTCGTTTGATCGGCGTCGATGCGGACAAGTACTACCTGAAGCGCGCAGAAACGGATGAAACCTATCTCATCCCGCTCGCCAGCGATCCCGATTACCTCCCGATCCTCAACAGCATCATCCGAGAAACCGGAGCGGAACTTGTCTTCGCACAACCGGATTTTGAAATCTCTTTCCTCTCCGAGCACAGAGAAGAACTCGCGTGTGCGGTGCTGCTTCCGGACAAAGAGACCGTCCGCATCTGCCAGAACAAGTTCCTGTCGTACGAATGCTGGGCGAAAGCGGGTCTGCCCGTTCCTCGCACGATGATGATTGAAACGGAAGCCGATCTCGACGAAGCGTTCTCGCTGTTCGGTCCCCGCATCTGGATCCGTGCGACACAGGGTGCGTTCGGAAAAGGATCGCTCCCCACGGAGAGCAGGAGCCAGGCAAAGGCATGGCTCGATTTTCAGGGGGGATGGGGGTCTTTCTGCGCGGCGGAATGCCTCGAGAAAGATTCGGTAACGTGGCAATCGATCTGGCAAAATGGCGAATTGATCGTCGCGCAAGGACGTAAACGGCTCTACTGGGAATTCGCCAATCGCGCGCCCTCGGGAGTCACAGGACTCACGGGCACCGGTGTCACCGTCAGCGATCCCGCACTCGACGAACTCGCACTCAAAACCATCGCGGCGATCGACAAGCGTCCGCACGGCATCTTCTCCGTCGACATGACCTACGACAAACACGGCGTGCCGAATCCGACCGAGATCAACATCGGACGCTTCTTCACCACGCACTTATTCTTCAGCGAGGCAGGCCTCAACATGCCTCTGATGTACGTAAAACTCGCCTTCGGAGAACCTCTCCCGCCCATGACGAAAAAGATGAATCCACTACCGGATAATCTCGCATGGATCCGCGGGATGGACATCGAACCGATTCTGACGACGGTCGATGCGATCGAGAGCAATGCGGCTGCACTGCGAGCGCGACGATCTTCCCTGCACGCAGGATGAAGAACGTGCTGATTACCGGTGGAACGGGATTTCTCGGATCACATGTCATCCCTTTGCTTCCGAAAGAATCGTTCACAATCTCGGCGATCGTGCGAACACCGGGATCATACGGAAGCAACGTCCGTGCAATCGTCGCGGATCTCACGAACGGACAGGAAATGAAAAACATCAAGAGGACAATCGACGACACCGATATTCTGATCCATCTCGCGGCTGCAATGCCGAAAGCAAGCTGCACTCATGAAGAGCAGGAATCGCTGCAAGAAGCGCAAACTCAAGGGTTGCGGCATCTGCTCGATGTTCTCCATCACAAAATCAAACACATCATCTACGCGAGCAGCATCGACGTCTTCGGCGTTCCCAGATCGCTTCCAATCGACGAAACGCATCCGACCGAGCCAATCACCGAGTACGGCAAAGCCAAGCTGCAGAGTGAAACAATCCTGCGGGAATTTTGCGACGAGCGCGGATGCCCGCTCACGATCCTCCGCATCACGCAGATCTACGGTGAAGGAGAACCTGCGATCAAAGCGATCCCCCTGTTCATCCGAAAGATTGCAGCGGGAGAAGCGCCGATCCTCTTCGGTGACGGGAGTGACGAGCGGGATTACATCAACGTGATCGATGCCGCGAGAGCGATCGTGTGCGCATTGGAGCACAAAACGAACGGAACATTCGTCATCGCGAGCGGAACAACGGTCACGCTGAAAACGGTCGTCGAAGACATTGTGCGAATCTCGGGAAAAAAACTGCAACCGATCTACAAGGAACGCCAGAAGCCGAAGCTGAATTTCCGGTTCGACATTTCGAAAGCGAAACGTGAACTCGGATTCGAAGCCTTCATTCCTCTCTCGCAAGGGCTAAAAATCCAGTACGATGCCTTTCTGTCCGCCACACGATGACACTCTTCTTCGACTTCGACGGCACGATTCTCGCCAACCGCACGCGCTACCACCGCGTGCATCTGCACTGCCTCGGCAACGCCGCTCCTGTTCTCTCGGAAGAGAAATACTGGGAACTGAAACGCTCCAAAACTTCTGAGTCAGAAATACTAAAGCGACACTATCCGGAAATCGATAACGCACGGTACCAAAAGGAGCGGGATCTTTGCATCGAATCACCTGAATTTCTTGCCTTCGACAGGCTCTTGCCAACCGCAAAAGAAACACTCATCACGCTGGCGCATGCCCATATCCTCATCCTCGTAACGCTTCGAAAAAATGCGCCTGCCGCACGGGAAGAAATCGACGAATTCGGGCTGCGTGAAGTTTTTTCCGACGTCAGAATCGCCGCTGCGGGCGCTGATCCAGTGAAAGCGAAAGCCGAACTGATGCGTCCGAACGCGAAGGCAGGCGACTGGATCATCGGTGACACCGAAGCGGATATTCTTGCGGGACAGTCGCTCGGTCTCACGACGTGTGGAGTGCTGTCGGGTATACGGAACGAGACACTTCTTCGGGCGCTGCACCCGACGCATCTTCTCGCATCGATCGCGGAACTTCCATCACTGCTTCGGTGAACGATTGAACAGTGGAAACGTGAGGATCATGAGGAGAAACGAATACTCAATCGCCTGCCATTCATAGGCGATAGGCATTCGCTTCCCCGAGCGGGGGGTGATCCGGATCCAGAGCGTTCTCAGTGAAATATACGTCATCGTACGGATGCTCCTGCGGACAACCGAACTCAACCACTGCAAAAAAGTGATCCCTTGGTGACGCTTGGCTTCCATATCGAGATATCGACGGTACTTTCGATGCAAGCTCTCTGCGGGCGGCAGAGGCAAAGGCAGTTCATGACGGAGCATCCGGACCAACACGTTCGGCTGCAGCGTCAATAGTTCATGTACGGGCTTACGGTATCCCGTCACGGTGCACAAGCGATGGAACAGGCGGATCTGCATCGCGGGGTATCCCGAAGAATGCATCACCGGTTCACCGTTGATAAAGAATCTTCTGAATGCCTGATACACACCGGGCACGCCGCATTCGACGATCGAACGGATTTCTTTGATCACTTCAGGGGACAGATACTCGTCGGCATCTTCGGGGAAAATCCAATCGTACTTCGCGGCAAAAATGCTGAGATTCCGCATGGAAGAAAAATCGTTGATGTATCCGTCTCCTCCGAGAAACCTCCGATCCTGATCCAGAAGACGTACATTCGGATACTCGCGGGCAATCTCTCGAGTGCCGTCCGTCGAATACCCGTCCTGCACGATCACTTCGCCGAATTCCCTAAGCGAGTCGAGATTCCGACGAATGGTCGACGCATTATTATGCGTGAGGACTTGCACGGTGCAGGGAATGAGGGCATCGGACATCCGAAGCAGCTTACGACTGAATGCTGAAAGCGGGAAGCTTTCTTTGCTACACTCTGTCCATGCTGGTTCCCTTCCTCGACCTCAAAGCGCAGTACGGAAGCATCAAAAGTGAGATCGATCCCGCCATGCAGGCCGTCGTCGATTCGTGCGCGTTCGCAGGAGGACCATTCGTCGAGAAATTTGAGAAATCGTTTGCGGCCTACTGCGGGACTCTGCACTGCATCGGCGTCGGCAATGGCACGTCCGCACTGGAATTGATTCTCCGCGCGTACGGTATCGGACAGGGTGACGATGTCATCACGGTTGCCAATTCTTTCTTCGCAAGCGCCGAAGCGATCTCGCTTTCGGGCGCGACTCCCGTGCTTGTCGACTGCACTGAAGACGATGCGCTCATCGATGTGACGCGAATCGAACAGGCGATCACGAAGAACACTAAAGCGATCATCCCTGTGCACTTGTACGGACAGTGTGCGGACATGGACACAGTGCTTTCGATCGCAAAGAAACACGATCTGCTCGTGATCGAAGACGCGTGCCAAGCCCACGGAGCCCTGTACAAAGGGAAAAAGGCAGGCTGCATGGGCGAAGCCGGCGCCTTCAGTTTTTATCCCGGGAAAAACCTCGGTGCGTACGGCGAAGGCGGAGCCGTTACGACAAATAACGACAGTATCGACAAAAAAATCCGGATGCTGCGGGACCACGGCATGCAAGAGAAGTACAAACATGCCATCGTCGGCAAGAACGAACGGATGGATGGCATTCAAGGTGCGGTACTCTCCGTCAAACTCCCTCACCTTGATGCATGGAACGATGCACGGCGAAAGAACGCTGCACTGTACCGCACACTTCTCAAGAATAACGCGAACATACGGCTCTTTACGGCACACGACGATCGAAGTTCAAACTATCACCTCTTCGTCATCAGAGTAGAAAATCGTGATGTCGCGCAGGACAAGTTGAAGCAAAAAGGCATTGCGACCGGCATTCACTATCCGATCCCGATTCATCTGCAGGAAGCGTATGCAGGCATCTGGAAGAAAGGCGATTTCCCGGTTGCGGAAAAAATGGCAGGAGAACTGCTGTCACTGCCGATGTTCCCGGAACTGACGGAAGAGATGATTCAAGAGGTCTGCAAGGCGCTCAAAGAAGTATTGTAAGAATCACATTCCGCGTCGTATGTACTGCCCCATCTTCTCGACCAGTTTGCTGAGACTGTGATATTCACTCACGATCTCATACATTCTTTCAACATCGATCGGTGCTTTCTCAGCGTACTGTCGGATAAAAGCTGCAATTGTTTCGGGTGTGTCGGTACGTGGCGCAAAGACTTCCCCTTCTTCGAAAGAAGCGATTGCAACGGCGTTTCCAAGCGTGGTTACGGGATAGCAGCCGCAGGTCATGGCCTCGAGCATCGTCTTGTCGATCGTCTCGCTCGCCATATTCAGGATCAAACGATGACGAGAGTAAATCTCGGGGAGTTTTTGCATCGGCACCGTGCCATGAAACGTCACGCGCGACTGTAACTTCAATTTCTCGACGAGTGATTTCATTTCTGCAGCATAATCGGGCTCCGCCTCGTTGCCGTAGACATCGATCGTGTACGAAGAATCGAGAAGAGGGAGAGCGAGAATCGAAAGTTCCAAGCGTTTTGAACGACTCAATCGATGAACCACAAGCAAACGATGAGAGTCCATGCAGAGATTGCGACGTTTCGGCCAAAACGAAAGATCGATGCCGTGCCCGACGACCGTTTTCTTCGGTGATCCATCGTATTGCGGCAAGCTTTGCGGGGTCGCACAGAAGAATCGCGTACCGAACCAACCGAAAAGCCGCACCCCGAGCTGCATTTTGTAATGCGTGTACCAAAGATACGTCGGCACTCTCTTGATGGCCCAGAGCCAAAAACCAAGTGCGTACCAGACCGGAGCCATATGCACGAACACACGATCGTAGGGCAGTGTCGCGATCAGCTTCTCGAAACGTACAATCGACTGCAATTTAGATAGTCCGGACTCTTTGCCGAGCGAATGAACCGGAAATTCGAACGTCTCACCCGAGCCTTCGAGGCAGATCACCGTCACCTCGAAGCCCTGACGGAGTAACTCACGCACCCACAGAACACCGAAGGCATCCTGCTCTTTGAGTTTCTGTGTGATGAAAAGAATGCGCATAGAATTAGAGAGCAAGAGATTTCAAAAAATCGGCATACGTCTTGATCGCCGCAGTTTTTTCGAAACGCCCAGAAATCTTCTCCGCTTCCCGGCCCATCGCCTCAAGTTTTCCGAGGTCCGAGAGAAGAACAGACGCTTTTGCTGCAATATCTTTGGCAGTGCCATCCGTAAACACTCCGTTCACACCATCTTCGATCACATCCGGCATAATGCCGACTCTCGTTGCGAGTACAGGTACTCCAAGTGCCATCGCTTCGATCGCCACACGCGGGTTGCCCTCACTCTTCGAGTTCATAACGAATATGCGCCCCGAAGAAATTCCCGCAAGTACGTCTCGAGCGGTCGGCAGCCAGCCGACGAACGTGACTCGAGTAGAAACGCGGAGTGAAGTCGCAAGCAATTCGGCCTTTTTTCGCATCGGACCGTCGCCGATGACCAGCAATGTTTTACCAGACATCAGCACGAGAGAGCCAAGAAGCGGAAGCAATCCTTTGTTGTCTGTAAGCCGCGCAGCGAACACGAGATCAAATTTCTTCTCCTGATTTTTCACGCTCTCGATCATCGCATGATCGAGGTACACCGACGGCACAACCGATATTTTTTCATTTACAACTCCCCATGATGCAAGCGTCGCTTTGACCGTTGCGTTCACAACTCGCACCGCATCGAATTTTCGACTGTGCCTGCCGATGAAAAACTTCGTCATGAGGCGACCGATCGTTTCGCTGATCGATGAAGCCTCTGGCCAACCGACGATGTGATGAATTTCAAGAATGGCGGGAATACCAATCGATCGTTTCAATAATCTCGCTCCAATGCCGTTGTAGAACGGGGGATAGTCGTGGACCGTCATGATATCGTGATGATGAGCCTGAAACAGCTCTCTGCCTTTCTTCAGAATCCAGAGTGGCTGATACCAAAGACCGAATGAAGAGGGATGAACAAACACGTTTCCATGCAACACTCGTACCTGCTGCGTTGCTTGTACTCGAGGACAGAGAATATCAATGCGCTCGAAATGCTTGCAGAGCTCGGCAATCGTCTCCGAAAAAGCTCCTGCTTTTCCGGAAGCGAGTGATCTGTCGCCTGAAATCATCAGTAATTTCATAGGGAAGAAAAAAATTGCATCCAATCTTGCGCCACTTTCGCGTACGTCCTGACCTGCACATCGTTCGAGGTGGATACGGGATGCTCGATGCACTCACGGATCGCGGAAGCAATCTGGCTGGCTAACCGAAGCGGCTTCAGGCAAATCATCCCACTCCCCGAAAGTCCTGTTTCCGTAGTCAAGAGCACAGGCAATCCTTCGGCTGCGGCCTCGAGCGCCGTATTCGGACTAATCTCCGTCACCGACGGAAGAATCAAAAGATCATGCTCTGCAAAAACACGACTCTTCTCTTCACCCGAAACCGGTGCTTGAAATCGCACGCGGCTGCCGAGATTCAACGCTGTCGTCTTTGCACGGAGCGCCTGTTCCATCGGACCAGATCCGACAAGCGTCAACGTGACATTTGGCATGTTCACGATCGCATCGAGCAGTGCCAGCAAATTCTTGAATCCTACGAAGCGACCCATGAAAAGAAGCCTAAACGGTTGATGTGGCCTGCCCACCGAAGCCCCGCTGTTCGGGGCGCAGGTGGGTCTTGCATTCTCAATCACCGTGCTTTTTGGCAACCCCGCATACTCTTTTTCATGAATAAATTTCTGAAATTCCGTCGAATACACGAGAGCATCGAACGACCGGAGAATGCCAGCCATAAACGTGAAATTGACGATCCGCCAAAAACCGCAGACCGATCGGTACCAGTCAGAAAGGCTCTTCATCCCGCCGCCGTCCGTATACCGCTCCCAGAAAAAATCTCCTCCCAGACGCAGGATTTTCTTCGGCTTCTTGAGACCGGAAAACATCAGGGGGACTCCCGTGCTCACCGACGAGAATGCGATCATGACATCGGCATCGCTGCCGTACTTCCGTAGCGCCCGCGAATAGCGAAACCAACGGGACAAGACGCTCCCGACCTTGCTCACGGGAATGACAGTCAATCTTTCGCGCTCAGAGGCATTCGGACGCACCGAACCATACGTGACGACCGTCACGGTGTGACCGAGATTGAGAAACTCCTGCGCCAATTTTTCTGCGTACGTGGCAGGCCCGCCGATATCGGGCGGGTAAATGCCTGTGGCGAGAAGGATGTGCATGAGTCGAGTATGTTAGCCGACAAAACGCTGCCCGTACCACGAAATCGTCTTTGAGAGTCCCTCCTCGAAGCTGATGTTCGGCTTCCAGCCGAGTGCGCGGGTCTGAGACGAATCGAGTGCGTATCTCCAGTCATGACCCGGACGGTCTTTGACGAAAGCAAAAAGGCTCTCGGGCTTTCCGAGAATCTTCAGGATCGCTCTGGCCACGTCGATGTTTTCCTTCTCGCTGTCGGCAGAAACGTTGAAAATCTTGCATGCGTCGAATGCGTTCGGCGTTTTCAGAATCATTTCAAGCGCATCGCAGTGATCCGTCACATAGAGCCAATCCCTTTTGTTTTTGCCCTCAGCGTAAATCGGAATCGGCTGATCGTGCATGGCGCAGCGTATGACGGTCGGAATGAATTTTTCACCAGCCTGATGCGGACCGAAGTTGTTGGTGCAACGCGAGATCGCCGCTTTGATGCCGTATGTGCGCTCCGCGGCTTCGATGAGAAGATCTCCAGAGGCTTTGCTCGCGGCATACGGGGAACTCGGACGGAGCGGATCCTCGATGCGTTTGGGGGCATCGTCGTCTTTGAGATCGCCGTACACTTCATCCGTCGAAACATGCAGAAATCTGACGCTAGGATTTGCTTTGCACGCTTCGATCAAACTCGCCACGCCGAGTACGTTCGTCTGGAGAAACGGAAACGGATCAGCAATGCTCCGATCCACATGCGTTTCTGCTGCAAAATCGACGATTGTATCGATGGCGTGATCGCTCACGAGCGTCTTCACGAGCGTCATATCGGCGATATCGCCTTCGACAAACGTGATGCTCTGGAGGACCGGACTCAGAAATTTTTTGTCAGCGGCATACGTCAGTTTATCAAGCACAACGAGACGGTCTTTCGGAAAAGCCTCAACATGACGCAGCACGAAGTGTGAGCCAATAAAGCCAGCGCCGCCCGTTACAAGAAGATTCATGGTGTCATTCTAGCAAGAACATCAAGAAAATGTCAGAATGCAGCCATGAAAGGCGTTCTCATCTGCGGCGGAAGCGGTTCAAGGCTAAAACCTCTGACAGAAATAACGAACAAAAGCCTTCTTCCCGTCTACGACAAACCGCTAATCCTTTACCCACTGCAGGTGCTTCTGGATGCGGGGATCACCGACATCGCGATCGTCACGGGCAACGAACACATGGATCAGATGGCGGCATTCCTCGGCAGCGGGAAACGTTTCGGCTGCACGTTTCACTACTGCGTGCAGGATCAACCGAAAGGGATCGCACAAGCTCTGGGTCTCACAGAAACGTTCGCCAACGGTGAGAGTGTCTGCGCCATTCTCGGTGACAACGTATTTTTCGATGATCTTTCATCCGTGATCAAGTCTTTCAAGAGCGGGACGCTGCTTCTACTGAAAGAAGTGCACGATCCGGAACGCTTCGGCGTGGCGGAGATGGAAAACGGCCGCGTCATGTCGATCGAAGAGAAGCCCCTGAAACCGAAATCGAATCTGGCAGTGACGGGCTGCTACGTCTACGACAACCACTGCTTCGATTTCATCCGCACGATGAAACCCTCACCACGGGGCGAACTCGAAATCACGGATGTCAGCCGCTGGTACGTGGAACATGGAAATGCCGAAGCAACGATTCTGAAGAAAGAATGGATCGATGCAGGGACGTTCGAAAGTCTCTTCAAAGCTTCCGAACTTGTACGGAAGAGAAGATTGGCGAAATAAAATATCAATTCGCCTTGTTCGTCCTCTGATCCCACCCGGCTTTTGCCGCGGGGCCGAGGGAACCGTCGGGGAGCACTTGGTGCATCTCTGTTTCGATCTTCGCAAAACTAAACGTGACCTGGTCCATCACTCCGTCCCCGTGCGTATTGGTGACGGTCTTATAGGAGAGCACTTGTGCATCGGTCAGCACCCACTTGAGGAAATCTTCACTACCCCCCTTCATTTTCACGCTCAAAGCGACTCTCGGAATTCTCGTGCCGCCGGCACCGTAGAGAAACAATTTCGGCGATGCGCTGCTCCCAGGCATGGTCACGACGAAGGCGTCCATCGAAGGGCGCGGCGCGCCGATCGCGCGGGACTCGTTCCAACTGAAGGAATCGACGCTGATTTCGTTCCTGTGTTTGAAGTCGGTAGCATCACCCGTCACCGTATCGACTTTGAGGAACATATCGTAATTGTGGCTGCCCGATGCATCGTCTTTTGCGAGCGCTGTGATAACGCCGGTGAAGCGTGTCTTTGAAACATCTTCCTGAAGATCGCGAACGGCGGCATAAGCAAAAGAAAGTCCCGCAACGACTGCAAGCCCCAAAGCAAGACGCTGCTTCCTGAGAGTATGGCTGAAATCCATGAATGCTATCGTACCGCCGATAGGCAAACGGATTCAACTGAAGCGCAAGACATTTACTCCCCCTTTGGGATACACTTTTCCCATGACACGCACCGTTATCCATACGGACGAAGCAGGCAGCGACCTCGGCGATGTGGGGCTTCTTGCCGCACATACGGGAACCGGTATCCGACATCGCGCGTTCTCGGTCTACGTCTTCAATCCGGAGAAGTCGAAGATGATCATACAAAAGAGGAGCGCGAAGAAAATGCTGTGGCCTCTCTTCTGGGCAAACACGTGCTGCAGTCATCCCTTGCGCGGAGAGTCTTCAAGTGAAGCCGGAGAAAGAAGACTTCAAGAAGAACTTGGCTTCACCTGTGCGCTTGAAGAAGGACCCTCATTCACCTATCGCGCGGAGGATCCGAGCGGACATGGAGTCGAAGATGAGTACGATACGATTCTCACAGGCATCGTTCCGGAAGATCAGCATATGAATTCGAATCCCGAAGAAGTATTGGAGTGGCAATGGATCAGCCTTGCTGCACTGTCGTCCGATATGGCAGCGAAGAAAGATCAATACGCACCATGGTTCCATCTTGGACTTCCGAAAGCACTCTCCTCTCTGCAATCATGATCGACACACCTTTACTCCATCTTGCCATCATCCCCGACGGCAATCGTCGATGGGCAAAAGAACACAAGCTGGAAGCCGTGTGGAAAGGTCACGAGAAGGCCGTCGAGAATTTCCGCACGCTCACGGACTGGTGCAGGAAAGACCCGAGAGTGAATGTCCTCACGGTTTGGTGCTTCTCGACCGAAAATTGGAAGCGCGACAAAAAAGAAATTTCGATGCTCATGACGATGCTTGAAGAGTATCTTCGAAAAGAGGGACGTGAACTGAAAGAAAATCACACACGCTTCGTGCATTCGGGAAGACGTGATCGCATTCCAACTTCGCTTCGCACGCTGATCGAGCAAACGGAAGAAGCAACAAAAGATGAGACCGGTTTCACCCTGCACCTTGCAGTCGACTACGGAGGAAAAGATGAAGTGGTGAGAGCGATAGAAAAATTGCACACGCAAACAGTGCGGGCATCCCTGCCCGCGGTCACGGAAGAATCCATTCGTCAACATCTCGACCATCCGGAGCTCCCCGCAATCGACATCATCCTCCGTTCTTCGGGCGAACAACGCACAAGCAATTTTTTCCTCTGGCAGAGCGCGTACGCCGAATGGATCTTCAGCCCGAAATACTTCCCCGATATCGGGGTCGATGATCTCGATGCCGCACTGAAAGAGTATGAACGAAGAAAGAGAAGATTCGGCGGTTAAAGAATCCATGCTATGAAGACACGTTCTGCGTCCGCCTCCGGCAAAATCATCCTCAGCGGCGAGTATGCCGTGCTCTTCGGCAAACGCGGCATCGCGATACCGTCAGATTTGAGAATGAACATCACATTGGAGGAAAGCCAAAAGAATAATGGCATCACCATCCATTTCGTCCCCTCCCCTCTCGGGGGAGGGGAAGGGGTGGGGGCACTTTGGATCGATTATGCACGGAAGGTCGCTGAAAAAATCATCAACAAAGCGAAGCCTGTCTCCGGCACACTCACGATCGAGAATGCTTTGCCCCTCGGAAAAGGCATGGGCAGCTCGACATCCCTCATCATCGCCATGTGCCGCTGCCTTATCGGTCCGGACTCAGCAAAAATTGCACTCGAATTGGAGAACGAAATGAATACAGGCAACAGCGGCATCGACTTCACGGTCATCTGGGAAGAGAAACCGATCCTCTTCGAGAAAGACAGGGTACCAGAACAAATCGAATTGTCTTCGGAGCTTCTCCGCGGCATGAAACTGATCGACACCGGCAATCCGTCCGAGCCGACTCCCACACTGGTTGCATGGATACGCTCACGCTACGAAGATAACGAACCCGAAGTGCGACAAGCGATCGACACGATCGGTCGCTGCACGGAGAGAATTCTTGAAGGAGAATCGATTCGAGATGTTCTGCACGACCATCACCGCGCGCAAATCGCACTCGGCGTGGTACCCGAAAGCGTGCAAACGATGATCGCGGAAATCGAAGTGAACGGCGGAGCTGCAAAGATCCTCGGTGCGGGAAGCAGGTCGGGGGGCGGCGGAATGGTGCTCGTGCTGCCATAACGACGCGCGAAGCATCGCGCTCCCCATGAGTTCAATACTTTGGATACAATGGGAGCGGCATGCTTGCCGCGTTCGCCGATACTTCCATGATCCACGCTCACTCCTCACCAAACATCGCTCTCATCAAGTATTGGGGCAATCGCAATAATGAGTGGCGCCTTCCGGCTGCCGACTCTGTGTCGATGGTGCTGGATTTCCCAACAGTGCGCGTAGCGATTGAACTGGCTGAAAAAATTTCGGTGCAATCGTACGATCATGACGGCGTCGAAAAACCCCAGAGCGATGCGTCCATTGCAAGGCTTGAGAAACACTACGCACTGTCGAAGGAATTTCTCCGAACCATCGGGCGCGATGAAGAACTTCCTGAAAACGTTTCTATCGTCATTCACTCCGGCGTCCCACCCGCCATCGGTATCGCATCATCTGCCGCTGTCTTCAGTTGTCTCGCGGAAGCCTACGGCGCTCTCGTGAAAGGCGACGCTCTCTCACGGAAAGAAATCAGCATCCTCGGCAGGCTTGGCGCAGGATCGGGCGCACGCAACAGCTTCGGCGGCTATGTTGCGCTCGAAAATCACGGCGAGGGCATCGGTTCGGCATACGGAAGACAAATCGCAAGCGAACAGGACTGGATGCTTCACGACATCATTCTCGTACCCGACCAGAAAGAGAAAAAAGTCGGATCGACGGAAGGCCATGCGAAAGCCGCAACAAGCCCACTGTTTGCAAAGCGGCTCAACGAAATTCCAAGACGAATGCAGGAATGCATCAGCGCACTCGAAACAAAAGATTTTGAGAAACTCAGAAAAGTTTCCGAGGAAGACGCACTCGAGATGCACCGCGTAATGCAAACGCAGACCCCGTCTCTGCAGTATCTTTCCAACGCAACCCACCGGATCATCCGCGACATCGAGCGTCTGAGAAAAAGCGACAAACTGAACGTGCTGTATACAATGGACGCGGGGCCAACCGTGCATTTGATCTGCACCGGAGACAGCCTTGCGGCAGTGGTAGCTTTTGCGGAAGCGCAGAAGGATTGCATAATTTTTAAGGCAAAAACGGGAGGAGCATCGCATCTGTCGTGAAGTAAAGCGACATCCAAAGGGTTGGCGCGCGCCACAGGCTTGTCGGCCGTAGCCTTGGCGAAGGCTGATGGGGGTGAGCTGGCGGGAATTGGCGCGCTGTGCTTTCTTTGGTTCTTTCTTTGCACAAACAAAGAAAGAACATATTCTGCTCTCATGGACCTCCGTAACCTCCCAGAACAACTGAGCTCATCACAGCGCATCAACCAGCGTCGCACACTCATCGAACGAGAACTCAGCTTCAGCCTCAGTCATCTCGAACCGAATGAAAACGTCATCGGCGAGAGCGAGAAGAAAAACTGTGAACAGATGTTCGGGGTCGTCTCTGTTCCTGTCGGTTACGCAGGACCTTTAAAACTCACATTCTCAAATAATCACAGTACCGAACTCCATCTTCCGATCGCCACAACCGAAGGTGCACTCGTAGCGAGTATCAACAGGGGGTGCAAAGCGACATCGATAGCCGGAGTAAGCATCACGAAAGCCATCCATCACGGCATCACGCGATCAATTGCCTTCCGCGCACCGTCATCGGGAAAAGTGCAAGAACTTGTGGACACACTGCGAACCAAAGAAACTCTCTGGAAAGCCGCCGCACAAGCAACGAGCAGTCATCTCACTGTGAAAGCTTTCACGCTCGATCTTCAGAAACAGTATGTGTTCCTCACAATTTCCTGCGATACGGATGAAGCGATGGGCATGAACATGGTGACTTTCGCAGCTCAGGCAATAGCGGATTGGGTAGTTACCACAGTGACAGGCATTCGGTGCGTGACGATTGCGGGCAATGTGGACAGTGATAAGAAGCCAAGCAAACGCACGCACGATCTCGGTCGCGGATACGAAGTGCACGCGAGTGTGATTCTCTCGAAAGAAATCATCGAAGACGTACTGAAGACAACGCCCGAAGCGATGATGCAGGTCGCACAGGCAAAGCTGATTCATGGATCAACACTTGCCGGAGCTCTCGGCAGCAATTTGCACGCGGCGAACATCATCGCCGCTCTCTATCTCGCAACGGGACAAGATATCGCGCACACGGTCGAAGGATCGCTCGCAGATACGACCGTGGAAGATCTAGGGAGCGGACTTTCTGTCCGCGTACGAATTCCTGCAATCTTAGTCGGTGTTCGCGGTGGTGGAACGACATTGCCGGGTCAGGCACAGTGCTTGAATCTGCTTCTGAAAAATAAATCCGGTCTGCCGATCAAGCAGCAACTTGCGGAGAGCATCGCTGCGGCGGTGCTAGCAGGAGAGGTATCGCTCCTTGCGGCGCAAGCAACTCATGATCTGGCGAAAGCACACAACACGCTCGCGAGATAAGCTCAAATAGAATGATATAATCCCATGCTCATGCACGCCTGTATCCTCAGTTTCGGTCGCTATATCCCTGGAAACCGTATCGAAGCAAAGGTGATTGCCACTCACTGGAAGCGCGGAACGGAACAAGCGGATCAGCTCGGCATTCTCGAGAAGTCCGTACCGTCGTCCGATGAAGACACCTTCACGATCGCATGGGAAGCGGCGAAGATTGCTCTGCAAACCGGGAACATCGACCCACAAGCAGTCGGCGCATTGTTCGTCGGATCGGAAAGTCATCCGTACGCGGTCAAACCCACGAGCGGCATGCTCGTAAGCGCGCTCGGTGTGAATCACTTCTGCCATGCCGCCGATCTGGAATTCGCCTGCAAAGCCGGCACTGCAGCGATGCAAATCGTGGATGCGATGGCTCTCAGTAAACAGATCAAATGCGGGCTCGCGATCGGTTCGGACACCGCCCAGAGCAAGCCCGGAGATGTCCTTGAGTACTCGGCTGCCGCGGGTGCCGCTGCCTTCGTGATCGGACTGCCGACGAAAACTCACGCAGGAATCTGTTCGATCGACCGCACGCTCTCCTACACGACCGATACTCCGGACTTCTGGCGCAATGCAGAAGAGAAATACCCGTCCCACGCAGGACGATTCACGGGTGAACCCGCATACTTTCATCACATCGAACTGACGGCAAAAAAAATTCTGGAAGAAGCAAAACTCAAGCCGAGTGAGATTGATCACGTCGTCCTTCATATGCCGAACGCGAAGTTCCCGCTGCAAGTGGCAAAGAAGCTCGGGGTCACCGAAGAGCAGCTGAAGCTCGGGTTCATTGTTCCCCATATCGGCAACACGTACTCGGCCTGCTCCCCTCTCGGACTGACGTTCGTTCTCGAGCACGCGAAGAAAGATCAAAAAATCCTGCTTGTCAGTTACGGCTCGGGTGCTGGATCGGACGCCTTTCTCTTCACGATGCTTCGAGACGGCACACCGCTTCCAGTTGGAAACACCGAAAAAGAGCTTCGGCATCTCTCGTATGCGGAGTATTTGCAGGAGAGCAAAATCCTCTCCTGACTACTTCCCAAGGCTGTTTTCCTGTACAATCCCGCAGTCCTATGCGCGAGACTGTGTATGTCCTTGGAGGCGGTCAAACTCGTTTTGGCGAGCTGTGGGGGAAATCCCTGTCGGATCTGATCCGAGAGGCCGTCGATGCGGCAATTATGAACACGAACATCCTGCCGACCGACATCGACATGGTCATAATCGGCAACATGGTCGGCGGTGAAACAGCGGAGCAGGCGCACCTCGGAACGTTTGCGAGCAGTCTTCTTCCTCATCATCCGCCGGCACTCCGAGTCGAAGCCGCATGCGCGTCCGGGGGTCTTGCGATTCATACCGCGTGCGCGTTTCTCGAGAGCGGAAAGGCTGAGACGATTTTGGTGATCGGTGCGGAGAAACTAACAGACGTTGCAGGAGAAACCGTCACGAGTGCGCTCATGCATGCGGGGGACGCTGAGAAAGACGGGCCTTCGGGGCTGACATTTCCCTCGATCTTCGCGCTCACAGCTGCGGCATACATGCACAAGTACGGACTGACGCGCGAGGACTTGAGTCTCGTCTCGGAATGCTCGCATAGAGCTGCCATCAAAAATCCGTACGCGCAATTCCGAAAAGAAATTTCTGCTGCGGCGATTTCGAAGAGTCCGCTCGTCGCGGATCCGCTACGACTCCTCGACTGCTCGCCGATCAGCGATGGTGCGGCGGCCGTCATTCTCTCGACGAGAAAAGAATCCTCGGTGCATATCGCGGCGTCGCAACTCGCGAATGAAAGCCTGAGCTTAATCGATCGGGAAAGCCTCACATCGTTTGTCTCCACGCGCACCGCATTCTCCTCTGCCCTGAAAGAAGCAAACTGGAACAAGAACGACATCGATGCCGTCGAACTGCATGACTGTTTTTCGATCGCGAGCCTGATCCATCTGGAAGATTTCGGATTTGCGCAAGAAGGAGAGGCAATCCGACTCTTTCGGGACGATGAAACGGAAGCAACGGGCTCTCTCCCGATCAACTGCAGCGGCGGGCTGAAAGCCTGCGGACATCCGATCGGCGCGACCGGCGTAAAACAGGTGCTGGACTGCTGGAAACAACTCACAATGCAGGCTCCAAATCAGGTCGTGAATGCAAAACGCATGATGGCTCATAATCTCGGCGGAGTCGGTGCGACGTGCACCGTGCATCTTCTTGAATCTATCTGAAGAATATGGATCGCATCCCCTCTCTCCATCGGCGCATCAAGACATTGCAGAAGACGGCGATGCAATTCGGCACGATCCTCAGTTTCACGACCGTTCGACATCCTCCAGCCGGATTCGGCACGGAGCCGTACGTGGTCGCACTCATCCGATTGCAGAACGGAACGAAGACGCTCGCACAACTCACGCGGGGCTCAATAACTCCCGCGATCGGCGCAACGGTCGTCCCCCATATGCGAAAAATACGAACGATGCGAAACGGTCTCTTCGTGAATGATCTGAAGTACGAAGTGGTCGCGAAGAAAATCGAACCGATCTTCACCGTGACCGCGTACGTTCTGGCGGTGTCCGGCCCTTCCGGCGTCGGCAAAACGACCATCGCAAGATCACTGATGTCACTCTTCTCGTCCTATGCCGAACAAGTGCCGATCGTAACGACGCGCAAGGCGAAAAAAGGCGACAGCGAACCGTACTGCCATGTCAGTGAAGAAAAATTTGAAGCGATGGTTCAAAACGGCGAAATCATCAGCCAGACTGGTATGCCATCCGCATCCGAGCAGAGACGATACGGCTATCGTCGAAACGATATCGATGCGATCTGGAGGAAGGGAAAATTGCCGATCGTCGTCACCGAGCTAAATTTGCTCACGGGTCTCGTGAATGCTCTCGGAAGGCGCGCGGTGCTGAGTTGTGGCCTTCTGCCGCCGGGGCATTCCCGCCGCAGCATGTTGTCCTCGCTCCTCCATCGGCTCAGAGTTCGGGGAAGAGACACCGAAGAGCAGATTGAAGAGAGGTTGAAGATCGCCGAAGCGGACCTACGGGCATTCGACGACCACGCACATCTCTTCGACCACTTGATCGTGAACGATCATCTGGAAACCTGCATTGAAGCAGTCCATGAAATCGCAGTGACGCGACGCTAGAATCGATAGAGTGCCGCATAGCGATCCGCGATGCCTTTCCAGTCGTACTGCTGTGCGGATTTTTTTGCATTGCCCGAGATTTTTGCCCGAAGTGACGGATCTCCGAGAAGATTTCGCAGTGCAGATGCCGCTGCATCGACGTCGTCGACCGGAACCAATACTCCGCTCACGCCATTCTGCACGATCTCCGGAATACCACCGACATTCGTAGCAACCACGGCACATCCTGCCGCTTCCGCTTCCAGGAAGACATTCCCCAGCGCCTCGCTTCGGGACAATGCGCAAAAAATTTCCGCCTTCGCGTACTCATCGAAGATCGCCGTACCAGCAATCCTTCCCGTGAAAGTGACGCGATGATCGATCTCGAGCTCCGATGCCAACTGCTGGAGAGAACCAAGGAGCGATCCGCTCCCGATAACCCGGAGCCGAATCGACGGATCCAAGCCCTTGATCGCTTTGGAAAAAGCTTTGAGCAATGTATCGACACCTTTCATCGGTTCGAGGCGACCGACGAACAGCACGAGACCCGAATCTTTCGCATGGAACGAACATGCTTCACGGATAGCCAAGAGATCGATCCCGTTCGGGATGAGGATGACAGTGCCAGCGCAGTATTTTTTTGCTCTCTCCACCAATACCGTGCTGATGCCGGTGATGACATCTGCACTGCGGTGCATCGGACCGAGAAGCAAACTCGTATTCGTGCTTTGGAGCGTAAGGATGCGTTTCGCACGCGGCAGCATGAACTTGCAAAACACGAGAGCAAGACCCGCGTACGATTCGAGAACAGCATGGACAACATCGGGTTTCAGCAAACGGACGACGAATGGCGCGAGAAACGGAAAGAGAATCTTATCGATCGGAAGTCCGACCCCGACACGGATCACCCGTATGTCGCCATCGAGGGTGTCTTGTTTCGGGAGTGTTCTTGAGAGTCTTGCCGTGATAATCGTGATCGCATGGTCTCTCGACAATCTCTTCGATACTTCTTCCACCATTGCCTCGGCACCGCTGCGAAACGGCGAGAGGAATGCCGACAGATACACGATGTTCTTTTTCATGAGCGAGAGGAAATCCACTCATGAAAGAGTGTGCGATATTGCTCCGATACTTTTGCCCAGCTGAACATTTCGTCAATCCTCTTCCTCGCCTGCTGCCCAAGTGATGCTCTCTTCGAATCGTCTTCGACAAGACGACGAATGTGCCCGGCAAGCGCTTCGCGGTCACCGGGAGGAAACAGAAAACCTGAAACGCCGTTCTGGATGAGGAAGCGATTGCCACCGACGTCGCTTGCAATGCATGCGCATCCGCTGCTCATGGCTTCCATAAGAGCATTGCTGAGACCCTCAGAATAACTGGGCAAGACAAAAATATCCGTGGCGGACAAAATTTTTGAAATATCGTTTCGAAGTCCCGTGAAGGACACTCTCGAAGCATGAGCGGCGACAAGCGGATGATCGGATGGATGCCAACCGACAACTTGAATGGTGAGTGTCGGATGCGTTTTCTTCACAACAAGTGCCGCGGCGACGAAGTCATCCGCACCTTTCACGGACTCAAGGCGACCGATGTACGTAGCGGTGAGCGGTAAACGGTGAGCGGTGAGTCCATCGGTCATCGCTGATCTCTGATAGCTAGTGGGGTCAATACCCGTAGGAATAACCAAAGACTTCTCAAAAATACCCAGTCTCTTCAAGATGGCAGGCGACTGCGGATGGAAGAAGATGATCTTCGTTGCACATTTTAAAATCAGCCACCCAAGCGTCCATGCGTAGATCGCCGCGCAAATTTTTGCGATTCGCCCGCGCGGCCACCACGTGATCCCGACCAGAGCATCGGTCGTGAGAAGCACGTTGTATCCTGCAAGACGAAGGCGAAGCAATGCAATCGAACTCCAGAAGAGCACTTTATTGATGATGATGATGTCGGGGTTGCTCTCTTTCGCCAAACGAAGAGCGTACCTGCTGAAACCAAATGCAATGCCGTAATTCCAGGGATCCTTCAGAAAAAAATCCTTGAGACGATGAATTTCGAGTGTCTCACTCATCTTCGTGAAACCGGGAGTTCTCCCCATGCAGAGAACGATGACTCGATACCCCAATCTCTGCCACAGTTCGGCAAGTTTATAGGAGCTCACCATCCAACGATGATCTTCTTTCCAATAGGGGCTGATGAGGAGAATAGTCTTCATAATTCTTAATTCTTTTCAGAGCGGTTATCATCCGCCATGATGCCTGCATCTTTCAGGGTCCTCTCACGCACGACCTTCACGACCCGCTGCTCCAGTTCTTCAAGGCGCATGATCAGATAGAAGAGAATGAAGAAAATGACGCCGATCGCGGTGATCGTCGCTGCATTCTCGTTCTTCTTGATACCGGTGATCGTGCTGAGTGTCTGAAGACTGCTCGGTACGAGCGAGATGTACGCGACGGAAGACCAGAAGACCGTCCACAGGATGCCCTCCCACACCGTCTTCTTCTGACGCAAGACAAGATTCCACGCGTACACGATCATAAGTCCACCGAAGAGCGGAACGACGACCTGATACGGAGTGAATTCGGTTGGCATCATCGGAGAAAGGTACGGAGGAGAATCTTGCAAGCGGTCTGAATGCCGCTCGCGAAGGACTGACCTTTGGCAAGCGTGTACTCAGAATACACCACTTTCGAGGGTACGGAGACAATTTTCCATCGCTTCCTCGCTGCTTCCCGAATGATCTCCGTGCAAAACTCGAAACCGGACATCTTGAGATCGAGCTCGGCGAATGCTTTCGGTCCAAAGACTTTGAATCCGCACTGTGTATCCGGGAGAAAGATCCCCGTCACCGCAAACGTGACCGCATTCCCGATACCGTTCGCGATCCGACGAATCATCGGGATACTGTTCTTCCGCCCAAATCTGTTCCCGATCACGAGATCCGCATGCTGCTCGTCCAGTGCCTGCAGGAGCCGCGGGATATCCGAAACATCATGCTGACCGTCGGCATCGAGAGTGATGACCGTATCGAACCCAAGCCTCCTCGTCGCTTCGATCCCCGTCATCGTCGCCGCTCCCGCTCCGCAATTTTCCACATGTTCGAGCACCCGCGCGCCTTCTCTGCGTGCGACATCTCCCGTTCCATCGGTCGATCCATCGACAACCACAAACACATCGGGGCAGTGCGACAGAGCACCGCGGACCACAGCCGCAATGCGGGTCGCTTCATTGTAAGCCGGAATGACGATCGCAAGCTTCATGAGCGCTGCAGTATACGGGATTCTTGATTTATTGCACAGCGCCTGTCCCGGTCGGAAGCAGGATATAGGCGATGCCATTCCCCGGATCGTTGACGACGATATTCAGCCCCAACCTCGCATCGTTGACGAAATCGAGAAACGCATTCACTTTCTTATGCAGAGAACCGTTTTCATCCTTCTCGATCGTCTGAGTATTCGTATCGAAGATGATGCTGTTGAACCCAAGTGCCTTCAGACGCTTGAGTGTGAGCAGGTGATCCCTCTCCTGGTTCAAGCAATTGAAGAACATGAGTTGATGATCGGCGAGCGGAAGAATTTCCCTGTTCTGCGGAATGAAGTACGAAATGAACGTTCCGATGCGATACGTGTACGGCGTGTCGGTCAGGGTCTCGTGACGAGAAACCACACTCTCCCTGATGTCATCGTACGCAGGGATCGTGATCTCGCGGAGACTCGTCGCATTCACTTTGCCGAGAGGGTACTCAAAAATATTCTTCTGCGTATCGAACTGCCATAGACGATTCACGAGACACACGATAAGACTCATCGTCAGAAGGAATGAGAAGAGTGAACGATTGGGCGCATCCGGAGCATAGACGATGAACGCTTCGAGGATCATCGCGAATCCAAGGAACATCCCGATGCCGTACCAGGCGATCCCGTTCGCGACAAATATCCACTGAAGAAGAAATACAAATGTCCCGGCGAACAAAAGACGAAGCCACTTGCGCTCGGGAGACCAGAAGAAAGGAAGGAGAAGTGCAAGGGGTAAGAGGAGAAGTGCAGGCACCAACGTGACGTAGTATCCGAATGAATCGATATTCATCACTTGCCTCCACGGAAGCGTGGTGTAGTGCTTCAAGCCCGAGCCAAAGCCCCAGTAACGATCTAGCTCTTCGGTGCGCGCCGACGTTTTGCAGAGCGGATTGTCGGGGTCGAGCTTGAGATCTGGCGGCAGAAAACGTATCGGAACAGTCGGCGGGAAAGACATGGACTCGATATCTTCCTTCTGCATGTAGAACACTTGCGGTGCGGTCATATCCTGTGCAGTGAGCAGTTTCGAAGGAGTAAACTGTCCCACAATCGAACCGTTATGCAACATCCACGCAGCAGATGCGATTCCAATACCCAGCACAAACGCACCAAGGGAAAATGCAAATGGACGAAGCAGTGTCTTCTTCTTCCAAAGCGCGTAGGCCAGAACGACAACGCCGACGAAAAGAGTGGAGAGAGCGACGGCAGATTGCGAAACGGACAAACCGAGAAGTGCGCGTTCGGCAACTCGCGTGATGTTGAGCGCACCGAAGTACTGAAGAATCCCGAAACCGACAATCGTCATGCCCGTAAACCCGATCGGTCCGAGCAAAGCACCGGCCAACACCGACTGAATCATCAAAATCGACAGGACTGCCGTCGGTTTGATGGCGAATGCAAATCCCGCAAGCAAACCAGAGACAAGGAGGAGCGACCGGGACGGCTGATCGTTTTCCTTTCGAAGTTGTTGCGGCGGGAAAAGTGCAACGAATGCGGCAAGAAGCGAGAGTGTGCTCACGAAAAACACAGCATTATCGATCTTCATGTCGGCAAACGAGAAATGCCCAGTCATCGGGAGAAAATAGTAGAACATCGCGGCAAGTACGCCGCGTCTTCGACCGAAGTACAGACGTCCGAAGACGTAGACGCTAAGAACTGCAAAGAGACCTGAAGCCCAGTTGATGAGCATTGCAAAGGTGGATCCATTCCAGCTGTCGTATCCGAAGAGCATGAACCCGAGGGACGTGAGGTACTCCCACTGAAACTGCGCCATGGATGCGATGAAGGAACCGTAGCTCGCAAGCAGGCGCGGGCGATTGAGATAACTTCCGAGATCATCCCAACCGATCGGGAACGGTCTGATGACGTTCAAGAAATTGAGAGCGAGGTAGGAAATGAGAAGCCACACGAGCAAAGGGAACACGTCTTTCCATTCAACATCGAAGGAGAACGTGTCGTTCCACGATGCCCTTGCCCACGCAATCGTTTCGGTAAAGAGCACGATCGGCATGGCGAAGAAAAGCACCCGAATGATCGTGGTCTGGAGTAGGCCGAAGATCGACAGCGTCCAGAGAATCGACACCCATCCGAGAGCTCCGAGTCCGATCGAAAAACAGAGGGTGAGAAGGGGATGCACACTACGAATGCGAAGAATCTTCTGAAGCACAAAGCGCCCGAGAACCAACAAATTGAGAACGAAGAGGAAGATCATGAGAAGTTGCAGGCCAACACGACTGAAAAAGCTGCTCTGCATGCAGAGGAAATGAAGATCGTAAATCTTCGCTCCGTTCATCGTCGTTCCATACATGGTCAGACAACCGCGACTGAGAAGCGACTGATAGTTCGCCTGCAGCTCCGCCATACCCTGCGGTCCAACGCCTCCGTACACTTGAGGGAGCGGCTCGTAGAAACGCCTGAACGGCTGCAGGATTTTCTGCCCTTCCTGATCAGCCACCATTTGCTCGGGAGGAGTGTTGACGTTGTAGAATGTGCCGATGGACAACGTCGTAGCGATCAGCCACACCGACACTGCGAATGCAAGCACGAGATACATCGGACGCATCGTAAGACGGAGTTCGAAGAATCCTGTTTTGTATCCGTTGACGAGGAGGAATCCTCCGTACGTCAGCAAAGATAGCAAAATGTACAACCAGAAAGGACTCGCCATCTGGAAGAGTGCGATCACAAATGGCGCAAGAAATGCAGATCCACGGCACAGGTATGTGCCGATACTCGCCTGACCTCCGCAGGCAACCCCGATGGAATCGACATCCGAAGGCAGTGCGTAGACAAGCGCATGAATCGGAATACCGAGGTACACAAGCAAGGTGTATCCACCCCACAGCAGTGCTATGAGAAAGAGTGCTGAGCTGAGCGTGACGACGGTGCGCTGAGTCATAGTGAAGAAGAGAATACCGAAAATAGTAGTAAGAAGTAAGTAGCAAGGGTAAAAAAGGCTCCTCTCCTGTATGCTATTCCTCTCCAATGTCCCTCGATATCTCAGTCATCCGCAGGCAATTCCCCTTCCTTAAAAAGCTGAGGGATGGAAAACCTGTGGCATACCTCGACAACGCGGCGACAACGCAAAAACCGGAGAACGTTCTTCACCGCTTGCAAGAGTTTTATGCCGAGCAAAACAGCAACATCAATCGCGGAATGCACCCGCTTGCCGAGGAAGCGACGCTCGCGTACGAAGAGGCAAGAAAAAAAGTCGCGTCGTTCATCGGTGCCGCTCATCCTTCCGACATCATTTTCACGCGCAATGCGACGGAATCGATCAATCTTGTCGCACGTTCCTACGGCGACACGCTGCGGAAAGGAAGCGGTATAACACTCTCGGTTCTCGAGCACCACAGCAACGTCATCCCGTGGCTGCAACTCAATGAGAGAAAAGATATTGCGATCGAGTGGATCGAACTGCAAGAAGACGGACGCCTCGATCTGTCCTCTCTCTCAACGATTCTCAAGAAAAAGAAAACCAAGCTCATCGCCGTCACCGGCCTCAGCAACGTCCTCGGCATACGAACTCCGCTGCAAGACATGATCGCACTCGCACACGAAGCGGGCGCAAAAGTTCTGATCGACGCGGCGCAGCTCATTGCACACGAATCGATCGACGTGCAAACGCTCGACGTCGATTTTCTCGCATTTTCCGGCCATAAAATCTACGGTCCGACGGGAGTAGGCGTGCTCTACGGAAAACAGAGCCTTCTTGAATCGATGCCTCCGTTCCTCGGCGGCGGCGACATGATCGAATCGGTCGACCGAGACGGATTCAAGTCCGCCGAACTCCCGAGAAAATTCGAAGCAGGCACCCCAAGCATCGCCGATGCGATCGGTCTCGGTGCCGCGATTGATTGGATGCAGTCGATCGGCATTGATGCGATGCACGTGCACACGAAAAATTTGTTCTCATATGCACGCAAAAAACTTTCAACCACGAAGAAGCTCACGATTCTGGGCCCACAGTCAGACGAAGGTCTCCTCGGCTGTGTCAGTTTTACCGTCGATGGCATCCACCCGCATGATCTCACCGAAATTTTGGGTCGCAAAGGCATCTGTCTCCGTGCCGGGCATCACTGCACGCAACCGCTCCACAAATTTCTCGGTATCACTGCATCCACGAGACTGTCTGTCGCGGTCTACAACACGGAAGAGGAAATTGATCGGTGCATTGAAGGAATTGAAGCTGCATGCAGGCTGTTTTGTAAGAGGTAGAGCAGCCGATGAATTTTCAATTTTCAATTTCGCACATGGATCTCTACGCCGAAAATATCCTCGATCACTTCAGAAGCCCTCGTGGCAAGGAGCCCTTACAGAAGCCATCGGTCGAACATCACGAGATCAATGCAAGTTGTGGTGATGCACTGACGGTGCAGCTCACGATCGATGACGAAAAAATCACCGGACTCTCGTGGTCGGGCACTGGTTGTGCGATTTCTCAAGCAGCGATGTCGATGCTCTCGGAAGAACTGTCAGGAATGAGTACGAAAGACGCTGAGAGAATGAAGCCAGATCACATCAAAGAATTATTGGGAGTCCCAGTCGGTACGAGACGAACCAAATGCGCACTTCTAGGATTACATGCACTCAAGAATGCGCTCCGAAAACATGCGAAGGAAAAACCACAATCGTGGGTGGAGACCGTAGGGACCGAGCAATAGATATTTTTGGTAGAATACTCCCATTTTGGTATACTGCTTTACCATGAGCACGCCAATCGATGAACAACTCTTGCGCAGATTGTACATTGAGAAAGAGCAATCGATGAAACAGATTGCTGATCGCTGCCATTGCTCACTACACAAAGTTGAATATTGGATGAACAACTATGGAATCCCCCGTCGTTCAATCAGTGACGGAGTGTATCGAAGATACCATCCGAATGGCGATCCTTTCGTTTTCGATCCTCCGCGCACTTTCGCAGACTGGAAGCTCTTCGGAATGGGCATCGGTCTTTATTGGGGAGAAGGAACGAAAGCGAACAAATACTCTGTCAGACTGGGGAATACCGATCCTGAGCTCCTCAGGACATTTCTCGAATTCCTTGTGCGTTTCTTTCGCATTAAAAAAGTTGATTGCCGGTTCGGATTGCAGGTGTTTACGGACATGGAACCCACGAAAGTGCTGGACTTCTGGTCAAAAAAACTTAAGATCCCCAAGCGCCAGTTTTACAAGTTGACCGTGACACGATCGGGTTCGCTCGGAACCTATCGAAAGAAAAGCCAATACGGTGTTGTCACGATCTACTATCACAATAGGAAATTGCGAGATCTGCTCGTATCATTCCTCCATCATCGGTCTTCGCCGCTGTAGCTCAGTTGGTAGAGCAACACAATGGTAATGTGTAGGTCACCGGTTCAATTCCGGTCAGCGGCTCCATCACAAGGGTACATACAAATTGTACCCATCCTTTCATTGTTATGCAGAAATTTGCGGATCTCTTTATCATGGAAGATCGCAATGCGGGTCTCAGGGGTAAGAGAAGTGTCCATAGGTGCATGATTGTACACCATATAAACATCAGGTCAAAAGCAGCTGCATCGCACGCACGCATTGACACATCAAATAAAATTGTTTTATACTATTT